>MNZL01000161.1 GCA_001873585.1 Rhodobacterales bacterium CG2_30_65_12 | reverse complement strand
GCTGGCCCCCCGTTGTTTCCATTTGGGAAAAGATTGATTTTCTTTGCACATTTTGCGAGAGAGAAAGTCAACAATCCGGCGTTAGACCAGTCAGGCAACGCATGGTAACGCGACAAGTGAAGCGGGCAGCACGATGAAATCGGACCAAACCACCGCCTCGGGGGCGCCCTTGCGCATCACCGCCGTTACCTGCGTGAAGAACGAAGGCCCGTTCCTGATCGAGTGGATCGCCTTCAACCGGGTGATCGGGGTGACCGATTTCCTCTTCTATTCCAACGATTGCACCGATGCCACCGACCGGCTGCTCGACCGCTTGCAAGAGCTTGGCCTCGTCGTGCACCTGCCCAACCCGGCCGAGGGGCGCAACTACCAGATGGAGGCGCTGAAAGACGCGCGCCGCCAGACCATCGTCACCGGGGCCGATTGGGTCTGGATCGCCGATGTCGACGAGTTTCTCAACATCCATGTCGGCAATGGCACGATCCCCGAGCTGATCGCGGCCTGTGGCACCCCGGCGGCGATTTCGGTAGGCTTCCAGTATTTCGCCAATGACGGGATCGAGGCCTATGAAGACCGTCCGGTGATCGAGCAATTCACCCGGTCGCACAATCCCGAGATCTGGTGCGCCGAAACCTCT
Source organism: Rhodobacterales bacterium CG2_30_65_12 (assembly GCA_001873585.1). Lineage (GTDB taxonomy): Bacteria > Pseudomonadota > Alphaproteobacteria > Rhodobacterales > Rhodobacteraceae > Sinisalibacter. The sequence continues at coordinate 5,579 of MNZL01000161.1, read as the reverse complement.
CTTGAGGTCAAAACCCTGATCCGAAAAGATTTCCCGGTCAAATACTACGGTGCGCACCGGCCCTTTATGAAAGACAATCTACCCAAGGGCGAGCGCCCGGTCTGGAGCGATGGCTCGGGCCGCGATGTGCCGTGGAAATTCCGCGTGGCCGCCAACAAGCGGCGCATCCGCAAGTTTCCCGCGCGCGGCAGCCGCGACTTTGCCACCCTCAACCACTACGCCCTGCGCTCGCTCGACAGCTACCTGGTCAAGAACGACCGTGGCGATGTGAACCGTGAAAACCGCGCGTTCGACGATACCTATTGGCGCGAGCGCAACGATCCGGCGTGGGAAGATCGCTCGATCCAGCGCACCCTGCCCCGCCTCAAGGCCGAGATTGCCCGGCTGATGGCCGACCCGCAGCTGGCGGCCCTGCACACTGAAGCGGTGACCGCACACCGCGCCACCCGCGACCGGTTGATGGCCGAAGAGGGCTATCGCACACTCGCCGCGCGGCTCAAGGCTCTGCCACCCGAGTGCCCGGCCGAGCTCGCGCTGATCGCATTGCTGAAGGAAAGTGCCGCATGATCCCCGACGGATTGAAAGTGATCAACCTCGGCCTGCCGAAATCGGGCACCACCACGCTGGCCGCCGCGCTCACGCAAGCCGGGCTCCGGGTGGCCGACTGGAAAGTGCGCCCTGGGCAGGGCAAGGTGCGCGGGTTCGTCGGCCGGCTGCTCTATGCCGGCTACTTCGAAACCGGCGACCCATTGCAATTCCTCGACGGGTTCGACGCCCTGACCGAGATTGACGTGATCCGCGACGGCAAGAACCTCTGGCCGCAGACCGATTGGGCACTGCTGAGCGCGATCCGCGCGCGCCATCCGGGGGCGAAGTTCATCCTCTCGGTGCGCGATCCCGCCAGCCATGCCGACAGTATGCGGCGCTGGTCAAACCTCGGGCGGCGGCGGCTGCCGGCGGCCGATGTGCCCGGTCTTCCGGCCGAGTTCGGCAAGAAACCGGGTGAGCTTGAGCGCTGGATCGAAGGCCATATCAGCTTCTGCCGCCACGTCTTCGCCGGCGCCGACGACTTTCTCGAATACCACATCGAAGACCCGCAGGCACGCGACAAGATCGGCGCGTTTCTGGGGCTCGATCTGCCATGGTGGGGCAAGGCCAACGAAAACGCGAGGCACCCGACCAAATCCGGGGCCACAGAGCCGGCGCCCGAAGCGGTTGGCGCAGAGCCCGCCACCGGGACGAGCACCCGATGATGCGGATCATTGTGCATATCGGCCTGCCATGGTGCGGCACCGAGGCGCTTCAGGGTGTGCTCGAAGACAAGCGCGGCCAGCTTTTGCAAAAGGGTGTGCTCTATTCGCACGCGCTCGGCAAGCGCAACCACACCCGCGCCTACATGGCGGTATCCGATCCCGGCCATGTCGATCCCTTGCGCCATGCCCGTGGCTTTGCCCAGCCGCGTGCGCAGGCGCGGCTGCAAAAGACGCTCGCCGAAGACCTTGCGCGCGAGATCGAGAAGGACGCGCCCGAAACACTGCTGATCTCGGCCCACCAGCTTGCCACCCTGCCCAACCGCTCGGAGCTCGAACGGCTGCGTGCCCTGCTCACGCCTCATTCCGACCAGATCACCATCCTCGCCCATGTCGACGAACAGGCCCGCGTGCTGGTGCGCCACTATGCCCAGGCCGTCGCCGAAGGCCGCACCGCCGCGCTGACGCAGGAGCTGACAATCCCTGACGCGGAGCGCTGGCGCGGCGTGGCGCTGAAGGACTGGGCCCGGATCGAGCCTGCGCGCCAAGCCTTTCCCGAGCTGCAGGGCGTGCCGCACTGGCTCGATTACGCCCGGCTGGTGGCGCGCTGGGAAGAGGTGTTTGGCGCCGGCCGGGTGGTGCTGCGCCGCTACGACGAGGCGCGGTTTTTCAGCCCCGGGATTGTCGACGAAATCCGCGAGATGCTGGAGATCGGGGGCAGCATCGGCAAGGCCGAGGCACCGACGCGGCCACAGCAGCCCTCGGCCGCCACGCTGGCGCGCTGGCGTGGGCTCAACGCGGTGTTCGTCGCGCTTCTTGGCGCCGGGCGGATCATCCCGCGTGCACTCTGGATCCGGCTGCTTGGCGAGGTGACCGTGCCCGGGGCGCCGATCGACCCGGGCCAGCTTTCAGCGCTGTCAAAGCGCTTCGAGAAAGACAACAGGGCGCTGGTAAAGGCGCACCCCGCGCTCACCGAAGCAAGCCTGAAGCGCAACCGGGCAAAAGCGGCGTGGGCCGAAGCCGATCCGCTGTTCGGCTTTCGCGCCACGCAATATGCCGCCGCCTTCCTGCCGCAGATCGACGCGGCCACCGAGGCGGCGCGCAAGGCGGATGCCGAGAGCGCACAGAAGCGCGACGCGGAGCAAGCCAGCCCCGCGGCCGATGCCACTCTCACGCCGACCGCCGAAAAGCTCCTGTCCGATCGGGCGCGGGACAACTACCATCACCTGCGCGGTGGCCGTTTCGCCCCGCACAACCGGCTCGGCCGGGTCAACGAGGAGGAGCTTGCCGCGCCGTTTGCCGAGATCGCCCCGCGCGCCCTGCCCGCCGGCTCTACCGGCAACGTGATCGTCGGCTGCATGAAGAACGAGGCGCCCTATATCCTCGAATGGATCGCCTATCACCGCCAGATCGGGGTGGATCATTTCCTGATCTACACCAACGATTGCACCGATGGCACCGACGAGTTGCTGCGCCGCCTGCAAGCCCTTGGGATCGTCGAGCACCGCAATAACGACGACTGGAAAGGCAACAGCCCGCAGCAGCATGCGCTCAACAAGTCGCTGAAAGAAGACCTGATCGAAAAGGCCGACTGGGTGATTCACATCGACGTTGACGAGTTCATCAACGTGCGGCCGGGCAACGGCACGCTCGCCGATTTTCTCGCCCGTGTGCCCGACGCCACCAACGTGGCGATGACCTGGCGGCTGTTTGGCCACAACGGCGTGACGCGCTATGAGGATCGGCTGGTGATCGAACAATTCACCTCCGCCGCACCGAAATATTGCCCCAAGCCCCACACCACCTGGGGCTTCAAGACGATGACAAAAAACGTCGGCGCCTATGCCAAGCTTTCCTGTCACCGGCCCAACAAGCTCGCCGACGCGATGAAGCCACGGGTAAAATGGGTCAACGGTTCGGGCGAGGAGATGACGCCCGGCTACCATGAAAAAGGCTGGCGCTCAGACCTCAAGACTATCGGCTACGATCTGCTCCAGCTCAACCACTATGCGCTGCGCTCGGCCGAGAGCTTTCTCGTCAAACGCCAGCGCGGGCGGGCGCTGCACGTCGACCGGTCGATCGGGCTCAACTACTGGGTGCGGATGGACTGGGGCGGCAACACCGACGTGACGATCCTGCGCAACATCCCCCGGGTTCAGGCCGAGCTTGACCGGTTGCGTGCCGACCTGGAGCTGGCGCGCCTGCACGAGGCGGGCGTGGGGTGGCACAGGGCAAAGACCGCCGAGCTGCGCGCCACGCCGGAGTTTGAAGAGCTTTTCCAGCAGGCGATTACCACCGATCTTACCGAAATGGAGCGCGTGGCCTTTGCCCTCGCGCTCGATATGGAGAGTTGAGCCATGGCGAATCTGGCGACGGCACAGACCAACCCCGACGAACCCGAGAGCGACGGCGAGGGGATCATCCGCTGCCGGGGTATGCGCTTTCCCGATGCCGAACACATCATCAGCCGCCGCACCCGCAGACTTTTGCGCTCGAACCTCTACGAAGAGCGCGAGGCGGCGGCGGTGCGTGCGCTGGTGCGCTCCGACGACGTCGCGCTGGAGATCGGCGCCGGGATTGGCTTCATGTCGACGCTGATGGCGCGTGCCTGCAACGCCAGCCAGGTGCACGCGTTCGAGGCGAATCCGTCGATGATCCGCTATATCCAGCGGGTCCACGCACTCAACCAGGTAACGGACCGGGTGCAGGTGACAAACGCGGTGCTCGGCGCGAGGAAGGGCAAGGCCACCTTCTATGAGCGCGCGCATTTTTCCGCGTCCTCGCTTGAGGCCGAGCCGGATGGCGAGACCAGTCCGGTGGTGGCCGAGCACACGGTGGAGGTGCGCAACATCAAGACGACGATGAAGGCGATCAAGCCGAGCGTGGTGGTCTGCGATATCGAAGGCGCCGAGGCCGACCTCGTGCCGCTGATGGATCTCTCCACCGTGCGGCTTGGCGTGGTCGAGCTGCACCCGCAATGGATCGGCAAGGCCGGGGTGCAAGCGGTGTTTGATGCGTTCCACGGCGCCGGGCTCACCTTCTTCCCCAAGACCTCGAACAAGAAGGTCGTTACCTTCCGGCGGGATTGGTGAGGTGCGCACAACGGCGGTTCTCACCGTTCGCAATGAGGCGGCCTTTCTGCTCGAATGGATCGCCCACCATCGCGGTATTGGCTTTAGCGACCTGCTCGTGCTCTCCAACGATTGCGACGATGGCACCGAGGCGATGCTCGACCGGCTCGCCGCGCTCGGCGAGATCGTCCACCTGCCCAACCCCGGCCCGCACGCGGGCGGCGTGCAGTTCACCGCGATGAAACGGGCCGACGCGCACCCGCTGGTGCGCGAGGCCGACTGGCTGATGACGCTCGACATCGACGAGTTCGTGAATATCCACGTTGGCGACCATACGCTTGCGGCGCTTGTCGCGGCGCTGCCCGAGGCCGACGCGATTGCGCTCACCTGGCGGGTGTTCGGCAATTGCGGCCAGCGCGATTATGCCGACCAGCCGGTAACGGAGGTGTTCACCCGCGCTGCGCCGCAGGCGATGCTCTGGCCGTGGCGCGCATACATGGTCAAGACCATCTTTCGCAATTCCGGCGCTTACCGCAAGCTTGGCGTGCACCGCCCACGTAGCCCGGCAGACGCCGCCGACACTGCGCGCTGGTTCGATGGCGCGGGGCGAGAGCTGCCCGACCGCTGGCGCAAGCAGGGCATTTTCGCCGATCACCGCGCCCCCACCCATGCCCTTGCCCAGGTCAACCACTACCCGCTCGGGGCGATGGAAAGCTACATCGTCAAGCGCGACCGAGGCCGCGCCGTGCACGGCGCCCACGCGCTCGGGCTAGACTACTGGACCGAGCGCAACTGGTGCATCGAGGCCGATAGCTCGATTCGCGCCAGCGACGGGCTGCGCGATATCCACCTCGCCCGGCTGCACGCCGATCCGGAACTGGCCCGGCTGCATGCGCAGGCAGTGGCGTGGCGGCGCGCCCGGTTCGCCACGCTGATGCAGCACGAAGACAATCGCGCGCTCTATGGTCGGCTCCTGCTCGCCCCGCCGGCCCGGGTGGTTACGCCAGAAGCGGCGGCCGTTCTGATCCGTCACGCCCGCGCCGCGCAATCCCGCAACTGACTGGCGCAGGATAGCCAACAGAGTGTCGCCGCCGCAGGCGCTAGACCGCCACGCCCCGCCGCGATACTCTGACCCCGCACCCCGGGGACCACCGCATGAAGGATGTCGCAGACGATCTTGCCGAGCTTGCCGGCGCGGCCGATGCCACCGCATGGCGCGTGGCACTTGAGGATATCGCCGAGGAGCGCGGCTATTACG
>MNZL01000106.1 GCA_001873585.1 Rhodobacterales bacterium CG2_30_65_12 | reverse complement strand
GCCAGCTTCGATCAATACCCCGATTTCGAAGCGCGCGGCGACGATTTCACCGCTCGGGTGAAAGCCTTGCTCGGGTAACGCCGGCAGTCACTGTTTCGTGCTTCAAGATTGGCAAAACCGCCCCGCGCTGGGCGCGTTGCGCCTCGACGGGGTAGCGTCATCGCAGTATCACAAACGCCGAACCAGGGCTCGCCGCCCGAACAACCATAGCGATTTGAGGCCAAGCATGACCAAGCGCAACCGCGATCTGCCCGAAGAAGTGCACGAGGCCGCAGCCTCGGCCTGGAGCAAATTCAGCGACAGGATCGCCGCCGTGCCGCCCGGCCAGAAAGAGGACGAGGAAAGCCTGCTTGCCCATGCCCTTGTCGATCCCGACGCGGGCAAATCCCCTGAGCAGCGGATGATCGAGAAGATCAAGCGGCGGATGAAGGAATACCCCGAGTGGTATGAGACCGATCCCGCCAGGGTGGCCGCCGAGGTGGGCCGCCAACTCGAGCGGATCGGGGGCATCCTCGAGCAGAAACTTCCCGGCGCGAAGGAGCCCGTCGAGGTCTGGCAAATCCCGCTTTCGGTGTTCAACTGGCTGGTTGAAGGCGAGAGCGGCGAGACGTTCCACCACGGCGCGCTTTCGGCCTGGTCGAGTGCGGAAAACTTCAACGCATCGAACACTCCCACGCTGGCCCAGCCACAGCGCGAGAAGCTGCGCGAATCGTTTTTCGAAATTTCGCCGATGCTGCTGACCGCCGTGCTGGACGAGATGCTGAAAACCGACCTCTGGATCAGCTTTGGCGAGAAATTCGTCGGCCCGGAACTGAAATACCTGGTGATGCGGGTGCAGCGCCCGGTGGTGTAAGGGGCGGGAGGCGCCTGCGGTATTTCGCCCCGCCGCCTTGCGGTGCATCTGCTGATGCCCCATATCTTTGATATCCTTTGGGTTTCTTTCGGGGGTGAGGCAAGGCGTGCCGATCCGTTCCCGTGAGGCAAAAATAGCCCTTTCCGACAGGACCGGCCCGCGCCAGACCTTCTGGCGCACCGCCGTCGCGGCCAGATCGGGGCCGTGCCCATCGGCCCGGCGGCCACGCGCAATCGGCGCGGCTGATCGGTGAAGCAAGACCGCCGCCGCGCCCACCGGTGCGATGGTTCGGGTCAGGTGGTTGCGCCAGCCCGTTATCCTGAAAGGAGAGTCTATGGGATATTCCGTTCCCAAAAAACCGTTTGATCTCAATATTTTCCTGAGCGAGAAAGCCGCGCCGCAGCGTCGCCGCTGGCAATATGGCAAGGCGACCCCGGCGAGAAAGCCGGTCGCCGAGGTCACGCCGAAAGCGCCGCCAGAGCCTGCCCCCGACAGCGAGGTTTGATCGCCGCGTGAGGCATCGCGGAACCGGCTCGAGCCCAGTGCGCCCGTGTGATCTGTCGAGGCCATGAACCCCAAGCTCGGCATCACCCTCAAGCTCGGTGCCGTCGCCGCTTTCGTGGCGATGCAGGTGATGATCAAGCTCACCGAGGGGCGCGTGCCGCCGGGCGAGGCGGTGTTTTTCCGTTCGTTTTTCGCCTTCCCGGTGATTCTTGTCTGGCTGGCCTGGAGCGGTGAGCTGTCGGTCGGCTGGAAAACCGCCCGCCCGATGAGCCATGTCTGGCGTGGTGTGGTTGGCACCTCGGCGATGGGGCTCGGTTTTGCCGGGCTTCAGATGTTGCCGTTGCCGGAGGTCACTGCGCTATCCTATGCCGCGCCGCTGCTGACGGTGATCTTTGCGGCGATGTTTCTTGGTGAAGAGGTTCGGTTGTTTCGCCTTGCTGCTGTCGCGCTGGGCATGACCGGGGTGATGATCGTGCTGGCGCCACAACTTTCCGCCGTCAGCGAGGGCCACCTTGGCGCCACCCAGGCGCTTGGTGCCACCTTGGTGCTGATGGCGGCCGTGTTCGCGGCGCTGGCGCAAATCTTTCTGCGCAAGATGGTGGCGACCGAGCGCGCAGTGACGGTAGTGCTCTATTTCACCCTGTCTTCCACGCTGTTTTCCTTCCTCACACTCCCCTTTGGCTGGGTGCTGCCCACCGGCGGCGATGCCGCGCTGCTGGTGTTGGCGGGGCTGTTCGGCGGCGTCGGGCAGGGGTTGCTCACATCGGCCTATCGCTTCGCCCATGCCTCGGTGGTGGCGCCGTTCGATTACGCCTCGATGCTTTTTGCCATTGTCATCGGCTACGCGCTCTTTGCCGAGGTGCCGACGGGCTGGACCATAACCGGCGCCGCTTTGATCGTGGCCGGCGGCATCTTGATCATCTGGCGCGAGCGCCAACTGGGGCTGAACCGCGACAAGCCGCGCAAGGCCAGCACGCCACAATAGGCGCGTGGCCAACAAGCTCTGGCGCGGGCGGCCAAATCCAGCTATCGTGCAGCGAGATCCGGGGAAAACCCGGGCGCAACGAGGCAGAATAAACAGGGCAAAGCCCGGGCGGTTTTCATGACCGAGATGGTATATGGCGCCACGGCGCCGACGCATGGCGATCCGATCCTGCCGCGCTGGTGGCGCACGATCGACAAATGGTCGGTGTCGTCGATCCTGCTGCTGTTTGCGATCGGGCTTCTGCTCGGCCTCGCCGCCAGCCCGCCGCTGGCCGCGCGCAACGGGCTTGATCCGTTTCACTACGTCGAGCGCCAGGTGATCTTCGGGGTGATCGCTTTTGCGGTGATGTTCGTCACCACGATGATGAGCCCGCAGATGGTGCGCCGTCTCGGCGTGATCGGCTTTTTCCTCGCCTTCGCGGCGCTGATCATGCTGCCGGTGGTCGGCACCGATTTCGGCAAGGGTGCGGTGCGCTGGTATTCGCTTGGCTTCGCCAGCCTGCAGCCTTCGGAGTTTCTCAAACCCGTCTATGTTATCATCGTGGCCTGGCTGATGGCCGCGAGCCTCGAGATTGGCGGACCGCCGGGAAAGAGCATGTCGCTGGTGCTGACGCTCGTTGTCGTCGGCTTTCTCGCCATGCAGCCTGATTTCGGCCAGGCGGCGCTGGTGCTGTTTGGCTGGGGGGTGATGTATTTCATCGCCGGCGCGCCGTTCATGCTGATCGTCGGCGCCGCCGTATTCGTGGTGCTCGGCGGCATGTTCGCCTATGAAAATTCCGAGCACTTCGCCCGCAGGATTGATGGCTTTCTCTCGCCTGACATCGACCCGACCACCCAGATCGGCTACGCCACCAACGCGATCCGCGAGGGCGGCATATTTGGCGTCGGCGTGGGCGAGGGGCAGGTGAAATGGTCGCTTCCCGACGCGCATACCGATTTCATCATCGCCGTGGCGGCGGAGGAATACGGGCTGTTTCTCATCATGGTTATCATCGGGCTCTACGCCACCGTGGTGGTGCGCAGCTTCGTGCGGCTGATCCGGGAGCGCGATCCGTTCATCCGCCTTGCCGGCACCGGGCTGGCCGCGATGTTTGGCGTACAGGCATTGATCAACATGGGTGTGGCGGTGCGGCTTCTGCCCGCCAAGGGAATGACGCTGCCGTTCGTGAGCTATGGCGGCTCTTCGTTGATTGCCACCGGCTTTGCCTTGGGGATGCTGCTGGCCTTCACCCGAACAAGGCCGCAAGGCAGGATTGATGACGTATTCGCCGGGGGCCGGGGGCGATGAGCGCGCCTCGCCCGCCGCTCCTGGTGATCGCCGCCGGTGGTACCGGCGGGCACATGTTTCCGGCGCAGGCGCTGGCCGAGGCGATGCTGCGCCGGGGCTGGCGGGTGAAGCTCTCGACAGACGCGCGCGGCGCGCTCTACACCGGCGGTTTCCCGCATGTGGTCGAGATCGTGCGTGTCAGCGCGGCCACCTTCGCGCGCGGCGGTGTGCTGGCCCGGCTTGGCGTGCCCTTGCGCCTTTTGGGCGGCATCGCCAGCGCCAAGATCGGCTTTCTGCGCGACCGGCCGACGGCGGTGGTCGGCTTCGGCGGCTACCCGTCGATTCCGGCGCTGTCGGCAGCTTGGGCGCTGCGCCTGCCGCGCATGATCCACGAGCAGAATGGCGTGCTCGGCCGGGTCAACCGGCTGTTTGCGCCGCGCGTCGATCACGTCGCCTGCGGCACCTGGCCGACCACGCCAATGCCGACCTCGGCGCACCCGGTGCACACCGGCAACCCGGTGCGCGGGGCGGTGGCCGAGCGGGCCGGGGCGGGCTATATCGCGCCCGGCGATTACCCGATGAACATCCTCGTGATCGGCGGCAGCCAGGGCGCGCGGGCGCTGTCGAAGATCGTTCCCGCCGCGATCGCCGCGCTGCCCGAGGGCCTTCGCCACCACGTCACCGTGAGCCATCAGGCCCGGCCGGAAGACGCCGATGCGGTGGCCGCCGTCTACGCCGAACACGGCATCCGCGCCGAGGTGCAGGGGTTTTTCGCCGATGTGCCCAAGCGCCTCGCCGAGGCGCAACTGGTGATCAGCCGCGCCGGAGCCTCGTCGGTGGCCGATATCAGCGTGATCGGCCGGCCGTCGATCCTGATCCCCTATCCCCATGCCACCGACGACCACCAGAGCGCCAACGCGCGCGGGCTGGTCGCGGCGGGCGCGGCGATCCTGCTCCCCGAAAGCCGGCTTGACGTGGCCACGCTTTCGGGCGAGATCGCCCGCGTGCTGGGCGATCCGCAGGGTGCCGAACAGATGGCCGCCGCGGCGCTGAGCCAGAGCAAGCCCGATGCCACCGCGGCGCTCGTTGCCCTCGTCGAGGGCCTGGCCGACAACACCCGGAGAAAAAGCCGATGAACGCCGCCACCACCAAGCTGCCTACCGAGATGGGGCCGATCCATTTCGTTGGCATAGGCGGCATCGGCATGTCGGGGATCGCCGAGGTGCTGATCAACCACGGTTACCGGGTGCAAGGGTCTGACCTCAAGGCGAGCCCGATCACCGAGCGGTTGGCCGCGCTGGGGGCGACGATCTTCATCGGCCAGCGCGCGGATAACCTCGATGGCGCCGAGGTGGTGGTGATCTCCTCCGCGATCAAGCCGGGCAACCCCGAGCTCGATACCGCCCGCGCGCGCGGGTTGCCGGTGGTGCGCAGGGCCGAGATGCTGGCCGAGCTGATGCGGCTCAAGTCCAACATCGCCGTGGCCGGCACCCACGGCAAGACCACCACCACCACCCTCATTGCAGAGCTGCTGGTAAAGGGCGGGATCGACCCGACGGTAATCAACGGCGGCATCATCCACGCCTACGGCTCCAACGCAAGGATGGGGCAGGGCGAATGGATGGTGGTCGAGGCCGACGAGTCCGATGGCACCTTCAACCGCCTGCCTGCCACCATTGCCGTGGTCACCAACATCGACCCCGAGCACATGGACCATTGGGGCACGATCGAAAACCTGCGTCAGGGCTTTTATGATTTCGTCTCGGGCATCCCGTTCTACGGCCTCGCGGTGTGCTGCACCGACCATGCGGAGGTGCAGGCGCTGGTGGGCCGGATCACCGATCGCCGCGTCGTTACCTTCGGCTTCAATGCGCAAGCCGACGTGCGCGCGGAAAACCTGCGCTACAAGGCGGGCGTGGCGCAGTTCGACATCGCGCTCAATGCCGAGGGCACCCGGATCGACGGCTGCACCCTGCCGATGCCGGGCGATCACAACGTCTCCAACGCGCTTGCCGCCGTCGCCGTGGCGCGTCACCTCGGCATGAAGGCCGACGAGATTCGCGCCGGGCTGGCGAGCTTCGGCGGGGTCAACCGCCGGTTCACCAAGGTGGGGGACTGGAACGGCGTGGCGATCATCGACGATTATGGCCACCACCCGGTGGAAATCGCCGCCGTACTCAAGGCCGCGCGCCAGGCCAGCGAGGGCCGGGTGATCGCGGTGCACCAACCGCACCGCTACACCCGCTTGCACAGCCTGTTCGAAGATTTCTGCGCCTGCTTCAACGACGCCGACGTGGTCGGGATCGCCGAAGTCTTCGCCGCAGGGGAAGAGCCGATCCCCGGCGCCAGCCGCGACGATCTGGTTGCTGGCCTCACCGCCCACGGTCACCGCCATGCGCTGGCGGTGAAGTCCGAAGACGACCTCGTGGCGCTGGTGCGCAAAGAGGCGCGGCCCGGCGATATCGTCGTCTGCCTCGGCGCCGGCACGATCAGCGCCTGGGCAAGGGGGCTGGAGGCACGGCTGAAGCGGGAGGCGGGCTGAACCCACCTTGCTCTTTCTCCCCATACCGGGCGCGGAGGCAGGCTTCAGCCTGCCAAACCCGGCACCCGCCCCAAACAAACCCCTTGGCCCCCAAGGCCCCTCTGGCTAG
>MNZL01000154.1 GCA_001873585.1 Rhodobacterales bacterium CG2_30_65_12 | reverse complement strand
CGGCCTCGCCCGCAGCCTTCGCTCGCTCGGTCAGCGCCTGGTCGGCGGCAAGCCGCGCCTCGTCAGCCTCGCGCCAGCGGCGATAGAGCAAAAGCCCCTCGGCCTTGCGCAGCTCCGTGCCGATAGCGCGGTAGCGCGCCGCCTGCCTGGCCTGCCGGGCGAGCTGGCCGAGCTGGTTGGCGAGCTGTTCGATCACATCATCGACGCGGGAAAGGTTGGTCTCGGTGCCGTTCAACTTCAGTTCCGCCTCGTGGCGGCGCTGGTAGAGCCCGGAGATGCCGGCGGCCTCTTCGAGGATGCGCCGGCGGTTTTTCGGCTTGGCGTTGATCAGTTCCGCGATCTGGCCTTGCCGCACCAGCGCGGGCGAATGCGCGCCGGTCGAGGCATCGGCAAACAGCATCTGCACATCGCGCGCGCGCACGTCCCTGGTGTTGACCTTGTAGGCCGAGCCGGCGTCTCGGGTGATCCGGCGGACAATCTCGATCCCGTCGGCCTCGTTGAACCCGGCTGGCGCGAGGCGCTCGGAATTGTCGATCGTGAGCGCCACTTCGGCGAAGTTGCGCGCGGGGCGGGTCGCGGCGCCGGCGAAGATCACGTCGTCCATCCCATCGCCGCGCATGGCGCTCGCGCGGGTCTCGCCCATCACCCAGCGCAACGCTTCGAGCAGGTTCGACTTGCCGCAGCCATTGGGGCCGACAACGCCGGTAAGCCCGTCGGCGATCATCAGATCGGTCGGGTCGACGAAGCTCTTGAAGCCGTTGAGCCTGATTTTGGTAAAGCGCACCCCGGGCCTGCCCTTTGTGATTCTTGTTTATCCTCCATTTTCCGGGGGTGCTGGCGTAGAGTCAACGCGCGCGCTACAGGATGTGGCTGGGTGTGCGGGGTAATCCACAATATCTTGGCTTGCCCCCGTCGGCTCTATTCCCCTGTCGGCCCTGTTACCTTGGCCGCATAATCGCGCTTGACGCAGTGCCCGCTCACACGTCACAAAGAAAGAGCATGGTTCCCACCGAGCGCAAAGCGCCCAGGGAGAATAGGGAATGCGGATCGGGTGACCCATTTCGGGGCCCAAAGCCGCAGCCGCCCCCGCGACTGTATGCGGAGAGCGCCAGCCAAATGCCACTGGGGCAGCCCCCGGGAAGGCGGCAAGGCGCATCGACCCGCGAGCCAGGAGACCTGCCGTGCACACATCAACCCACCCGTCGGGGAGACGGGCAAAGGAGACAGCAATATGCATATCGCCCCCGGACTTGTTGACGGCACCAAGATGGTGCTCGCCTTCGCAACCAGCGCCGCCGCTGGCCTCTACACCGCAAAGCTTGCGCGTGATACGGTCAAGACCTCATCCACTGCCTCACTCGCCGCGCGCGGGCTGATTGCCACCGGTGCCGTTCTGAGCTTTTTCCAGCTTCTGCCGCACCCGCCGGTGGGCGTGTCGGAGGTCCACCTGATCCTCGGCTCAACCCTGTTGCTCACGCTTGGCGCCGCTCCGGCGGCGATCGGCCTCACGCTCGGGCTGCTGCTGCAGGGGCTGTTCTTCGCGCCGTTCGATCTGCCAAACTATGCCGCCAACGTCACCACGCTCTTGGTGCCGCTGTTTGCCATGGCCGCGCTGGCGCGCCGGATCATCGCCCCCGGCACGGCTTATGTCGATCTCAGCTACGGCCAGGTGCTCCGGCTCTCGACCGCCTACCAGGGTGGGATCGTCACCTGGGTCGCGTTCTGGGCTTTCTACGGTCAGGGCTTCGCGGCGTGGCAAGGCGTGGCCACTTTTGCCGGCGCCTATATGCTGGTGGTGCTGCTTGAGCCGCTGATCGACCTTGCCGTGCTTGCCGTTGCCAAGACGATGCGCGGGCTTGAGAGCTCTGGCCTCGTCACCCCGCGCCTCTACGCCTGAGCGCTTCCCCTTTGAGATGATGCGCCGGGGCCCGTTGTGGCCCCGGCCGTTCCTGTTTTTCGGAGCCTCGCAATGAAGAAGATCCCCGCCACCGTCGTCACCGGCTTTCTCGGCGCCGGCAAGACGTCCCTCATCCGCCACTTGCTCGACAACGCGAAAGGCAAGCGGATTGCCCTCATCATCAACGAATTTGGCGATCTCGGTATCGATGGCGATATCCTCAAGGGCTGCGGCGATGAAACCTGTTCCGACGACGATATCTTCGAGCTGTCCAACGGCTGCATCTGTTGCACCGTGGCCGAGGATTTCATCCCGACGATGGAAGCCCTGCTGGCCCGCCCCGACGCGCCCGACCATATCGTGATCGAAACCTCCGGCCTGGCCCTGCCGCAACCTTTGGTGCGTGCGTTCCAATGGCCGCAGATCGCCACCAGGGTAACGGTCGATGGCGTGGTGACGGTGGTTGACGGCAAGGCGGTGGCGGAGGGGGTGTTTGCCGCCGATCTCGCCGCCGTCGAGGCACAGCGCAAGGCTGACGACACCCTCGACCATGAAACCCCGCTCTCGGAGCTGTTCGAAGATCAGATCGCGGCGGCCGACATGATCGTGGTCAACAAGGCCGATCTGCTGGGCGAGATGCAGGCCGATGCGCTGGTGGCCAGGCTCATGGGCGAGGCGCGGCCCGGGGTGCACGTGGTGCGGTCGGTGATGGGCAAGCTGCCGGTGGACGTGGTGCTGGGGCAGGGCGCCGAGGCGGAGGCCAACATGGACGGCCGCGACGAGGGCCACCACCATCATCACCACAACGACACCGATGATCGGGACGACGATCACGAACACCACCACCACGACGATTTCGAAACCTTCGTCGTCGAGCGCGCCGAGGTGGCCGATCCGGCCACCTTCGCCCAACAGGTGGCGGGCGTGATCCGGGCGCATGACATCCTGCGCCTCAAGGGTTTTGTCGCGGTTTCGGGCAAGCCGATGCGGCTCGCGCTTCAGGCGGTGGGGCCACGGGTAGAAACCTATTTCGATCAGCCCTTCGGCGAATCCCCGCGCGCCACAAGGCTGGTGGTAATCGGCCAGGCCGGGCTCGACCACGCGGCGATCACGCAGGCGCTTTCGGCATGAGCCTGACAGTGGAAAAAGGCGATCCACGCGCGCCCGGCGCCACGGCGCTGCTCAAGCAGAGCCACGCGCTGATGCAAAGCCTGTTTCCACCGCAAGACAATTTCTACCTCGATATCGACGCGCTCACCGCGCTGGATATCGCGTTTTTCGTGGCCCGGCGCTTGGGCGAGACCGTCGGCACCGCCGCGCTCGCCGACAAGGGCGAATATGGCGAGGTAAAATCCATGTTCGTGGCCGAGTCGGCGCGCGGCCTCGGCGTGGGCGCGGCGCTACTGGCGCGTCTGGAGCAGGAAGCGCGCGCCCGCAGCCTGCCCGCGCTGATGCTGGAAACCGGCAATCACCTGCGCGCCGCACACCAGCTCTATGCCAGCGCCGGCTTCACCGCGCGTGGCCCGTTCGGCGACTACCCCAACGCACCCTCGTCTCTGTTCATGGAAAAGCGGCTCGGGTGATGAGCACGACACACCACAGCCAGGCGTTTGCGCGGCTACTTGCCCTTGCGCGCTTCGGCGGCAGCCTTCATCCGGGCCAGAAGCTCGGCTTTGGTCTCGGCTTTGCGAAAGGGATTCTTCTCGCTGCCGCGCGCGTTGTGCTCGACGTGGCGGGGGGCTTTTCTGGCCATTTTCGGCGCTCCTGCTGCCTTGTAATCCATCGCTCGCGTCTTTCCTCGATGCAGCTGTTGGTCAAGTCTCTTGCCCGAACTCGCCTGCGCGCGCAAGCCACTCCCTTTTTTCTTGGCAAAAATACTCAAACCCGCCCATGCCCCCTGTCCGGAGGCCGCGGCTGATGCACCTGCTTGCCGCCACCCCCGGGCAGATCGACGATGGCCGCGATCCGGTTGATCTCGGCCAGTCCCCGGCCGACGTGGTGTTCATCTCTGCCGCCGATACCGAGCTGGCCGCGCTCGCCGAAGCGCGCGCCGCGATGGACGCTGCCCCCACGCTGAGGCTCGCCAACCTCAGCCATCTTTGCCACCCGATGTCGGTCGATCTGCATATCGACGTCTGTGCCAGCAAATCGCGCCTCGTGGTGGCGCGGGTGCTCGGCGGGATCGGCTATTGGCGCTACGGCGTCGAGCAATACGCCGCGCATCTGCATGAAGCCGGAGTGCCGCTTGCGCTCCTGCCCGGCGACGACAAGCCCGACCCGGATTTGCGCCGTCTCTCCACCGTGCCCGACGAGGCGTATGATGCGCTCTGGGCCTATCTGGTTGAGGGTGGGCCGGAAAATGCAGTGAATTTTATCAACTATGCCCGCGCCCTGCTCGACGGCGGTGAGCGCCCTGAGCCGGCCCGTCCGCTGCTGCGCGCCGGCGTCTATTGGCCCGGTGCCGGGGTCGCCGATCTTGCCGCTGTGCGCGCGCATTGGACGGATGGCGCGCCGGTTGTGCCGATCGTCTTCTACCGCGCGCTTGTGCAGGGCGGCGGGCTCGACCCGATCGCCAAGCTCACCGAGGCGCTCAGGGTGCGCGGGCTCAACCCGCTCCCCGTCTTCGTCGCCTCGCTGAAAGATCCGGTCTCCGCCGCCACGCTTGCGGCGCTGTTCAGCGCCGCTCCGCCGAGCATGATCCTGAACGCGACATCCTTTGCCGTCGGCAGCCCGCACGATGGCGACACCGGCCCGACAAACCCGCTCGCCATGCCTGCTGCGAACGCGGCTCCTGTGTTTCAGGTGGTGCTTTCGGGTGGCGCGGAGGCGGTGTGGGAGGCGGGGCTCACCGGCCTTTCCGCGCGCGATATCGCCATGAACGTGGCTCTACCGGAAGTCGATGGCCGGGTGCTCACGCGCGCGATCAGCTTCAAGGGCGAGGCGTGGTTTGACACGGCCACCGAGTGCCCCATTGCCACCTACCGGTCGCGCGCCGACCGGGTGGACTTCGTTGCCGATCTCACCGCCAACTGGGCGCGGCTTCGCGCCAAGCCCGAGGCTGAGCGCAGGGTGGCGCTGGTGCTCGCCAATTACCCCAACAAGGATGGGCGGCTGGCCAATGGCGTGGGGCTCGATACCCCGGCGGCCACCGTGCACACGCTTGGGCTGCTGGCACAGGCGGGCTACCGCGTGACCGGCGCGCCCGATAGCAGCGATGCGCTGATGCAGGCGATCCTCGCCGGGCCAACCAACTGGCTCACCGACCGGGCGGAGCGGCAGGGCGGCGTCGAGTTTTCCATGGCCGACTACCAGATCTTCTTCGGCCAGCTCCCGGACGCCACCCGCGCGGCTATTGTGGATCGGTGGGGGCCACCCGAAGCTGATCCGTTTTATCAGTCCGGCGAGGTCGATTGCGGGCGGTTCAAGCTCTCGGTGCTTTGCTTTGGCAATATCGTCGTCGGCCTTCAGCCCGCCCGCGGCTACAACGTTGACCCGACCGACACCTATCATTCCCCCGACCTCGTCCCACCGCACAATTACCTCGCCTTCTATTCCTGGCTGCGGCATGACTTCCGCGCCGATGCCATTGTGCACATGGGCAAGCATGGCAACCTCGAATGGCTGCCGGGCAAGGCGCTGGCGCTCAGTGCGGGCTGCATGCCCGAGGCGGTGCTGGGGCCGATGCCGCATATCTATCCGTTCATCGTCAACGATCCCGGTGAAGGCACCCAGGCCAAGCGCCGGGCGCAGGCGGTGATCGTTGACCACCTCACGCCGCCACTCACCCGGGCCGATACCTATGGCCCGATGAAAGACCTCGAAGCGCTGGTGGACGAATATTATGAGGCTGCCGGGGTGGACCCACGCCGGATCGCGCATTTGCGCCAGGAAATTCTCACTCTCAGCGCGGCCACCGGGCTCGATGCCGATGTTGGCATGAAGGGCGAGGATGAGATGACCGACCTCGCCAAGCTCGACGCCTATCTTTGCGAGCTGAAGGAAGCGCAGATCCGCGACGGGCTGCATGTGTTTGGCCTTTCTCCCGAGGGGCGGCTTGAGCGCGATCTGGTGCAGGCGCTGGTGCGTGTGCCACGGGGGCAGGGGCAGGGGGGCAACGCCGCGTTGCCGCGCGCTCTGGCCGCCGATTTTGCGCTGGGGTTTGACCCGCTCGATTGCGACATGGCCGCGCCGTGGCCGGGGTCGCGTCCCGATGCGCTTGCCGCCCCCGGTGCCTGGCGTTCTCACGGCGATACGGTGGAGCGGCTGGAGCTGTTTGCATCTCGCCTGATCGACGGCGAGGTGAGCGCACCCGGCCCGGCCTCCGCCGCCGTGATGGATGAAATCGCGGCGCGCGTTCGCCCCGCCGTTGCCGCC
>MNZL01000165.1 GCA_001873585.1 Rhodobacterales bacterium CG2_30_65_12 | reverse complement strand
CGGCACCTCACCAAGCCCGAATTCTTCGATCAACGCGGCGCGGTTGAGGGCCTTTTCTTTGAGGGTCGTGGCGGAATAGGCTCTGATATTCGGGTCGGCCTCGGGCGACCAGGTGCCCGCTTCCACCCCGTTCAGTATACCGGTGAGATCGGCGGCGCGGGCGGCGATCACGCCTTCGAGCCCCATGCCGAACTCGGGACGCATCAGCTCCTGCGCATAGGTCGGCGAGACGGTGGTGATCGCGTCGGCCAGCGCCAGCCCCGCCTTGAGCGTGGAGATATTGCCGTGATATTCAGCCTGATCGGGATCCCAGGCGTGCCAGGGCAGGCGCAGGCTGTCGAGCCGGTCGCCACCAGTGACCCCCTGGAAAGCGATGTTGTGGATCGTGAGCACCGATTTCACACCGCCCTCGCCGTGATACCGCAAGTAGGCCGGGGCGAGCGCCGCCTGCCAATCGTGGGCGTGAAGGATCTCGGGCTTCCAGCCGTCGCCGGCACCGTCACGCGCCACGGCGGCAGCGGCCCAGCAAAGCGCGGCGAAACGCTCGGGATTATCCGGGTAATCGCCGTGGGTGCCGGCATAGGGGCCACCATCGCGGTGGTAAAGGTGCGGCGCGTCGAGGGCGAGCACGGTGACACCACCGATCTCGCCTTTGAACAGCCGGGCATGGCCGCCGTAAAGATTCCAGTCGGCCCAGATCTCTTCCACCGGCCCGAGGCGGTCGAGAAGGCCGCTGTAGGCGGGGATCATCACCCGCATTTCCACGCCCAGGGGCTTGAGCACACCTGGCAGGGCGCCAACCACGTCGGCCAGCCCGCCCGTCTTGATCAAGGGCACAGATTCGGACGCGACCGACAGAACGCGCATGACAGGCCTCCTAGCCTAGCTCGGCCTGGCGGCGAACCAGCATGTCGCGGGTGATGAGCGTGATCCCGTTGTCGGTAACGCGAAACCAGCGGGCATCCTCACTTGGGTCTTCCCCCACGACGAGGCCAGCGGGAATGTCGATCCCCGAATCCACCACGCAGTTTTTCAGCCGCGCGTTGCGGTTGATCTGAACGTGCGGCAGCAGCACCGAGTAGTTTACCGAGGAATACGAATGCAGCCGCCCGCCAGTGGAAATCAGGGAGTTTTTCACCACCGAACCGGAGATGATCGTATCGCCGGCGATCAGCGACGAGATGGCGGCACCGCGCCGGCCCTCTTCATCGTGGATGAACTTGGCCGGCGGCACGATCTCGGAATAGGTCCAGATCGGCCAGGTTCTATCGTAAATATCGAGCTTCGGCACGAACTCGGTCAGGTCGATGTTGGCCTGCCAATAGGCATCAATGGTGCCCACGTCACGCCAATAGGCTTCTTTTTCGAGCCCT
The DNA here is from genome assembly GCA_001873585.1 of Rhodobacterales bacterium CG2_30_65_12. Taxonomy (GTDB): domain Bacteria; phylum Pseudomonadota; class Alphaproteobacteria; order Rhodobacterales; family Rhodobacteraceae; genus Sinisalibacter. Next base: position 23,870 of record MNZL01000165.1, on the reverse strand, counting down.
GAGCGGATGCAGCTATCGGTGAACTTGTGGGCAATCGCCTTACCGTTCTTGACGATGTAGGGAATCAGGTCATGGCCAAAATCGTGGCTAGAGCTGGTATCACTGGCGTCTTCGAGCAACAGCTCGCGCAGGAATTTCCAGTCGAACACATAAATGCCCATCGAGGCGAGGGCATGGGCCTGGTCGCCCGGCATGTGCGGCGGGTTGGCGGGCTTTTCGAGAAAGCTGGTGATCCGGCCCTCCGCATCTGAGGCCATTACACCAAAGGCCGACGCCTCGGCCACCGGCACCGTGAGGCAGCCCACCGTCACGTCGGCCCCCGAGGTCACATGGTGCTCGAGCATGATCTCGTAGTCCATCTTGTAGATGTGATCGCCGGCAAGCACGACGATGAATTCGACATCGTAGCTATCAATGATGTCGATGTTCTGGCGCACCGCGTCGGCGGTGCCCTTGTACCAGTTTTCCTCGTCGATCCGCTGCGAGGCGGGGAGGATATCGAGGTATTCGTTCCGTTCCGCCCGGAAGAAATCCCAGCCGCGCTGGATGTGACGGATCAGCGAATGCGCCTTGTATTGCGTAGCGATCGCCATCTTCCGGATGCCGGAATTGAGCGCATTTGACAGCGCGAAATCGACGATCCGGGTTTTTCCGCCGAAGTTGACCGCAGGTTTCGCGCGCCGGTCGGTGAGTTCTTTCAGGCGCGAACCTCGGCCCCCGGCCAGCACGAAGGCCATTGCCTGTGACGAAAGCCGTCTTCTGTGTCGCTCGGTTGCCATGGGGGTCCTCCTCCTGTCGGCGCGATTGTCGCTTGTGATTACTCTCCCGTCATGCCTGCCGGAATACAACTGCGGAAAGCGGCGGCAGCGTCACGTAAGCCGATTGCTCCTGGAAATGCCACGAGATCGGCTCGGTCCTGATCCCGGCGCCATTGCCGCGATTACCGCCGCCGTAGAGGGCGGCGTCGGTATTCAGGATCTCGTCCCAGTGCCCAGGCGCAGGGAAACCGACGCGGTAGACGTTGCGCTCGATCGGCGTCATGTTCACCGCCACAACGATCATCGGATCGCCCTTGCGCCCCTTGCGGGCGTAGACAAACACCGAATGCTCAACGTCATTCGATTCGAGCCAGTCGAAGCCCTCGGGCCTTGTATCGTTCACATGCAGCGCCGGGTTGGCGCGATACATCTGGTTGAGATCGCGCACCAGGAGCTGGACGCCGCGGTGTTCGGGCAGATCGGTCTGGTGCCAGTCGAGGCTCTCGGCATAGTCCCACTCGCGGCCCTGGGCAAATTCCTGGCCCATGAACAGCAGCTTCTTGCCCGGATGCGTCCACATGTAGCCGTAGTAGGCGCGCAGGTTGGCGAATTTCTCCCAGGCATTGCCCGGCATCTTGGCGATCATCGAGCCCTTGCCGTGCACCACCTCATCGTGGCTGATCGGCAGGATGAAATTTTCGCTATAGGCGTAGACCATCGAAAACGTCATCTCGCCGTGGTGATACTTGCGAAACACCGGCTCTTTCCGGATGTATTCGAGAGTGTCGTTCATCCAGCCCATGTTCCACTTGAAGCCAAAGCCGAGCCCGCCATGCTCGACCGGGCGCGACACGCCGCCGAAAGCGGTGCTTTCCTCGGCCACGGTCATGATTCCGGGGTGCGCGCCGTAGGCGAGGATGTTGGTCTGGCGCAACAGGTCGATCGCCTCGTAGTTCTCGCGGCCACCGTCCTTGTTTGGGATCCACTCGCCGTCTTTGCGGCTGTAATCGCGGTAGAGCATCGACGCCACGGCATCCACGCGCAGCCCGTCGAGGTGGTATTCTTCCAGCCAATACAGCGCATTGGCCTTGAGGTAATTGGCTACCTCGACGCGGCCATAATTGTAGATCGCCGTGTTCCAGTCGACGTGGAAGCCTTCCTTGGGGTCGGCGTGTTCGTAGAGCGGCGTGCCGTCAAACCAGCCGAGCCCGTGCTCGTCGGTGGGGAAGTGGCCCGGCACCCAATCCAACAGCACCCCCAACCCAGCTTCATGTGCGGCTTCGATGAAGGCGGCAAATTCCTGCGGCGTGCCGTGGCGAATGGTCGGGGCGAACAGCCCGATCGGCTGGTAACCCCAGGACCCATCGAACGGAAATTCGCTCACCGGCATCAGTTCGATATGGGTAAAGCCCATCCAGGCCGCATATTCCACCAGCTCTTTTGCCAGCTCGGCGTAGGAAAGCGGACGCTTGCCGTCGTCGGCCTTGCGCCAACTGCCCAAGTGCACCTCGTAGATCGCGATCGGCGCGTCGACGGAGTTTTTCCCCGCGCGCGCGTTCATCCAGTCCTTGTCGGCCCATTCGCGTCCCATGCCGGCGCGGCGCACCACCGAGCCATTCGCGGGCGGGTGTTCGGAGCCGAAGCCCACCGGGTCGGCCTTGAGCGGCAGGATCACGCCGCCCTGGGCGCGAATCTCGTATTTGTAGATCGAGCCTTCGCCGGTGCCGGGGATGAAGATTTCCCACACGCCGGTGGAGCCACGGCGGCGCATCGGGTGGGCGGTGCCATTCCAGGCGTTGAAATCGCCCACCACCGAAACGCGTTCGGCATTAGGAGCCCAGACGGCGAAATGGGTGCCAGCCACCTTGTCGATCGTTTTCAGGTGCGCGCCGAGCGCTTCCCAAAGCCGGCGGTGTCCGCCTTCGCCCAGCAGGTATTCATCGAGCTCGCCCAGCACCGGGCCAAAGCGGTAGGGGTCGGTGAACTCCCACTTTACGCCTTGGCTATCCTCGGCCTGGACCGTGTAGAGCCTGGTCGGGTCCACCTCGCCTTCGAAGAAGCCGGGGCAGGTTGGGTGCTGCACCAGCGCCACCGGTGCCGTGCGGCCTTGTTTTACCCAAGCCTTCGCCGCGCCAGGGATCCAGACTGCGAGCCGGCCGTCTCGTGGCCCGAGCACCGAGAACGGATCAGCGTGGCGCCCTTCCGCGATGGCCCATGCCTCGTCGTTGGAAACCCTGAATTGCGCGTCGACATCAGGCGTCTTGGCCATTGTTCGCTTCCTCCCGGTCAGAGCGCGGATGTCGCACCCCAGATATCTTTCATGTAACCACGGATTGAACGATCAGACGAGAAAAACCCCATCCGCGCGGTGTTATGCGCCGCCATGCGCGCCCATTTGTCGCTGTCAAGGAAGGTTTCGTCGACCTGCGCCTGCGCGCGCTGATAATCAGCGAAATCTGCGGCCACCATGAAATAGTCGCTGTTCCAGGTGCGATCGACCAGGCCGTGATAGCGGTCGGGGTCGTCGGGCGAAAAGCGGCCCTCGGCGATCATCTGCAACACGTCCTTCAGCGCCTGGCTGTGCTCAATCGCCTCGCGGGCATGGTTTACGTTCTTGCGGCGCGCCAGCACCTCGGCGGCGGTCATCCCGAACAGGAAGAAGTTCTCCGCCCCAACCTGCTCGCGGATCTCGACGTTGGCGCCGTCGAGCGTGCCGATGGTGAGCGCACCGTTGAGGCTGAGCTTCATGTTGCCTGTGCCCGAGGCTTCCTTGCCGGCGGTCGAAATCTGCTCGCTGAGATCGGCGGCGGGGATCAGCCGTTCGGCCATCGTTACGTTGTAGTTGGCTGGGTAGACCACCTTGAGCCGGCCGCGCATGTCGGGGTCGGTATTCACCAGCCGGCCAACATCGTTGATCAGGTGCACGATCTCTTTCGCCACCGCGTAGCCCGGCGCCGATTTGCCGCCGAAGATCTTTACCCGAGGCACAAAATCGCCCTCCGGGTTTTTCTTGATCTCGTGCCATTGCGCGATCGTCTCAAACACGTTCAGGAGCTGGCGCTTGTATTCGTGGATGCGCTTGACCTGCACGTCAAACATCGCGTCGGGGTCGATCTCGATGCCGCAAAGCTTCTGCATCCAGTTCGAGGTTTCCACCTTGTTCTGGCGCTTCACCGCCATGAACGCCTCGCGGAAGCCGGCGTCTTCGATATGCGGTTCGAGCTCGGTGAGCCGGTCGAGGTCGGCCTCCCAGCCGGTGCCGATGGTATCGGTGATCAGCTTGGCAAGGCCTGGGTTGGCGAGCATGAGCCAGCGGCGCGGGGTTACGCCGTTGGTCTCATTCACGATCCGGTCGGGGTGCAGCTTGTCGAGCTCGGGAAAGAGCCGCGACTTGATCAGCTCGGTGTGCAGCGCCGAAACGCCGTTGACCTTGTGCGACATCACGAAAGCAAGCTCGCCCATGTGCACCTCGTTGCCGCGCACGATGGCCACGCTCGCCGGACGGGCGGGGTTGGCCTTGCGGTGGGCGTCGTCGATCATCTCGATGATCTGCATGTGGCGCGGCAGCACGTTGCCCATCAGCCAGGTCGACCAGCGCTCCAGCGCTTCCGGCAGCAGCGTGTGATTGGTGTAGCTGAGCACTCGCTGCGACAGCTCCAGCGCCTGCTCGAACGGCATGTTGAACTTGTCGACAAGCAGACGGATCAGCTCCGGCCCGGCCAGCGACGGGTGGGTATCGTTCATCTGGATCGCCACGTGCTTGTCGAGCTCGGTGAGATCGTCATGCGCTTCGCGGTAACGGCGCAGGATATCCTTGATCGAGGCGGAGGTGAGAAAATACTCCTGCTTCAGCCGCAGTTCCTTGCCGGCGTAGGTGGTATCGTCGGGGTAGAGAACCCGGGTGATCGTGCGCGCCAGCGTTTCCGGCGCGGCGGCGGCGGTGTAATCGCCCCGGTTGAAGCGTTCGAGATCGAACAGCGTGGTGGGCTTGGCGCCCCAGAGCCGGAGCGTGTTGGCCCAGCGTCCTTCCCAGCCGATCACCGGCGTATCGTAGGCGCTGGCGATCACGGTTTCACCCGGCACCCAGACGGTGCGGCCATGGCGCTCTTCAATCTGGCCCTTGAAGCGCACGGTATAATTCGATTCGGGGCGCTCAAATTCCCACGGGTGGCGCTGGGTCAGCCAGTCTTCCGGCGTTTCCACCTGCTGACCGCCCTCGAAGCGCTGGCGAAACAGCCCGTGCTCGTAGCGGATACCGTAGCCGTAGCCGGGGCAGCCAACGGTGGCCATGCTGTCCATGTAGCAAGCGGCGAGCCGGCCAAGGCCGCCGTTGCCGAGCGCCGCGTCGGGCTCATCGTGCACCAGCACGTCGAAATCCTGGCCAAGGTCCAGCAGCGCGGCGGCGGCAATACCCTTGAGCCCGAGGTTGATCGCCGCGTCTTCGAGGATGCGGCCGATCAGGTATTCCATCGACAGATAGAACACCCGCTTGTGATCGTTGTCCCATGTGTCCTTGGTCGAGGCGAACGAGGGTTCGACGATCCGGTCGCGCAGGGCGTAGGAGAGCGCGAGCCGCCAATCGTAGCGCGAGGCATGGCCCTGGTCTTTGCCCACCGTGTATTTCAGGTGGTGCAGAATATCGTTGCGGAAGCTTTCCCGCGTCAGGTTCATTGTTGAAGCGTCTCTCACAGTCTCGCCTTTCGTCACCGTCACACCGAAACGCTGATAGCGCTATCGGCCGTTTTTTTCCAGCCAATGTTTGCAAGGCCCTGCCCTGCCCGGCCGCTTGCGTCGATCACAACCTGCCACCGTCCGGTGCTGGCACGATCTCTGGCCGGTGGATCGGGCGGGACTTCACGCGGTGCGTATCGCATGCGCGGCTTGGGAACCGTTGCGATGCCGCCGGGCGCCGTCTACAGCGGCCTAAGCCTTTTCACGCGATGGGAAAAGCGCAAATTCGCCCGGCCCGCTTCACAACGCCAAAGCGCGGCACTAGGGTCACGCCCGGGAGGAAAACCATGGCACTGGCAACATTTCCCGATCTGGCGGCAGAAGCGGGCGCGGTGGGGACAAGATGACCACAGCTGACTGGATCGCCGCCGATTGGGGCAACACCAACCTGCGGCTCTGGGCGTTGGACGCGCAGGACACCGTGCTGGCCGAACGGGAGGCGCCACAGGGGTTCAGCACACTGGAGCCAGGCGATTGGGAGCCGTTGCTGCTGGCAACCTGCGGCGATCTGCTCGCGCCCGACCGCGCCACGCCAGTGCTGATCTGCGGCGCCGCCGGTTCGCGCGGGAGCTGGCGCGAGGCGCCTTATCGCACGGTGCCCTGTTTGCCAAATGGCGGGGCCGAGGCAGTGGCCGTGGCTGGCACCGATCCGCGCTTGTCGGTGCATATCCTGCCCGGCATCAACCAGCTCGCGCCCCCGGCGGTGATGCGCTCGGAGGAAACGCAAGTTGCCGGGTTTCTAGCCGGCCAGCCGGATTTCGATGGCGTTGTCTGCCTGCCGGGCACACATACGAAATGGGTGCATGTCTCGGCCGGTGAAGTGGTAAGCTTCATGTCGACAATGACGGGCGAGCTGTTTGGCCTGCTCTCCAAGCGGTCGATCCTGCGCCGCACCATTGCCGCAGAAGGCCATGACGAGGCGGCGTTTCTTGCTGGCGTCGAGGCTTCGTTTCGCGATCCGGGCAAGCTGTTGAACGCGCTGATCTCGCTGCGCGCGAAGGCGATTGTGGCTGGATTAGACCCTGTTTTAGCCCGATCCACCCTGTCTGGCCTGCTCGTGGGTGCCGATCTTACGGCGGCCCGGGCCTACTGGCTTGGCCGCGAGGTGGCGGTGATCGGCGCTGAGCCTATTGCAGGGCATTTTGCCAAAGCGCTCGCGGCTCAGGGTGTGCCGGTGCGCATGGCCGAGGGCCACGCGATGGCACTTGCCGGATTGGTGGCAGCACATGAGGTTTTGGCATGAACAGGATCTATGACGCGCGACCCTGCAGCCTTGGCGAGGGGCTATTGTGGCACCCCGAACGCGGCCAGTTGTTCTGGTTTGACATCCTCAAGGGCAAGCTGCTCTCCCGCGATGAAAACCGCGCGCTGGCATGGCAATTTGACGCGATGGTATCGGCCGCCGGCTGGATCGACCGCGACCGGCTGCTGATCGCCTCGGACTCGTCGCTCTTCGTCTTCGACCTCGAATCCGAGACCAGCATAGAGGTTGCCCCGCTCGAAGCCGACAATCCGGAAACCCGGTCCAACGATGGCCGCGCCGACCCGTTCGGCGGCTTCTGGATCAGCACAATGGGCAAGAATGCCGAGCCCAACGCGGGCGCGATCTACAGGCTCTATCATGGCCGGTTGCAGCAGATCGTGGCCGGGCTGACGATTCCCAACGCGATCTGTTTTTCGCCCGACGGCCGCCTCGCCTACTACACCGACACGCCCACCCGGCAGGTGCTGGCCCAGCCGCTCGGCCCCGAGGGCTGGCCCGAGGGCGCGCCGCGCGTGATGATCGACCTGCGCGCCGAGGGCCTGAACCCCGATGGCGCGGTGACCGATGCGGCGGGCAACCTGTGGATTGCCGAATGGGGCGCGGGGCGGGTAGCGGTGCATGCGCCGGACGGTGCCTTTCTGCGAGCGGTCGAGGTGGGTGCGCGGCGAAGCACCTGCCCGGCGTTCGGCGGGCGCGGGCTGGGCACGCTCTACGTGACCACCGCGCGCCAGCAGATGGATGCTGCCGCCCTCGCCGCCGATCCGCTGGCGGGCCAGCTTTTTGCCGTCGAGCCGGGGGCGACGGGGCGGGCCGAGCCGCGCGTGATCGTCTGAGGCGATCCTTCTTGCCGCAGGGGCGCATTTCCGGTTGAACCGCAAACGAGGTCCGGCATCATGGCGCCGGTGAAGGAGAATTGCCCATGCCCAAACCGCGCTCGTTCAACGACCGCCTTTTCGCCCTGCGCCTCGAACGCTCGCGCGATGATTTGTTCGGCATGCTGGAACGTCTCTACGGCCACCGGCCGGATTTTGTGCGTTTCACCGAACACCTCACCGACGCCCTGAAGCAGGCGTGGGAGGCACGCCCCGAGCGGCTCAAGTGGCGCGACATGAGCCGCGACCTTGAGTCGGACTGGTTTCAGCGGCCAGAGATGAACGGCTATGTGTTCTATATCGACCGGTTCGCGGGCAACCTCGCCGGCGTGGCCGAAAAGCTGGATTACCTGCAAGATCTCGGCATTACCTATGTGCATTTCATGCCCTGCCTGAAGCCCCGCCCCGGCGATAGCGACGGCGGCTATTCGGTGATGGACTACACCGAGGTAAACCCCCGGCTCGGCACGATGGACGAGCTGGAGGCTGTCACCAAAGCCTGCCACGAGCGCGGCATCTCAGTGTGCATTGATCTGGTGCTCAACCACACCGCCAAGGAGCACGAATGGGCTGAAAAAGCGCGCGCGGGTGATGAACGGTATCGAGACTATTACCTGATGTTCGTCGATGACACGTTGCCAAAGGCCTATGAGTCGACGCTGATTGAAATCTTCCCCGCCAATGCGCCCGGCAACTTCAGTCATTACGACGACATCGACCGCTGGGTCTGGACCACCTTCAACGAGCATCAATGGGATCTCAACTGGGCCAATCCGCAGGTGTTTCTCGAAATGGTCAAGGTGATGCTGTTTCTCGCCAACAAGGGGCTCGACGTTTTGCGGCTCGATGCACCGGCGTTCTTGTGGAAGCGGATGGGCACGCGCTGCCAGTCGGAGCCGGAGGTGCACATCCTTCTGCATGCGCTGCGGGCCGCGAGCCGGATCGCCGCGCCGAGCGTGATCCACCTCGAAGAGGCGATCGTGAGCCCGTCCGAGATGCTGCCCTATCTCGGCCGCGGCGAGCACGACGGCAAGGAGGGCAACCTTGCCTATCACAACAGCCTTATGGTGCAATTCTGGTCGGCGCTGGCGGCACGCGATACCGGGCTGATGCGCCATGTGTTGGGCACGCATTTTCCGCCTGCGGTGACAAATGCCACCTATGCCACCTACATCCGCTGCCACGATGATATCGGCTGGGCGGTGACAGATGAAGACGCCGCTGCCGTGGGCGTGTCGGGCTTTGGCCACCGGGCGTTTCTGTCGGATTTCTACGAGGGTGGTTTCGCGGGTTCTTTTGCCAAGGGGGCCTTGTTCCAGGTCAACGAGCAGACCGGTGACAAGCGTATTTCCGGTGCCACCGCCTCGCTCGCCGGGCTGGAAAAGGCACTCGAAGACAGCGATGCCGTGGGTATCGAGCACGCGGTTGAACGTATCTTGATGGGCCACGCGCTGATCGCCAGCTATGGTGGCATCCCGCTGCTCTACATGGGCGACGAACTGGCGCTGCTGAATGATTATTCCTACTCGCAGGTGCCCGAGCATGCGCATGACAGCCGCTGGATGCATCGCCCGATGATGGACTGGGCGCGCGCGGCGCGGCTGCCCGATGGTGGGGCAACGCCGGAGGGCCGGGTGTTTGACGGCATCCGCCACATCCTTGCCCGCCGCGCCGCCGTGCCCGGCTTTCACGGCGCGGTGCCCACCGAGGTGCTCGACACTGGGCAAAAGGGCCTGTTTGCTTTCGCCCGCCGTGCGCCGACCGGAACGATCGCCTGTGTGTTCAACTTCACCGAAGGCTGGACCGGGCTTTCGGCGTCCTGGTTTGCCAGTCACGGTGCCGCGAAGATGCACGATCTCTTGTCGAACGCGCCTGTGGCAGGGGCCGGCGGGAGTGTGGTGCTTCCGCCCTATGCTCGGGTCTGGATCGCGTAATATCCAGTCCGCGCCTTGATCGAGCCGAATTGGCCAGGTATCGGCAGAGCAAACACGAACAGCGAAAGAGTAGGTCCAATGGTGGGTTGTCGCCGCAGGTTGAACCAGACGCACCTGGTTGCGGGGGTTGTTCGATGAAAATCGCGGTCGTGGGTCTGGGCTATGTCGGCCTGTCGAACGCGGTGCTGTTGGCGCAGAACAACGAGGTTTGCGCCGTCGATATCGCACCCGAGCGGGTGGCGATGGTGAACGCCCGCAAGAGCCCGATCGAGGATGTCGAGCTCGAAGCGTATCTGGCCAACAAGCCGCTCAATCTCAAGGCTACGACCGATCTGGAGGCAGCGGTGCGGGGAGCGGCCTTCGTGGTGGTGGCCACGCCCACCGACTACGACCCGCAGCACAATTTTTTCGATACCTCCTCTGTCGATACCGTCATCCGCGCGGTGCTTACGGCCAACGACAGCGCGGTGGTCGTCATCAAGTCGACCATCCCGGTGGGCTATGTGACGGCCATGCGCATGGCGCTGGGTAGCGACCGGATCATCTTCAGCCCGGAATTTTTGCGCGAGGGCCGCGCGCTTTACGACAACCTGCATCCGAGCCGGATTATCGTCGGCGAGCGCAGCGACCGGGCGCGAACGTTTGCCGATCTTCTGCTTGGCGGGGCGCTTGAACCGGACGCCCCGGTTCTGTTCTCCGACCCCGACGAGGCCGAGGCGATCAAGCTTTTCGCCAATACCTACCTCGCCATGCGGGTGGCCTTCTTCAACGAGCTCGACAGCTATGCGATGGCGGGCGGCATGGACACGCGCCAGATCATCGAGGGTGTGGGGCTCGATCCACGCATTGGCGACCATTACAACAACCCATCGTTTGGCTATGGCGGCTACTGCCTGCCGAAAGACACCAAGCAGCTCCTCGCCAACTACGAAGCTGTGCCGCAAAACCTGATCGCCGCGATCGTTGACGCCAACCGCACCCGCAAGGATTTTCTCGCCGAGCAAATCGTCGCAAGGCACCCGCAGGTGGTGGGCGTCTACCGGCTGGTGATGAAGGCAGGCAGCGACAATTTCCGCCAAAGCTCGATCCAGGGGATCATGAAGCGCGTGAAGGCCAAGGGAATCGAGGTGATCGTTTACGAGCCGGTGATGGAAGACGAGTTGTTTTTCGGCTCCCGCGTGATCCGTGACCTCGCCGAATTCAAGGCCGAGGCCGAGCTGATCGTGGCAAACCGTTTGACCGACGAGATCGAAGACGTGGCCAACAAGGTGTTTACCCGCGATCTGTTCGGGGCGAATTGACCAGGGCCTGTTGACAGACAGGCTCACGTCTACCTTTCGCGGTGCCCTCTGCGGGTATTTTCCCAAGATGCGAGTCTCTCGGCACCAAAGGGCACTCCAGCCGAAATTGTTGCGGCTTCAGATCGTGGTCGTTCAAGATCGCCTCGGCGGCCCATTGGCCCATTTCGCGGTGCGGCAAAAGAACGGTGGAAAGCGCCGGGTGCAGGTGCTGGGCGATTTCCTGATCGTCGTATCCCATCACCGCAATCTCCTCGCCAACCTTGATGCCCAGCTCCTTGAGCGCCTCGTAACAGCCGATCGCCATCAGGTCGTTGGCACAGAAAATCGCTTCCGGGCGCGCGCCGCTGTCGAGCAGGCGCAGCGTGGCCGTGCGCCCCCCGGAGGCGAGGAAATTGCCCTCGACAACGAGCGAGGGGTTCACCGGAATGCCGGCGGCGCGCAGGGCGCGCTCATAGCCCTCCATGCGCTGATCGGAGGCCTCCATCCAGGGCTCGCCAGAAATGAACGCGATGCGGCGGTGACCGGCGGCAATCAGCGCCTGCGTCGCCACCTCGCCACCTCGGCGCTCGGCTGGCACCGCGCAGGCATAGCGCCCCTCTGCATCGTAGCAATTCAACAACACTGCGCGATGGCCGGCCAGCGCTTTGGGCGGGGTAACGTGGTGGGTCAGGATCGAGCCGTAGATTACCCCGCGCACCCGATCGTTTGACCATTTGCGCAAGACGGCGGCTTCGTAGCCGCGGTCGCCGCCAGTCATCACCACCTCAACCAGCACGTTGTGCTTCCAGGCTTCTTCCTGCACCCCCTCGATCGAGATCGCGGCGAAGGAGCTTGTCGCCACCTCATCGAACATCAGGCCAATCACCTCGTTGCCCGCCTGCTTCGGCGGCCGTCCGGCAGCGCGGCGGCGATAGCCCAGCCTGTTGACCGCATCGAGCACCTTTCGACGGGTCTCGGAACTGATGCGCATGTCTTCCAGCCCATTGAGAACGAACGATACGGTCGATTGCGAAACACCGGCCTCGACCGCAACATCGCGCATCGTCACCCGGGGGGTCTTGGAACTCTTGTTTGCCATGGCTCAAAACTTTCTTGCGTGAAGCTAATAAATATTGCTAATATTTTTAGCACAAGCAGAGAATCGGCTTGCGGGGAGAGAAATGAACAAGCAGACCAAACCGTTGCGGCACGTTTTGGGCCAGTCTCAGGCCGCAGCGTTGCTGCTTTTGCCCTTCATGTCGGTCTATCTGCTCTTCCTCGTCTACCCGTTCTTCCGTGGGGTCTGGATCAGCCTGCACGATTGGAACCTGCTCGCCGTCGCCTTCAACCCAGATGCCAAGGAGTTTGTCGGGGTCAGCAATTACATCAAGGTGATGTGGGGCAAGAATATCATCTGGTCGCCCTTGGCGAGCCCGGTGCTTCAATTGATGGGTCTCGGCGGTGCGATCACCTCTGCCCTGCTCCACCGCAGCGGGCGGCTGGGCCGGACCACGGCTCTGGCGATAGGGATCGGCGCAATCGTGTTTTTCATCCTGCCCGGCTTTCATCCCGGCGAGGGCGGGCGGTGGTATGACCGGCGGTTCTGGCCGACGGTGGGCAACACGTTGGTGTTTGTCGGCCTGACGGTGCCGGGGGTAACGCTTTCGGCCCTCGTGCTCGCGGTTTCGCTCAATCGTGAAACACGGGCAATGTCGGTGCTGCGCACGCTGTTCTTTCTCAGCCAGGTGCTTTCGGTCACCGTGGTCACGCTGATCTGGCAGATCATGTTTTCGCCGCGTCAGGGACTGATCGCCAATGTCACCGAGCTGTTTGGCGGCTCGCCCATCGTATGGCTCACCGACGAGCGGTTTGCGATGGCCGCGATCGTGATTACCACAATCTGGTGGTCGCTCGGGATCGCCATGATCCTGTTCCTCGCGGGCCTGCAAGACATCAGCCGTGATCTTTACGAAGCCGGCGCGCTCGACCACGCCACCGGGGTGCGGGCGTTCTGGTATATCACCCTGCCAAACCTCAAGCGGACGATCACCCTTGTGATCGTGTTGCAGATCATCCTGCATTTCCAGGTGTTTGGCCAATCGCACCTGATGACCAACGGCGGCCCAAACGACACCACCCAGGTGCTCGTTCGCTACATCTACCAAACCGGGTTCCGCGATAGCGATCTGGGCCGCGCCTCTGCCATGGCGGTGTTTCTCTTCGTGATCATGGGCGCGTTTTCCGTCCTGCAATTTGTCCTTGGCCGGGAGGAAGACTGATGCTCAAAGGCCGCTATTACTGGCTCGTCTTCGCACTCTCGATCCCGGCGTTCATCTGGCTGGTGCCGACGATCTGGATGGTCTCGCTCTCGTTCCAGCCGAACGATCTGCTGGCCCGCACCACGTCGAGCACCGCGCTGGGCCTTGTGCCGCTCCCGTTCACCGCCGCGAACTACGCCGCGCTGTTTCAGTATGGCCAGACGCCGCTGTGGTTCTTGAATTCGGTCATCGTATCGCTGGGCATGACGCTGGGCGTGTTGCTGGTGTCGACCACCGCCGGCTACGCGCTGGCGCGGCTGGATTTCCCCTACAAGGCGCCGCTGACGGTGCTGATCCTTGTTGGTCTGATGGTGCCGGAGCAGGCCGTTTTCATCCCGCTCTACACCATGTTTGCCGACTTCGGCTGGCACAATTCCTACCACGCTCTGATGCTGCCGCGCATGGCGGTGCCGATCGGCGTTTTTCTAATGATGAGCTTCTTCAAGGCGATTCCGAGCGATATTGAAGAGGCGGCCCGGCTCGAAGGCGTGGGTTGGCTCCAGATCTTCTGGTATGTGATGCTGCCGCTGGCCCGCCCGGCGATGATGACGCTGGCAATTCTCACCTTCCTTTACGCCTGGAACGATTACCTCTGGCCGCTCGTCTCGGCGCAGCAGCGCGAATTTTTCACCATCACGCTGGGTCTCGCCAGCATCCAATCCAATTTCGCACAATCGGAAGGGCTGGGCCGTGTGATGGCCTCGGGCGTGATCGCCTCGCTGCCGGTGGTGCTGCTTTTCCTGATCTTCCAGCGCTATGTGGTGCAAGCCATGACCGTGGGGGGGAGCAAGGGATAAACCGGGGCTTTGCCTCAATCCGCAATCCTTATGGGAGGAAACCATGAAACATCTGATTATCGGCGCCGCACTGGCGGCCGCACTGGCTGTGCCCGCCACGGCGCAAGAGGTTACGCTTGCCCGGTTCTTTGGGGCCTGTGAAGATGCCGGAACCGACACCAAGACCAGCGTTGGCGAGGCCTGCATCATCCAATCCATCATCAATGCCGCCTCCGAGCAGATCGACGGCGTGACCGTCAACACCCTGCCGACCGACTGGGGCAATTACTACGACCAGCTCAAGGCAGCCTATGCCGGCGGCACAGCGCCCGACGTGCACGTGATGCACCGCAGCTCGGTGGCCGAGTTTGCCGGCCTCGGCGCGCTGGCCGACCTCACCGACGATCTCGCGGCGGCGGGCATCGACACCACCGACTGGGCCCCGGCGGCACTCGACGCGGTAAGCTTTGACGGCGGCATCTACGGCGTGCCGATGGATTTTCACGCCAACCTCTGGCATGTCAACATGGACCTGATGGCAAAAGCCGGGCTGGTGCAGGACGGCAAGCCGATCCTGCCCACCTCGCCCGAAGAGATGCTCGCACAGGCCAAGATGGTGAAAGACGCCACCGGGCAGGACTACCTTGCCGCCGACTTTGCCCAGTTCCCGATCGGGGTGAGGCTGGTGCTGGCGCTGATGTGGCAACAAGGCGCCAACATCTTCTCTGAAGACGGCACGGCAACGATCAACACCGATGCTGCCAGGAACGCCGTTACAGCGATCACCCAGCTGTTTGACGCGGGCGTTGCCAATCCCCAGCTCAACTACGCCGACAGCCAGCAGGCCTTCCTCAACGGCGAAGCCGCCATGCTGGTGAACGGCACCTGGGTGGTGGATTTCTACACCGCCGAAGCCGCAAAGGAAGAAGTGGGGCTCAATAACTACCAGGTTGCCGACTTCCCGACTCTGTTCGATGAAGGCGCAACCTGGGCCGATAGCCACATGTGGGCGATCCCGGCCTCGCTGAAGGCCAACGACCCGGAAAAATTCCAGGCCGCGCTCAAGGTGCTTGCCTTTATCAACGACCACAACGTCGACTGGGCGCGCACCGGGCATATGTCGGTTCGCAAATCGGTGGTGGCGAGCGAGGAATATGCCAACTTGCCGCATCGGGCGGACTATACCGGCACCGCCAGCATCGCGCGCGATACGCCGCCGTCGGAGCGCTATGGTGCGATCCAGGACGTGCTGAACCGCGAGCTTCAGGCGATCTGGCTCACCGGCAAATCGGTTGATACCGCGCTGGGCGATGCCGAGGCCGAAGTGCAAGACCTGCTCGACCGCTAAAACCCTCGTCCGGCCCGGTCGCAACAGGCCACCGGGCCGGATTATCCTATCCACCATCCCGATCACGAGGCCCGACATGGCACCGACACCGCCGATGAAATGGAGCGTTGAACAGGCAAAGGCCTGGTGGGACGCCCGCCCTTGGGTCTGCGGCTTCAATTTCCTGCCGTCGAGCGCGGTGAACTTTCTCGAAATGTGGATGGCTGACACGTTCGACCGCGAGACGATTGCGCGCGAGCTTGGCTGGGCCGCCAAGACCGGATTCAACGCCGTGCGGGTCAACCCGCATTTCCTCGTCTGGAAACACGACCGCGACGGGCTGATCGCGCGGATGGCGTGGTTTCTTCAAACCGCCTCGGCTCTTGGTCTCGATACCGTTTTCGTGCCGTTCGACGATTGCGAGTTTGGCGGCGAGACCGCGCAATATGGCCCCCAGCCTGACCCGGTGGAAAACGTGCACAACAGCCGCGCCGTGGCCAGCCCGGGGCGCGCCCGGGTGATGGATCGCGCCAACTGGGGGGATTTTGAAAGCTATGTGCGCGACCTTGTGCGCAGCTTCCGAAACGATCCACGGGTGCTGTTTTGGGATCTCTACAACGAGCCCGGCAACCGGATGATCTTCACCAAAGACGGGTTTGCCCAATTCGATGCAGCGCTGGAGCGGCACAGCCTCGCACTGATGGTCGATGTGTTTTCCTGGGTCCGCGCCGAAACCCCGGAGCAGCCGCTCACCGTCGGGGCCTGGCACACGCCGCCGGTAGGCTCCGATCAACTGCCCTTCGAGACCGAGATCGACCGGATGGCGCTGCAGCTCTCCGATATCGTAACCTTTCACGCCTATTGCGACCGCCCCCGTGCCGCCGCCTTTATCGACCATCTTGCCCTGCTGGGCCGGCCGATGCTTAGCACTGAATGGATGGCGCGCGCGATCGGCAGCCGGATTGCCGATCAGCTCGAGCTCTATCACAGCCGCAAGGTCGGCTGTTTCAACTGGGGTTTGGTCAAGGGCCGCACCCAGACCCACCTGCCGTGGCCGGCCGCACTGGTGGAACAGCACGGGCGCGGGGATGAGCAGGAGGTCTGGTTTCACGATATTTTCTGGCCAGACGGCACGCCCTATGATCCCGCTGAAACCGGGCTGATTGCGGAACTGACTGCGATACGCCATAATAGCTCAGCTGCGGAGTAGCGCCCGAAAATAAGCCGCGAAGAACGCAGGAGGCGCGCGATGAACAACCAGATCGAGGATTTTGGACAGAGCCCGGATGGCAAGGCGGTGCAGCGCGTGGCGCTTTCCGGCGGTGGGCTGACGGCTCACATCCTCACCTATGGTGCCACCGTGCAGGATCTCAGGATCGACGGGGTCGACCATCCGCTCGTGCTCGGGGCCCCCACGCTTGAGCCCTATTTCGGGCCACTGATCTATTTCGGCGCTCTGGTCGGGCGCTTCGCCAACCGCATTGCGCAGGGCCGGTTCACGCTCGATGGCGTCACCTATCAGGTGCCAACCAATTGGCGCGGCCGCCACGCGCTGCACGGCGGCCCGGTGGGAACCGGTCAGAAGGTCTGGCAGATCGCGGCGGCCTCGCGCGAAAGCCTGCGCCTTGAGCTTGTCCTGCCCGATGGCGACATGGGCTTTCCCGGCACTCTGCGGGTGAGCGCGGCAATCTCCCTGCCGGGAGACGGCGCGCTCGCCTTCGACATTCGCGCCGAAACCGACGCGCCAACGCCGTGCTCCTTCGCCCACCACGGGTTTTTCAACCTCGACGCAAGCCCCGACATCAGCGGCCATGAGCTTGAGATCAAGGCCGAGAGCTATCTGCCCGTCGATGGCGATCTGATCCCGACCGGGGCTTTGGCGCCGGTTGCGGGCACAGGGTTCGATTTCCGAACCCCGCGCCAGATCGGCAAGCGCGGACTCGACCACAATTTCTGCCTGTCCGACCATCGCGAATCGATCAGGCCAGTGGCAACCCTGCGCAGCCCTCAGTCGGGGCGCTCGATGCGGATCGAGACCACCGAGCCGGGCCTGCAAGTGTATGATGGCGCCAATATTCCGCCCGAGGGCCTGCCGGGCCTCGATGGCCGGCGCTACGGCCCTTGCGCCGGAATTGCTCTGGAAACCCAAAGCTGGCCCGACGCCCCGAACCATCCCGGCTTTCCAGCCGCGATCCTGCGGCCCGGCGAAACCTATCGCCACCAAGCGCGCTACGTCTTTCGATAAAACATGGATGACGGCGGCCAGCCGGCAACAACATCATAACCTGCGCTGGCAGAAACCATGCCGAGTCGCAATCTTTCCGGCACCGCGACAAAAGCCATTTGGCTCGCACAAAGAGTTCGACAAAACGACAAGGTTTCAAGGTGTCAGTGGTGAGCCGTGCAGGATTCGAACCTGCGACCCACTGATTAAAAGTCAGTTGCTCTACCAACTGAGCTAACGGCCCACACTGAGCGGTTTGCTAGGGAAACTCCAGTCCAGGGTCAAGGCCAAATTGGCGGGCTCAACAGCCAGACCAAGACTATTTTTTCGTATCAGGAGCTTCTATGGTGAGCCGTGCAGGGTTCGAACCTGCGACCCGCTGATTAAGAGTCAGCTGCTCTACCAACTGAGCTAACGGCCCACTGAGGTTTGGAGGTATCGCCGCAGGCGAGAGTGGTCAAGCCCGGAAATCGGTGAAACAGCGCAAAAAGCAAGGCCGACCGGTTCGGTCGGCGGGCGCGCGCATCATGCCACGCCGCGCTGGAAAACCCCCCGCGCCGGGCGTATATGCGCCGGATGAGCAGCACACGCCCCGATCGCGGCCTTGCCTTCATGAAATGGCACGGAGCCGGCAATGACTTCGTGATCATCGATTCACGCGGGCGGGATGGCGTGACCACCGCAGCGCTGGCGCGCGCGCTTGGCGACAGGCACCGGGGCGTGGGCTTTGACCAGCTTGCCGAGATCCGCTCGTCCGACGTGGCCGATATCGAGCTTGATTTCTGGAACGCCGATGGTTCGGTAGCGGGGGCCTGTGGCAACGCCACCCGCTGCGTGGCGCGTTACATGATGGATCAGACCGGGCGAGACCGGCTCACCATTCGCACCGAGCGCGGGGTGCTCGAAGCGGTAGAAATTGCCGGCGCAGTGCATGTGAACATGGGCCCGCCGCAGACCGCCTGGAACGAAGTGCCGCTGGCCCATGAGGCCGACACCCTGCACCTGCCGCTCCCCGGCGATCCGGTCGCGGTGGGCATGGGCAATCCACACGCGGTGTTTTTCGTCGCGGATGCCGAGACGGTGGATGTGGCCGGGATCGGACCACGCGTGGAGCATGATCCGCTGTTTCCCGCCCGCACCAACGTGGAGTTTGCACATGTGCGCGCGCGCGACGAGATCCGGATGCGCGTCTGGGAGCGCGGCACCGGGATCACGCTCGCCTGTGGCTCGGGCGCCTGCGCCACTGCGGTGGCAGCGGTGCAGCGGGGGCTCGCTGACCCCAAGCTGCGGATGGAAGTGGATGGCGGCTGGCTCGCGCTCGACTGGCGCGACGATGGCGTTTGGATGACAGGGCCAACCGCGCATGTGTTTGACGCGGTGCTGGCGCAGAGCTTTATGGACGCGCTGTAATGGCCACGAAACCGCCGGTTTTCGCCACGCTCGGCTGCCGCCTCAACGCCTATGAAACCGAGGCGATGAAGGCGCTGGCCGATCAGGCGGGGGTGGAGGGCGCTGTGGTGATCAACACCTGCGCTGTCACCGCCGAAGCGGTGCGCAAGGCGCGGCAGGAAATCCGCCGGCTCCGGCGCGAGAACCCCGATGCCAAGCTCATCGTCACGGGTTGCGCGGCGCAGACCGAGCCGGAGACCTTCGCCGGGATGGCCGAGGTCGATGCCGTGATCGGCAATGCCGAGAAGATGCAGGCCCAGACCTGGGCCGGGCTTATGGCGCAGACCGAGAAGGTGAAGGTGGACGATATCATGTCGGTCACCGAAACCGCCGGGCACCTGATCGACGGGTTCGGCACCCGCAGCCGGGCTTACGTTCAGGTGCAGAACGGCTGCGATCACCGCTGCACCTTCTGCATCATCCCCTATGGCCGGGGCAATTCGCGCTCGGTGCCAGCGGGGGTGGTGGTGGAACAGATCAAGCGGCTGGTGGGCACGGGCTTCAACGAGGTGGTGCTGACCGGAGTTGACCTCACCAGTTGGGGTGCCGATCTGCCGGGACTTCCACGTTTGGGTGACCTGGTGATGCGCATTCTCAAGCTGGTGCCCGATCTTGCCAGGCTGCGGATCAGCTCGATCGACTCGATCGAAGTGGACGAAAACCTGATGCAGGCGATCGCCACCGAACCGCGCCTGATGCCGCATCTGCACCTTTCGCTCCAGCACGGCGACAATCTGATCCTGAAACGGATGAAGCGCCGGCATTCCCGCGAGGATGCGATTCGCTTCACCGAGGAGGCGCGCAAGCTGCGGCCCGATATCACCTTTGGCGCCGATATCATCGCAGGCTTTCCCACCGAGACCGAGGCGCAGTTTGAAAACGCGCTGCGGCTGGTGGAGGAATGCGGGCTGACCTGGCTGCATGTGTTCCCCTACTCGCCGCGCCAAGGCACACCAGCGGCGCGGATGCCACAGGTGCACGGCAGCGCGATCAAGGCGCGCGCGGCGCGGCTGCGGGCGGCGGGCGCGGCGCGGGTGGTGGCGCACCTTGAGGCGCAAGTGGGTTTGGGCCACGCGGTGCTGATGGAAAGCCCGCGCATGGGGCGCACCGCGCAGTTTGCCGAGGTGGTGTTTGGCAGCGACCAGCCCGAGGGGCAGATCGTGCGCGCTCAGATCGCGGGCCACGACGGCGCGCAGCTCATCGCTGTCTGATGCCGGCTTCGGCGCGCGGGCGCCGAAGGTGGTCATCGCCTTGCAAAGAGGATGGACAGCGGCAAGTTCCCCACCTAATCTCGAAATGTAAAGGAGAGTAACATGCCGCTGCCCCTCGCCCCGATCACTGTTATCGCCCTGCGCTATGGCACCGTTGCGCTCGCCAGCTTTGCCCTTGCCCGAAGTGTTGAACGCGGACGGCGCGATCAGCGCGCGGAGGATGCGCTCGACGAGGTGCCCGAGGGGATCACGGCACGGCGCGAGCCTGAGCAGATGAACGCCACCGGGCGTCTCAAGCGGGTGATCCGCCTTGGTTCCGGCGGCCCCGGCGTGGAGATCGACGCATCGGCGCTGGGCCGGCTGCGGTTTCGGAAGGTCTGACCATGTTCAAGCTGCTTTATGCCCCGGCTTCGCCCTATGCGCGAAAGGTTCGGGTCGTACTTGATGAACTCGGGCAGGCCGACGAGGTGGAGCTTGTGCATGTTGCCACCAGCCCGACAGCACCAGCGGCAGAGGTAGCGGCGGCGCATGCGCTGAAGAAAATCCCGGCGCTGATCCGCCCCGATGGCTGCACATTGTATGATAGCCGGGTAATCACCCGCTATCTTGATGCGCGCGCGGGCACCCAGTTCTACCCCGAGAGCCATCTGTGGGAAACGCTCACGCTTGAGGCCACCGGCGACGGGATCATGGATGCCGCCGTGCTGATGGTCTATGAAGGCCGCTGTCGGCCCGAAGACAAGCAGGACAAGGGTTGGCTCGATGCCCAGTGGGGCAAGATCGACAACGCGCTCGACGCACTGCAAGAGCGGTGGATGAGCCACCTTGCCGGCCCGCTCGATGCCGGGGCGATCTCGGTCGGCTGTGCTTTGGCTTACCTCGATTTTCGCCATGGCGAGCGGAGTTGGCGCATGGGGCGCGATCTGCTCGACGACTGGTTTGCCGTTTTTGCCGAACGGCCCAGCATGCAGGCAACCCGGCCGGTTTGACCAAAGTCAGCGCCTGACGATGATCCGGCTCCGGTCGGTCCAGTGCTCCGCGATCCAGAACAGGTGATCGGGCCGGAACGCGATGCAACCCGCCGTCGGGTAGCGCGGGCGGCGCCAGACGTGGACGAAAATAGCCGAGCCATGGCCGGGGCTGGCATCGGGCCAGTTCCAATCCGAGAACAGGACGAGATCGTAAAGCGGATCGGCGCGGCGCAGACGTTCGTGCGAGAACCGGTGATCGAGCGCGAAGAGGGCATGGTTGTAATGCGGATCAGCGCTGTCGTCGGACCAGAGATCATGCGGGCCCAGGGGGGAGAGCGCCAAGGGCGCGTGGGCGGGGGGTGCGCGGCGGTCGGGCCGGAAGCCCGCGCTCACGATGTGCCACACCCCCGTTGGCGTCGCCCCGTCGCCCTCGCGCTTGGCATCAGTCATCCCGCCCCGGCCAATGGCGCAGGGAAAGCGGCGGCGCATGAAGCGCGCGCCCCAGCGCGTTACCACCATGTCGCCGCGCCGTGGGATCACAGGAGGTGCCCGGACTTGGCCGCCTTGGTGGCAAGGTAGGCGCGGTTGTCGTCGCTCTCACCCACCTTGAGCGGCACACGTTCGGGCACCTCGATGCCATGCGCCTGCATCATCGCCACCTTTTTGGGGTTGTTCGTCATCAGCCGCACCGCGTGAAAGCCCAGCGCTGCAAGGATCTGCGCGCCGATGCGGAAATCGCGCTCGTCATCCTCGAAGCCGAGCCGGTGGTTGGCCTCCACGGTATCGAACCCCTGATCTTGCAGCGAATAGGCGCGCATCTTGTTGGCGAGCCCAATGCCGCGCCCCTCCTGATTGAGGTAGAGCAGCACCCCCGCGCCGGCCTCGCCCATCGCTTCGAGCGCGGCATGGAGCTGCGGGCCGCAATCGCACTTGAGGCTGCCAAGCACGTCGCCGGTGAAACAGGCCGAATGCAGCCGGGCAAGCACCGGCCTGGAGCGGTCGGGCCGGCCGATTTCGACGGCATAATGCTCCTCGCCACCGTCGCCGGGGCGAAACACATGCAACCGCCCAGCCCGACTCACCGCCATCGGCACCCGGGCGGCGGAAACCTCGGTGAGCGTGCCGCTTTGCCACAGGGTTTCATCGACGCCGGTAAGATCAAGCCAGGTGAGGCCATGCGCGGCGGCGGTGGCCGGGCCATCATCCACCGGCACCACCAGGGCAGCGGGCAGGAGGTGAGCCGATTTTGCCAGCCGGATCGCGGCATGGGCAATGCCCTCTTCGCCGCCGCGCTGGGTCGCAAGCGGACCCTTGAGCGGCATCATCAGATCGTCCGCCGGGTCGGCCACGCCCTCCACCCAGGCCACCCCGGCGTCGTCAGGCAGAAAAACCCGCGCCACAGTGTCGGAATAGGCGCGGGCTTTCAGCGTTTCGGCGCGGCGTGGCGTGATCGCCAGCACCGCGGAGCCGACTACCCGCATCGCCGCGAGCCGCTCGGCCGAAAGCGTTTCCGCTGCCGCCACCAGCGCCGCCGCGCCGCCAATTCCGAGCACCACGGGAAGGCCAACGCGCAGATCGGCGCGGGCGCGGGCGGCAAGTTCCATCTTGTCGGGGTTCAGGGGCATTTTTTCCTCGGATTTCTGCCTCTAGATAGGCGCCCCGCACGGGAATGTGAAACAAATCCCGCTTTTTTGACACGAGCGCGTGAGGCGGCTGCAGCATTTGTTGCCGATGGCGTGATCCGGAGTCAGATCAACGTGACCCAGCATGGAGGACAGTCATGGCCACCCAGAAAAACATCCTGCTTGTCGACGACGACGATGACCTGCGCGAGGCACTGGCCGAGCAACTGGTGATGACCGAGGATTTTGACGTGTTCGAGGCCGGCAACGGCGTGGAGGCGATGCAAAAGGCGCACGAAGGGCTTTACGATCTGGTGATTCTCGACGTCGGCCTGCCCGATACCGATGGCCGCGAGCTGTGCAAGCTCCTGCGCAAGCAGGGGGTGAAATGCCCCGTCCTGATGCTCACCGGCCACGACAGCGATGCCGACACGATCCTCGGCCTCGACTCGGGCGCAAACGATTATGTGACCAAGCCGTTCAAGTTTCCGGTGCTGCTCGCGCGCATCCGCGCCCAGTTGCGCCAACACGAGCAGAGCGAAGACGCCGTGTTCCAGCTCGGGCCCTACAGCTTCCGCCCGGCGATGAAGATGCTGGTGACGGAGGACGAGAAAAAGATCCGTCTTACCGAAAAGGAGACGAACATCCTCAAGTATCTATACCGGGCACAAGATGGCGTGGTGGCGCGCGACGTGCTGCTGCACGAGGTCTGGGGCTACAACGCCGGAGTGACGACCCACACGCTCGAAACCCACATCTACCGGTTGCGCCAGAAGATCGAGCCCGATCCTTCCAATGCGCGGCTGCTGGTGACGGAAAGCGGTGGATACCGGCTTGTTGCATAATCGCCACAGGCCCGCACAACGGCCTTATTCTTGCCGCTATTCCGGGGTAATCTGAATTCAAAGAGCGGTTTGTATCCCAACCCGCAACAGTCGAATCCCCTGCCCGCGTCGGGGAAATGATGCGGGATCCTCCCTGTTGGACTGGCCCGGGCATTCGCCCGGGCTTCTTTTTTCCGGATTCCCGCCGGAGAGCTGGGGGGTTTCACACCCCCCAGACCCCCCGTGAGGTATTTCTGGGCCAAAGAAGATCAAGTGGTTTTCCCCCTGCCATAAAGGCGATAGGGTCTC
>MNZL01000146.1 GCA_001873585.1 Rhodobacterales bacterium CG2_30_65_12 | reverse complement strand
GTTGGCGCCCTCGGTGGTCGGCTTCATCAGCACATATTCGCCGTATCGCTCGACAATCGAGGCTATCACCGCCTCGTTGCTATCGCCCGCCACAAGCCGCTCGCGCACCAGCAGGCGCAGATCCCCGGCGATCTCGGCATTGCTTTCGTCGATGTTTTCGCCCCGGCACACCACACAGCGCAGCTCGGCCGAGATCTCTCGCGCACGCGCCTCGAGCGCCGGGTCGTCGAGCACTTCGTCGGGGTTGACCGCGAAGGCGGGGCCGGCGAGGAGCGCCAGCGCGAGCAGAAGCTTTCTCATTCCGCCGGCACTCCCTGCGGCGCGATTCGCGCCTTCGTGGCTCCAGCGCCGACGCGATAGCGCCGGTCGCTCAAGGAGAGAATCCCGCCGAGCGCCATGATCAGCGCCCCGCCCCAGAGCCAGTTGGCGAAGGGTTTGATGAAGGTGCGCACGGCCCAGCCGCCGCCGTCCTGCGGATCGCCGATCACCAGGTAGAGATCACGCCAGAAACCGTTGGCGATCGCGGCTTCGGTGGTGGGCATTCCCTGCACCGGGTAGACCCGCTTTTCCGGGTGGAGCGTGGCCACGAGATTTCCGTCGCGGCTCACCTCCATCACCCCAATGGTTGAGATATAGTTAGGCCCCTGCTCACGCGTCACATCTTTCAGCAGCACATCGTAGCCGGCCACTTCAAAGGGCTCGCCCACTTGGGCAACGCGGATATCCTCCACCTGCCAAGCCATGATCCCGGCGATGCCGGCCATGGTGATGCCCAGTCCGGCGTGGGCGGTCGATTTGCCCCAGTCGGCCCGTGGCAGGTGGGCGAGGCGGGCAAGACGCGCCGCCATCGGCCCGCGCCCGGTGCGCGAAAACAGGTCTGTAAGCGCTCCGGCCACCAGCCAGGTGCCGAGCAAGAAGCCAACCGGGCCGAGGATGGTTTTCTGCGTCTGGATCGTCCAGGCCAGCAGCCCCACCACCACGGCGAGGATCAGCGCCGGGATCAGTGGCGTCACCGCCCGACTGATGCGCGCCCGCTTCCATGGCAGCATCGCGCCCACCGGCATGATGATCGCCAGCACCACCATGAACGGGGTGAAGGCAGCCTCGAAGAACGGCGCGCCGACCGAGAGTTTGCGTCCGAAAAACAATTCCGCAGCCAGCGGCCAGATGGTGCCGATGAAGACCACGAAAGCGGAAACGGCGAGCACGATGTTGTTGGATACAAGAGCCGATTCCCGGCTCACCACCGAAAACACGCCGCGCGCCTGCATTGCCGATGAGCGGGCAGCGAACAGCGTGAGCGCGCCGCCGATGAAAACCGCGAGAATGAGCAGGATGAACACGCCCCGTGTCGGGTCGGAGGCAAAGGTGTGCACGCTGGTGATGATCCCCGAACGGACGATGAAGGTGCCGATCAGCGAGAAGCCGAAGGCAAGGATCGCCAGCAGAATCGTCCAGCTTTTGAGCGCCTCGCGCTTCTCCACCACGATCGACGAGTGCAGCAGCGCGGCGGCGAACAGCCAGGGCATGAACGAGGCGTTCTCAACCGGATCCCAGAACCAGAAGCCGCCCCAGCCTAGCTCGTAATAGGCCCACCAGGAGCCGAGCGCGATGCCGATGGTGAGAAAGATCCAGGCCGCCAGCGTCCACGGTCGCACCCAGCGCGCCCAGGCAGCGTCGATCCGGCCCTCGATCAGCGCGGCGACGGCAAAGGAGAAGGCCATCGAGAGGCCAACATAACCGAGGTAGAGGAATGGCGGGTGGAAGGCGAGCCCGGGGTCTTGCAACAGCGGGTTGAGATCCTGACCGTTGAACGGCGGCATCTCGAGGCGCAGGAACGGGTTCGAGGTCAACACGATAAAGCCGAGGAAAGCCACGCCTATCGCGGCCTGCACCGACAGCACCCGCGCCCTGAGCCGCGGCGGCAACCCGCCGCCAAATACGGCGGCAGCGGCCCCGAACAGCGACAGGATCAGAACCCAGAGCAGCATCGAGCCCTCGTGATTGCCCCAGGTGCCGGAGATCTTGTAGAGCATCGGCTTTGCCGTATGCGAATTTGCCCAGACCAGACGAAGTGAGAAATCCGAGTGAACGAAGGCCCACATCAGCGCCCCGAAGGCGGCGGCGATGAAAGCGAATTGCAAAATGGCGGCCGGAGCAGCCACGGCCATCCAGCCGTGCCAGCCCTTGTGCGCACCAACGAGCGGAATGACCATCTGCACGATGGCCACGCCGAGCGCCAGGATCAGCGCGAAATGTCCGAGTTCTGTAATCATGGTGGCGACCATATGCAGATTCCCGAGCGCCGCCAATCCCATCCTCGCGTTTGTCGCGGATTTGTCATCGCGCTTTGCCCGCGCCCTTGCGCGGGGTGCGCCCTCAGACCCAATCGCCGCACCCGTCGCGGCGGTCTTCAGCGTTCACAGGCGAGGTGCAGATCGGCGTCGCGGCGCGGATCCGGGCAAGATCGCTCAGGCGCAGCGGTTGCAGCCCGGCCACGCTATCGCACACTTATCCATGGGCCATTGCGCTGATTCGCCAAAGTTTGTTAAACTGGTCGCAATAAAATAGGGGAAGCGAAAAATCCCCATCGAGGCAGCAATGGAGAGCAGTGTGACCCATCTTTTTTTCAGGGCGGCTATTGCCGCGACTATCGTTCTGGCGGCCGGCGCGGCCTCGGCAGGCGATTTTGATGGTGCCTATGCTGGTGTGAACGCCAGTGCCGGCATCAACGCGCCGGTTATCCCCGACTACGAATTCGGCGCCTTCGCCGGCTACAACGCCGGGGTTTCGAACGGCATGGTTGTCGGTGGCGAAGCCGACGTGGCCTATAACCCCAATTCGCTCTGGGGCCCCGATGCGGTGACCGCCAAGGTCAACGCCCGCGGCGGCTATGAAGTGACCAACGAAGTCATGCTCTATGGCAAGGCCGGCATTGGCTACACCACCGGCGGACCCGGCAGCATGGTCTGGAGCCTGGGCGCCGGTGCCGACATTCAGGTCTTGGACAACGTGCTGCTGCGCGCCGAAGCTGAGCGCGTCGATCCGACAACGGTCGGCATGCTCACCCAGTATAACGGCAAGATCGGCGTCGGCTACGCCTTCTGAGCCACGCCGAGCCGTAATGCATTCCCCCGCGCCGGTTGCCCGTCGCGGGGGTTTTCGTGCGCCTCAGACCAGCGCCGCGAGCAGTGCCGAAAGACCCAGCGCCAGCGCCATCGGCCAGAGAAAGCTCGCGCCGTGAAACCCGAAAGAACGGTGGATCACGGCGAAATGCAGGAGCGCGCCAACAAGGTAGAGCCCCTGCACCAGCACCGCGACGTGCGCAAACGCGGGCCAGGCAGCCTGCCCCGACAGCGCGAGCGCCCATCCGCCACCGATAAACAGCGCCGCCCCGGCCCAGGAATAAACCATGCCGAGCGCCAGCGGCGTGGCCCGCTCGAACCAAAGCCACAGGAAGGTGGCCGCGATCATCAGCGCCATCAGCGCCATTGCACCGTTGGCAACGGCCATCAACACCGCATCGCCGAGAACGGCACGCCCGGACTCAAGCGCGCCGATCACCACAACAATCAACACCAGAGCCTGTTTCATCGCTGCAAGATCTCCCTCACGGCCGCGTCCAGTTCATCGGCCGCGCGCTGGTAGCGCTCAACCGAGCGGCTTAGCCGCGCGCCCGCGAGCCGCGCGTGCAGCCGCTTGGTGAGGCGGCGGGCAAGGCGGCGCAGCCGGGCCATCACAGCGCCCCGCCCCGGCCTTGGGGCAGCCGTTCGCGGATGATCGTGGTGATCTCGATCAGCACCGCCGCGTTGCGGTCGAGCGCGGCGCGGGTGGCCTGGTCTTTCTGCAGATCGCGCCACAACAGGTAGAACACCAGCAGCACCCAGGGACCATCTTCCGACAGCAGCGTGGCGAAAACGTCGGCCGTCATGCATCGCCCCGCCAATCCTCCAGCGCCGGGTTGCGCTCGGCGCCCACCTCAAGCGCCCTGAGCACGCCGAGGTTGCGCACCACGCTGGCGGTGCGCGCCATGGTCTCGGCTACCGAGCGTTGAAACTCCTGGCCCTTCATCTGCTGGCGCGCGCCGAAGTAGAAGCTGACGATTGCCCCCATCAGCCACCACAGCGGCTCGGGCACGAGGCTGATGCCCTGCATCCGCGCGGCAAACCAGACCGGGTCGATCATCGCCGCGGCGAACAGCGCCAGCGTGCCGAGCGCCAGCGCCGGGCGCGGCACCCGGTTGAGCCCGTCCATCAGCCGGTCGAACCAGCCCTTGCGCGGCGCGGCAAATTCGGCGGCAAACTGCTGGAGCGCCGCCGCGTGCCGTTCGGCCTCGCGCACCGCGCCCGCTTCGGTGTTTTCCAGGAACACCCCGGCGGTGTCCTTGATCACGTTGCCGCCAGTGCCAAACAACAGGCCCGCCGCCGCCTCGATCAACCCCATGCCGCCACCCGGGCGCGATGCTCGGCCTCCGTCAACCGGAACCGGGGCGAAATGAACACCTCGGCACGCAGGATCCAGCCGCCCTTGCTGCCGTCGCGGCGGCGGGCGTATTTGCGGCTCAACGGGCGGGCGTCGGCCAGCCGGTAGTAGTAATTGCGCCGCTCGATCCCGTAAGCGTCGGCGATATGCTCCGGCGCCGCCTGCGACGCCGCGCGGGCCGCTGCTTCGGTCTGCGGCCCAATCACGCCATCCACCGCAACCGGCTGCCCGAGCTGGCCGAGAAGCCGTTGCAGGATGCGCACGGCTTGCGCGCCCGCGTTCACATACATGTCAAACACGCTGGCTTGCAGCACATCGGGCAACCGGTCGATCCGGGGACGGCGAAAGTAATACTCGATGAAAATCTCGCGCGCCTGGTCGCGGCTGAGGCGGCGCACGTCTTCGGCCGTCACCGCGCCGTCGCCGTCGAGGTCGAGGCCGAGCCGGCGCATGGTGTGAATCGTCACGCCGTGGTTGGTCGCGCCCCCGGGATCGTCGGGGTCATTCACATAACCGCCTTCGCGGTCGAGGATTTCGTCGGCAAGCTCGCGCACCGTTGGCATCGGGTGTTCCTTTTTTTCGCTCCTGCGGACGCAAGGCTGAGGGCCGCGCGTTAAGATCGCCGAAAGCGGGCGTTCGGCGGGCGCAAACGGGGTGACAAACCGCGCCCGACCGCCTATCTCCGCCGGCATGGTCAAACTCGTCATCTTCTCCGATCCCGTCTGCCCATGGTGCTACATCGGCAAGGCCCGCCTTGGCCGCGCGTTGGAAGCGCGCCCCGATCACCCGTTCGAGGTGGAATGGCACCCGTATATGCTGAACCCCGAGATGCCGCGCGCGGGGATGGACCGGCGCGCCTATCTCGAAGCCAAGTTCGGCGGCAAGGCGGGTGCGGTCGAGGCCTATCTGCCGGTGGTCGAGGAAGCGGCGCGCGCCGGGCTCAAGCTCAACCTCGATGCCATCGCCCGCACCCCGAACACACTTGACGCCCACCGGCTGATCCATTGGGCCAGGATCGAGGGGCGGCAAACGCCAGTCGTCTCGGCGTTGTTCCAGGCCTATTTCGTCGATGGGCGCGATATAGGTGACCACGGCGTGCTGGCCGAGATCGCCACGCGCTGCGGCATGGATGGAACCGTGGTCGCCCGCCTCCTGGCCTCACAGGCCGACACCGACGATATCCGCGCCCGCGATGCCGATGCCCGCGCCAAGGGCGTGCGCGCGGTGCCCACCTTCGTCGTGGCCGGTCGCCATGTGGTGCCAGGGGCCCAGCCCACCGCGCTCTGGCTCGATGTGATCGACGAGCTGATGGACCGCGAACCTGCGCCCGGCCCCGCCGAGGGCGGCGCGGGCGAGAGCTGCTGAGCCGCCGGCCCTGCCGCCGCGTCATATCCGGCATGACTGGCCATTTCCGCCGGGCTGAGGCATGACGCGGCAAAAAGGATCGCGCATGCGCCGCTTTGCTCCCACCCACCCCCTGCCCTTTGCCGAGATGGTGCTGCTGCTCGCGGCGCTGATGTCAATGATGGCCTTTGCCATCGATTCGATCCTGCCCGCGCTGCCCGCGCTCGCCGACCGCTTCGTGCCGGGCGATCCGAGCCGCGCCCAGCTCGTCGTCTCGGCCTTCGTGCTCGGCACCGGTATCGGCCAATTCTTCATCGGCCCGTTTTCCGACAGTTATGGCCGCCGCCCGGCGCTGATCCTCGGCGTGGCGCTGTTCATCGCCGGCGCGCTCGGGGCCCGCCAAGCCGGCTCGCTCGAAGCGCTGCTGGCGTTTCGCTTCGTTCAGGGCCTCGGCGCAGCCGCGAG
>MNZL01000087.1 GCA_001873585.1 Rhodobacterales bacterium CG2_30_65_12 | reverse complement strand
TAAGCGGGGGCTTTGTTTTTGCGCAAGCACGCGCCATGATGATCCGATGAGCACGGTCACAAATCTAACCCGGTTCCGCAAGCACAAGGCCCGCGCCAAGACGCGCGTGAAGGCCGACGCGAACGCAGTGAAATTCGGCCGGACGAAGGCCGAAAAGGCGTTGCAGCGCGCCCGCGCCGAAAAGGCTGCGCGCGAACTCGACGGCCACCAGGCGGAATGACAGCCCGGCCCGTAAAACACTCGCTCACGCTGCGCGGTCACCGCACCAGCGTCTCGCTCGAAGCGCCATTCTGGCAGGCGTTTCGAGAGATTGCCGAGGCCGAGGGCAAGGGAATCAACCAGCTTGCCGCCGAGATCGACGAGGCGCGCGGCGTCTCCGCCGGGCTCGCCTCGTCGATCCGGGTCTATGTGCTTGACCATTATTGCAAGCCCGGCTGAGCCGGGGGGCTGGCCATTCGCCACGCCCGGCTGTATTCCACAGCCAACCTGCTGCGAGGCCCCGATGCTGCTGCTCTCCACGCCCCCCGACCGCCACACGCCGCTCGAAGATGCGCTGGCCTTGTTCACCGGCACCGGGCTTGTCGCGCTTTCGGTGCAGTTTCTGCAGGCCGCCGACCTCATCACCGGGCAGATCGCCGGGCTCTCGCTGGTGCTGGCCTACGCCTCGGGCTGGTCGTTCGGGCTGTTGTTTTTCGTGCTGAACCTGCCGTTTTACGGCTTCGCCATCGCCCGGATGGGCTGGCGTTTCACGATCAAGACCTTTCTCGCCGTCGCCCTGATGTCGGCGTTGACCGAACTCATGGGCCGGCTGGTGAGCCTCGATGTGGCGCACCCCGCGCTGGCGGCGTTCTTTGCCGGCATCACCGCTGGCACCGGGCTGCTCGTTCTGTTTCGCCACGGCGCCACTCTCGGCGGCGTCGGCATCATGGCGCTCTACATCCAGGACAAGATCGCCATCCGCGCCGGGGTGATCCAGCTTGGCTTCGACGCGCTGGTGTTCATCGTCGCGGCGTTCCTTTTTCCCTCCGCCACCGTGGCCTGGTCGCTTGCCGGCGCGGTGCTGCTCAACGTCTTGATCACCCTCAATCACCGGCGCGACCGCTACATTGCCACCTGACGCTTGACGGGGCAGTATTCCTGACCTATTTTAAGGTCATGGTTGCTGACCCGAATACCGCGCCCCACTACGCCCCGCACGAAGACGTGCAGGGGCTGCTCGTCGCCTCGGCCGAAGCGGCGCTGGGGATCCATCTGCTGCGCGCGGCGGGGCTGGTGACCGGCGGCACCGCAGGCGTTGCGCTGATCCTGTCCTACCTCGGCGGCTGGTCGTTCGGGCTCACTTTCTTCGTGGTCAATATTCCGTTCTACGCGCTGGCCTGGTGGGCGCGCGGGCGCACGTTCTTTCTCAAGTCGCTCGCCACCGTCAGCCTCGTGTCATTGCTGGCCGAGGGGCTGAAACCGCTGTTCAAGGTGGGCCAGATCCACCCCGGCGTGGCGGCGGTGCTGTTCGGCGTCACCGCCGGCGTGGGGCTCCTGGGGCTGTTTCGCCATTCCGGCAGCCTCGGCGGCATCTCGATCGTCGCCCTGATCTTGCAGGACCGATACGGCATTCGCGCCGGGATCACGCAGCTCGCCCATGATGCGGCGCTGTTCGCCCTGGCCGCCTTGGTGCTGCCGCTCGAAAGGGTCGGCTGGTCGCTGCTCGGCGCGTTGGTGCTCAACCTGGTGATCGCCTTCAACCACCGGCGCGACTGGTATGTGGTCGCCTGACTTTCCGCTGGCGTTTCAGCCGGGCACAGGCTATGGCCCGGCGATCCGCATTAAAGAGGCATTCAATGGACCTGCGCAATATCGCCATCATCGCTCACGTGGACCACGGCAAGACCACCCTCGTGGACGAACTCCTGAAGCAATCGGGCGCGTTCCGCGAGAACCAGGCTGTTGCCGAGCGGGCGATGGATTCCAACGATATCGAGCGCGAACGTGGCATCACCATCCTCGCCAAGAACACGTCGGTTGAGTGGAAGGGCAAGCGGATCAACATCGTCGACACCCCCGGCCACGCCGATTTCGGCGGCGAGGTGGAGCGCATCTTGTCGATGGTCGACGGCGTGGTGCTGCTGGTCGACGCGGCCGAAGGGCCGATGCCGCAGACCAAGTTCGTCACCTCAAAGGCGTTGGCGCTGGGGCTCAGGCCGATCGTTGTGCTCAACAAGGTCGACAAGCCCGATGCCGAGCCCGACCGCGCGCTCGACGAGGTGTTTGACCTCTTCGCCAACCTTGGCGCCGATGATGACCAGCTCGATTTTCCCCACCTCTACGCCTCCGGGCGCTCCGGCTGGGCCGATACCGAGCTCACCGGGCCGCGCAAGGATCTGCACGCGCTGTTTCAGCTCATCGTCAATCATGTGCCCGCGCCGCGCCAGATCAAGCGACAGGGCGAAGATTTCACCATGCTGGCCACGACGCTCGGGGCCGACCCCTTCCTCGGCCGCATTCTCACCGGGCGGGTCGAGAGTGGCAGGGTCAAGGTCGGCCAGACGGTGCAGGCGCTCAGCCGCATCGGCCAGAAGATCGAACAATTCCGGGTAACCAGGGTGCAGGCGTTCCGCGGCCTCGGCCAGCAGGATATCGAGTTGGGCGAAGCTGGCGACATCGTTTCGATCGCCGGCATGTCGAAGGCCACCGTGGCCGACACGATCTGCGCGCTGGCCGTTGATACGCCACTGCCTGCCCAGCCGATTGATCCACCGACAATCACCGTGACCTTCGGCATCAACGACAGCCCGCTGGCAGGGCGCGACGGCAAGAAGGTGCAAAGCCGCGTTATCCGTGATCGGCTGATGAAGGAAGCCGAAAGCAACGTCGCCATCAAGATCGCCGACACCCCCGGTGGCGAAGCCTTCGAGGTGTCGGGCCGGGGCGAATTGCAGATGGGCGTGCTGATCGAGAACATGCGCCGCGAGGGCTTCGAGCTCAGCATTTCCCGCCCGCAGGTGATCATGCGTGAAGGCGAAAATGGCGAGACACTGGAGCCGATCGAGGAAGTTACCGTCGACGTCGACGACGACTATGCCGGAGCGGTGATCGAGAAGATCACTGGCACGCGCAAGGGCGAGCTTGTCGAGATGAAGCCTGCCGGCGTGGGCAAGACCCGGATCATTGCCCATGTGCCCTCGCGCGGGCTGATCGGGTATCATGGTGAGTTTCTCACCGACACCCGCGGCACCGGCGTGCTCAACCGGGTCTTTCACGGCTATGCCCCGCACAAGGGCCCGATCGAGGGGCGGCGCGCTGGCGTGCTGATCTCGATCGAAGACGGAGATGCGGTTGCCTATGCGCTGTGGAACCTCGAAGGGCGCGGCAAGATGTTCGTCGAACCGCAGGAGAAGATCTACCAGGGTATGATCATCGGCGAGAATGCGCGCGAAAACGATCTCGAGGTCAACCCGCTCAGAGGCAAGAAACTTACAAACGTGCGCGCCAGCGGCACCGACGAAGCGGTTCGCCTCACGCCGATCACGCGGATGAGCCTCGAACAAGCCATCGCCTACATCAACGACGACGAGCTGGTGGAGGTGACGCCGAACGCGATCCGGCTGCGCAAGCGCCACCTCGATGCGCACGAGCGCAAGCGGGCGTCGCGCACCCAGGTCTGAACCCGAAGGTTTAGGGGTTTTACACCCCCACACCTGCGTGAAATATTTAGCGAAACGTGAAAGACCCCCGGATCGGGGCTTATTCAGCCGGTGATCTCGACGATCACCAGGTCACGCTCGCTGGCGCCTTGGGCGTGACTGAGCGCGGCTTGATATTCAGGCGAGCGGTAGCAGGCTTCCGCCGCCTCGAGGCTCGGGAACCGCGCTACGACGTTGCGCGCGTGGTCGCGGCCTTCAAGCTGCACATAGCGCCCGCCACGAGCGATGAATTCGCCGCCATGCGCGGCGATCGCGGGCCCGGCAAGTGCAGCGTATCTGCCATAGGCTTCAGCGTCGGTCACGGTGACGTGGGCAATCCAGAGCGCGGGCATGGGTCAACCTCCAATCAGGGTTTCGGCGGCCTTGATCGCGGCCTCTGCATTGCTTGCGGACTTGCCGCCGCCCTGTGCCATGTCGGGCCGCCCGCCACCGCCCTTGCCGCCCAACTCGGCGACAGCAGCACGCACCAGATCGACCGCCGACAGCCTGTCGGTGAGGTCATCAGTCACGCCGGCAGCCACCGCCGCCTTGCCCTCGACATCGGCGATCAGCAGCACAGCCCCCGAGCCGAGCGCCGCCTTGTGGGCGTCGACGAGCGGCGGCAAATCCTTGCCGGAGACCCCGGAGAGAACTTGAGCAATAAGCTGCACCCCGTTGATATTCTTTGGCTTTGCGGCCTCTTTGCCCCCCCCTGACATGGCAAGATCGCGCCTGAGTTGGGCCACTTCGGCGGCCAATGCCCTGCGCTCTTCCACCAACGCCTCCACCCGGCCGACCAGATCGCCCGGCTGGGTTTTCAGCGCCGCCGCGATCTCAGCCACCCGGCCCGCCTGCTGCTCCAGCCAGGTGAATGCCTCCTTGCCGGTCAGCGCCTCGACCCGGCGCACGCCTGCCGACGACGCGCTGTCGCCGAGCAGCACGAGCAAACCGATATCGCCGGTGCGCTGCACATGGGTGCCACCGCAAAGCTCGATCGAGTAAGTCTCGCCTTGCGCGCCCTTGCCGGTGGGGGCCCGACCCATCGAGACCACCCGCACCTCGTCGCCGTATTTCTCGCCAAACAGCGCCTGGGCACCGATCGCGCGGGCGTCGTCCGGGGTCATCACCCTGGTTTCAACCGGCGCGTTCTGGCGGATATAGGCGTTGACCTCGCGGGCGACGTTGTGCAGCTCTTGTGCACTGAGCGCCTTGGAATGGCTGAAATCGAAGCGCAGCCGGTCCGGCGCGTTGAGCGAGCCCTTCTGCGCTACGTGCTCGCCAAGCTCCTGGCGCAGTGCTTCGTGCAGCAGGTGGGTGGCCGAGTGGTTGGCGCGGATCGCGCTGCGCCGGATATGATCGACGGCAAGCTCTGCCCCCTGCCCCGGCGCGATCTGGCCGGTTTCGACCTCGGCGATATGGAGAAACACGCCCGCCACCTTTTTCGTGTCGGTCACCCTCGCGCTGCCGGTCTCGGTGCGGATGATCCCGCTATCGCCCACCTGGCCGCCGGATTCGCCGTAAAACGGGGTCTGGTTCACCACGATCGTCACCTGCGTTCCGGCCGAGGCCGCATCGACACGCGCGCCGTCGTTGACCAGCGCGAGGATCTGCCCCTCGGCATGTTCGGTATCGTAACCGAGAAATTCGGTCGGGCCCTTGTCCTCGGCGATATCGAACCAGATCGAGGCATCCGCCGCCTCGCCGGAGCCGGCCCAGGCGGCGCGCGCCTTGGCCTTCTGCTCGGCCATCGCCGCATCAAAGCCCGCGGTATCCACAGCGCGGCCCTTTTCGCGCAGCGCGTCCTGGGTCAGATCGAGCGGAAAGCCGAAGGTATCGTAGAGCTTGAAGGCGGTTTCGCCGGGCAGTTCGGCACCGTTCGGCAGGCTGGCAAGCTCCTCGTCAAGTAGCTTCAGGCCCCGCGCAAGCGTGGCCTTGAAGCGGGTTTCCTCGGTCAGCAGGGTTTCTTCGATCATCACCTGCGCGCGGCCAAGCTCGGGGTAGGCCTGGCCCATCTGGCGGACAAGTTCGGGCACCAACCGGTGCATCACCGGATCTTGCGCCCCGAGCAAATGCGCATGGCGCATCGCGCGGCGCATGATCCGGCGCAGAACATATCCGCGCCCCTCGTTCGATGGCATCACCCCGTCGGCAAGCAGGAAGGAGGTGGAGCGAAGATGGTCGGCGATCACCCGGTGATGCACGTTGCCAGCGCCATCGGGCTCGGAATTTGTCGCATGTGCCGAAGCCTCGATCAGCGCCCGCATCAGGTCGGTATCGTAATTATCGTGCTTGCCCTGCAACAGCGCGCCGATCCGCTCCAGCCCCATGCCGGTGTCGATCGACTGCATGGCAAGCTCGGTCATCGAGCCGTCTTGAAACTGCTCGTTCTGCATGAACACGAGATTCCAGATCTCGATAAACCTGTCGCCGTCTTCGTCAGGAGACCCCGGCGGGCCGCCCCAGATGTGGTCGCCATGATCGTAGAAAATCTCCGTGCTGGGGCCACAGGGGCCGGTTGGGCCCATCTGCCAGAAATTGTCGGCGGTGGGGATGCGAATGATCCGCTCATCCGGCAGCCCGGCCACCTTTTTCCAGATTTCCGCCGCCTCGTCGTCGGTGTGATAGACG
>MNZL01000043.1 GCA_001873585.1 Rhodobacterales bacterium CG2_30_65_12 | reverse complement strand
ACCGAGATTCTGCTGTTTACCGCCGCGCGCCGCGACCATCTCGAGCGGGTGATCGAGCCGGCGCTGGCAGCGGGCGAGGTGGTGGTCTGCGACCGCTTCGCCGATTCGACCCGGATGTATCAGGGCCTGCGCGCGCCCGGCCTGCGCCAGATCGTCGACCAGCTGCACGCGCTGATGATCGTGCGCGAACCCGACCTCACCTTCATCATCGACATGGATCCGGCAAAGGGCCACGCCCGCGCCAAGGGCCGGGGGGGCGCCGAAGAGCGGTTCGAGGATTTCGGCACGGCAATGCAGGCGCAAATGCGCGCGGGTTTTCTCGCGCTGGCGCAGGAATTTTCCCAGCGCTGCGTGGTGGTCGATGGCGACCGCCCGCCGGAAACGGTGGCCGCAGACGTGGCGCGGATCACCCTGGAGCGACTGAGAGCCACCGATGGCTGAGCCCGCCGAGCTGCCCGAGCCCGACCGGATCGAGGGCGCGCCGCATCCACGCGAAACGCTGGCGCTGATCGGCCACCGGGCCGCCGAGGCCGCCTTTCTCGACGCCTACACGTCTGGCCGGCTGCACCACGCCTGGCTGATCACCGGGCCGCAGGGTGTGGGCAAGGCCACGCTCGCCTGGCGCATCGCCCGCTTCCTGCGCGCCACGCCCACCGTTGGACCGGCGGGGCTTTTCGGCACGCCCCCTGCCCCAGCCACGCTTGACATCGACCCGGAGCATCCGGTTGTCCGGCAATCGCGCGCATTGGCCGAACCGGGCATATTCCTGCTGCGCCGCGGGCCACGCGACAAACCCAATGAAGACAAGCTCGCGGCCGAAATCCTGGTGAAAGAAGTCCGCAGGATGCGCGGGTTCTTCGGCTTGACCGTGGTCGACGGCGGCCGGCGGGTGGTGATCGTCGACGCCGCCGACGAGATGAACCCACAAGCGGCCAATGCGCTGCTGAAAAGCCTGGAGGAGCCACCGGCAGGAACCGTTTTCCTCCTCGTCAGCCACCAGCCCTCGCGGCTTTTGCCCACCATCCGCTCGCGCTGCCGCGAGCTTCGCCTCGCCCCTCTTGCCGCGCCCGACCTCGCCCGCGCGCTCGAAGCTGCCGGCACCCCGCCAGGGCCGGATGCCGCAGCGCTCGGCGCGCTCGCGGGGGGCTCGGTGGGGGCGGCGTTGCGGCTTGCCCATCTCGACGGGCTCACAACCTATCGTGATCTGATCCGCATCTTCACCGGAGCCCCAGACTACGACCGGCTGCGCGCAATCCAGCTTGCCAACGCCAGCGCCGGCATCGGCAACGCGCCGAAGCTTGATCTTGCGATCCGCCTCATCGAGCTGTTTCTCGCCCGCCTCGCCGCCTCCGGCGTGGGCCGTCCACCCGAGGTGGAAGCCGCGCCCGGTGAGGCCGCGCTGATTGCCCGGCTCGCCCCCGGCCCGGATGCCGCCCGCGCCTGGGCCAGCCTGCACCAGACGCTTTCGGCCCGCGCCGCGCATGGCCGGGCCGTCAACCTTGACCCCGCCGCGCTCATCCTCGATATGGTCTTCAGGATCAACGAGACCGCGAGCACATGGGGCAGATAAGCACAACCACCCCCGAAATCACCGACAGCCATTGCCACCTCGATTTTCCCGATTTCGAGGGCGAGGTCACGGCCGTGGTGGACCGCGCCGCCGAGGCGGGCGTGACGCGGATGGTCTCGATCGCCACCCGGCTGCGCAGTGTCGCCGGGGTGCGGGCCATCTCCGAGGCCCATGCCGCGGTATTTTTCGCCGCCGCCACCCACCCGATGCGCGTGACCGAGGAGCCGATGGCCACCGTCGAGGAGCTGGTGGCGCTGGCGGCTCACCCCAAGTTTGTCGGGATCGGCGAAACCGGGCTCGATTACCATTACACTGCCGAGAGCGCCGCCGAGCAGCGCGTAAGCCTCGCCGTGCATATCGAGGCCGCGCGGCAAACCGGGCTGCCGCTCATCATCCATTCACGCGACGCCGATGATGATATGGCGCAGATTCTGGGCGAGGAGCACCGCGCCGGGGCGTTTACTTGCGTGATGCACTGCTTTTCCTCCACCCGTGCGCTGGCGGAGGCCGCGCTCGATCTGGGGTTCTACCTGTCGATGTCGGGCATTGCCGCCTTTCCCAAGTCCGCCGAGCTGCGCGAGATCTTCGCCGCCGCGCCTGTTGACCGGATCCTGGTGGAAACCGACAGCCCCTATCTTGCCCCCCCGCCGCATCGCGGCAAGCGCAACGAACCGGCCTTCACCGCCCACACCGCCCGCGTGGGCGCCGAGGTGTTCGGCATGGACTATGCCGATTTCGCCACCCAGACCCAGGCGAATTTCGACCGGCTGTTCTGGAAGGTCGCGCACGACGAGGCCGCCACCTGATGGCCCGGCTCACTTGCACCATCCTCGGCTGCGGCTCCTCCGGCGGTGTGCCCCGGATCGGCGGCCATTGGGGCGATTGCAACCCCGACAACCCGAAAAACGCCCGCCGCCGCTGCTCGCTCCTGGTGAGCCGCACCGCCGCGCAAGGCACCACCCGGGTGCTGATCGACACCTCGCCCGACCTGCGCGCCCAACTTCTCGACGCGGGCGTCGGCGAGATCGACGCGGTGCTCTACACGCATTCCCACGCAGATCACGTGCACGGGATCGACGATCTGCGCCAAGTGGTGTTCAATAACGGGCAGCGAATGCCGGTCTGGGCCGATGGCGCCACGCAAGACGCGCTGCTCTCGCGGTTTGGCTATGCCTTCGTCCAGCCCGAGGGTTCGAGCTATCCGCCAATCCTCGATCTGCACACGATCAAGGGCGACGTGACGATCACCGGCGCGGGCGGACCGATCACGCTCACGCCGTTCGAGGTGGAGCATGGCAGTATCGACGCGCTCGGTTTCCGGATCGGCGATCTCGCTTATCTTCCGGACGTTTCCGATATTCCCGATGCCACCTGGCCAAGCCTAATGGGCCTCGATTGCTTCATCCTCGACGCGCTCCGCCGCAAGCCGCACCCGACCCATGCCCACCTCGCCAGGGCGCTGCAATGGCTCGAGCGCTCGGGCGCAAGGCGCGGTGTGCTCACGAATTTGCATATCGACATGGATTATGACGACGTGCTGGCCGAAACGCCCGATCACGTCATCCCGGCCCATGACGGGCTGGTGATCGGCTACGACGTCTGATGTCGACGCTGATCGAGGTCATCCTGCCGGTCTTTCTGGTGATCGGCTTCGGCTATGGCGCGCATTGGCTGCTCGGGGCAAAATCGGATCTGTTCGAGCAACTGATGAAATTCGCCCAAGGCTTCGCCTTCCCGGTGCTGTTGTTTCGCGGCATCTCGCGGCTGCATCTCGGCGATACCTTCGATCCGATGATGCTGGGCGCGTTCTACACTGGTGTTACCATCGCCTTCGCCGCTGGCCTGCTCGGCGCGCGCTACCTGTTTGGCCGGCCCTGGCCCGACAGTGTGGCGGTGGCCTTCGCCACATCATTTTCCAATGGTGGGCTTCTCGGACTGCCGATCACCGAACGCGCTTATGGCGCCGAGGCGCTTGGCTACAACTTCGCCATCATCGCCTTCCACGCCCCCTTCGTCTACATGCTGGCGGTCACGGCCATGGAGATCGTGCGCGCGGGCGGGCGCAGCGTGGGCGCAACGATGCTTTCGGTCGTCCGGTCGATGGCAAAAAACCCGTTCGTGATCGGCATCGGCCTTGGCGCGCTGGCAAATGTCACCGCCTTGCCGATCCCCGCCCCAGTCGGTGCGGCAGTCGATCTCGTGGCGAATGCGGCGATCCCGACCGCCCTGTTCGCGCTCGGCGGCATCCTTGCCGCCTACAAGCCCGAGGGCGATCTGCGCCTCGTCGCCTGGATCGCCGGCATCTCTCTGATCCTGCACCCGGTCGTGGTCTGGCTCATCGCCCAGGGCGTGAGCCTCGACATTGGCCCGACCCGCTCGGCAGTGTTGATGGCGGCGATGGCGCCGGGGGTGAACGCCTATGTCTTCGCCAATATGTATGGCACCGCCAAGCGCACCGCCGCCACCGCGGTGCTGGCCGGCACAGCGGCCTCGATCATTACGGTCTGGGCCTGGCTCTGGGTTCTGGGATAGTCGAAAATCTGCAATCCGGTAGCCAGATCAAGCCGCTGTTCGCAGGGGAAATACGCAAAAAGTGATATTCTATATGCAGAGCGATCCTGCCGATCAGCGTGGCGCGGGCGCTTACCCGCGCCCCGGCGCTCAGCTCATCCCCAGCGCTTCCTTATACATCTCCAGCACCGCCTCTTCCTCGGCGATATCGTCGCGGTCGCGCTTGCGCAGCGCGATCACCTTGCGCATCACCTTGGTGTCGTAGCCGCGCCCCTTGGCCTCGGCCATCACCTCTTTTTGCTGATCGGCGATATCTTTCTTCTCCACCTCCAGCCGTTCAAACCGTTCGATGAACTGGCGCAGCTCGTCGGCAGTGACGCGGTAGCTCGAGGGGGCGGTCTTGTCGTTGTCGATCACGTCCATTCTGTCCTCCGGGGGATTGGGTTCCGCCTTGCTATCGCCCCCGGCGGCCCCCTTCAAGGGGCAAGCCACGGTTGATCCCCGCGCCGGATTGGCGCATGATTGCCGTGCCGGTCGCATCCGAACACAGTGCGGTGCGGCGCCTGATTTGTCTGTACCGCACGGCCAGCCGTGAAACAGGCACCCACTGAACCGAACATATTCCCAAGGCCCGGCAATCGGGCCCGGCCTTTGCATGTGGCTGCCCGCTTGCCGGCGCGCCGGTGCGGGGCGTAACAAGGAGCGCAACTTGTCGCAGTTTGAACAGGAACTCAAATGGCTGGCCTTCGCCCTCGGCATTGGCTCTACCCTCGCACTGGTGCAAGATTGGCAACCCTGGCCAATGCTGCTCAGCCTGCCCTTCTGCCTGATCTGGATCTATTTCGCCTGGCTTCACACCGAGCCCCAGCTCAAATATATCAACATCATCTTCGCGGGGCTTTATGTCTACGGCATCGCGCGCTACGTCCTCATCCCATAGAGCGCAGGGCAGCATAAGGACAGGCACATGGGCTGGCTCATTATCATCGGCGCGGCGATGTCCGCGAGCGGGCTCGTCGGGCTGATCGTCTCGATCGCGCGCGTATTCAAGGCCAAGCGCACCGCAGCCTCGGACGCCGAGCTCAAAGCCGCGGTCACCCGCGCCCTGCCGCTCAACATGGGCGCTTTCGCGCTCTCGGCGCTGGGGCTGATGATGGTGGTGGTGGGCGTGATCCTCGGCTGATCCGGCCCGGACACCCCTTTAGTGGTTGAGGCTGTCGAAGCCGCGGCCGTTCTTGATCAGCTCGTCAAACAGCGCATCGGGGGCCCAGAGCGCTCCCTCGCGCCCGGCCGCCCAATCGCGTAGCCGCCCGCGCAGCTTCAGCAGCCCGCCGCGATCGGCCGCCTCCATCGGCCCACCGCGCCAGCGCGGAAAACCGTAGCCCAGCACCATCGCCGCGTCGATATCGGAGGGCCGCGCGGCTATCCCGCGCGCCACCAGCCCGGCCCCGGCATTGGCCATCGCGCCGAGCACGCGGCCGGTGATCTCACCGTCCGGCACCGCGCGCGGGGCCTGGCCGAGATCGGCCCTGAGTGCCTCGATCAACGCCGCACCCCCCGGGGCCAACGCGTGCGGGTCGGCGTCGTCGCCATAGGCGCGAAAGCCCCGGCCCGACGCGCGCCCGGTCCAGCCCTGTGCACGCATCCGCTCAAACAGCGCACCCGCCGCGCCGATCCGATCAAGCCCGATCCGGTCGGCAATCTCGAATGGCCCCTCGGTAAAGCCATAGTGGCGCAGGCCAATGTCGACCGCGATTGGGGAGGCGCCCTCTTCCACCAGCCAGGCGGCAGCCCCCCAGAGCGCCGCCAGCATCGGCGCGACGATCCCGCCGCCGGGGCGTGCTGGCACCACCGGAACCTTGCCCAGCACCCGGGCGAGGGCCACGCCGGTGGCGCCAAGCTCGTCAGCCGCACCAGCCCCGAGCCGCAGTTCGACCAGCCGGCCACGCTGCACCGGCTCGCTAAAGCCAAGGCCGAGCACCTGCCCGGGCCGATGCGACGCCTGCGCCCGGGCCTCGAGCGCTTCGGCACTCGCAGCGGTGGCGCTGGCGAGCACGGCGTCGGGGGCGGCGACCGCGCCGAGCCGGGCAAACAGGGCCTCCGCCGCCGCCTCGTTGCCGTCGAGCGCCTCGATGATCACGTCGCAGGGCGCGAGCGCCTCCGGGTCGGGCGCGGCGGTGAGCGCGGCGCGTTGGGCATCGCGCCGGTCCGCGCCGAGCGCACCGGAC
>MNZL01000143.1 GCA_001873585.1 Rhodobacterales bacterium CG2_30_65_12 | reverse complement strand
GTGGCGATAGATCAGATTGACCGGCTTCGCGGCCTTGCCGGTGACGCGGATCACCACGCCGTCGGCGGCATGGGCGGAGTTCAGTGCGGCGAAGGGGCGCGCCACCGGCACCTGCCCGCGCGCTTCGAGCACGCCGTAAAGATCGCGTGCCCAGTGGATGTCCTTCTGTGCGGCCTCGTCCAGCCGCTCGATCTCGATCCCTGCCAGCTCCAGCGGATCGCTTTCCTCGGGTGCGAACACGCCGTCAACAAAGACCACGCGCAGCCGGTCGACCATGCCAAACACCGGCGCCTCGCCGCCATGGTCAAACGCCGGCGCGACCTGCGGCACGGGGGCGTTGAAGCTCGCGGGCCGGGTGAAGCGCCAGTATTCGTCGCGCGGGGCCGGCAGGCCCATGCGTCGAGCCGGGCAAGCGCCGCGCCGCGCGCCGCGCGCGCCCATTTGCCACCGTCCGGCAGGCTCAGCGCCGCCAGCCGTTCGGCCAGCGCCGTGAGCTTGGGTTGTGCCACCGCGCCCATCACGCGATCTCCGCAAGGATATCGGCATAGCCATTGTGCTCGACCTCAAGCGCCAGGTCCGGCCCCCCGGTCTTGATGATCCGACCATCCGCCATGATGTGCACCACGTCCGGTTTGATGTGGTCGAGCAGACGCTGATAATGGGTGATCACGAGAAAGCTCCGCCCGGCATCGCGCAGCGCGTTCACGCCTTCCGCTACCAGCTTCATCGCGTCCACGTCGAGCCCCGAGTCGGTTTCATCGAGAATGCACATCTTCGGCTCAAGCATCGCCATCTGCAGGATCTCGTTGCGCTTTTTCTCACCGCCGGAGAAGCCGACATTGACCGGGCGCTTGAGCATCTCGGCGTCGATCTTCAGGGTTTTCGCCTTCTCGCGTATCAGCTTGAGGAAATCGGCGGCGCTCATTTCCTCCTGCCCCCGCGCCTTGCGCTGCGCGTTCACGGCAGTGCGAAGGAAGGTCATGTTGCCCACGCCGGGAATTTCCACCGGGTATTGAAAGGCCAGAAACAGCCCCGCCGCCGCACGCTCCTCGGCTTCCATGGCGAGCAGATCCTGGCCGTCGAGCGTGGCCGAGCCGTCTGTCACCTCGTAGCCCTCGCGGCCCGAAAGCACATAAGACAGCGTGGATTTGCCCGAGCCGTTCGGCCCCATGATCGCGTGCACCATGCCGTTGGGCACTTCAAGGTTTACGCCCTTGAGGATTTGCTTGTCTTCTTCCTCAAGTTTCACATGCAGGTTATTGATTTTCAGCATTTCATTCCCTCAGCGCTTGATCTGCGGATAGCAGCCCGGCCCGTTGATTTCGTGTTCTTGTTTCACCGGCAGGGCGCTGGTGCGCCGCCAGCCCAGCGTCATCGCCGTGGCGAGGCCCGCCACAAGCAGAACCAGAGTTGTCCAGATCGCCAGCATCAGCCCACACTCCCTTCCAGCGAGATCGCCACCAGTTGTTGCGCTTCCATGGCAAATTCCATCGGCAGCGCTTGCAGCACTTCGCGGGCAAAGCCGTTGACGATCAGCGCCACCGCCGCTTCCGCGTCCATGCCGCGGCTGCGGCAGTAGAACAGTTGCTCGTCGTCCACCTTCGAGGTGGTCGCCTCGTGCTCAACCCGGGACGAATTGTTTTTCACCTCGATGTAAGGCACGGTATGGGCGCCGCATTTGTCGCCAATCAGCAGGCTGTCGCACTGGGTGTAGTTGCGGCTGTTCTTTGCCTTCGGGTGCATCGAGACGAGGCCGCGATAGGTGTTTTGCGCACGTCCGGCGCTGATCCCCTTCGAGACGATCCGGCTCCGGGTGTTGC
The DNA here is from genome assembly GCA_001873585.1 of Rhodobacterales bacterium CG2_30_65_12. Classification (GTDB taxonomy): domain Bacteria; phylum Pseudomonadota; class Alphaproteobacteria; order Rhodobacterales; family Rhodobacteraceae; genus Sinisalibacter. Next base: position 4,927 of record MNZL01000143.1, on the reverse strand, counting down.
GGCCAAGGTGCACCATCTTGGTGCCGGTGTCGGCCTGCTGGTAATTGTTGGTGATGGCAATCGAGTAGAATTCGCCCTGGCTGGCGTCGCCGCGCAGGATGCACGATGGGTATTTCCACGTCACCGCCGAGCCGGTTTCAACCTGGGTCCACATCACCTTGGCCCGGTCGCCACGGCAATCGGCGCGCTTGGTAACAAAGTTGTAGATCCCGCCCTTGCCCTCTTCGTCGCCAGGATACCAGTTCTGCACCGTGGAATATTTCACCTCGGCGTCTTCGAGGATCACGATCTCGACGACGGCGGCGTGAAGTTGCGCAATTTCGCGTTTCGGCGCGGTGCAGCCTTCGAGATAGGACACAAAAGCGCCCTTGTCGGCGATGATCAGGGTGCGCTCGAATTGTCCGGTGTTTTCCGCGTTGATGCGGAAATAGGTGCTCAGCTCCATCGGGCAGCGCACGCCTTCGGGGATATAGACGAAAGAGCCATCGGAGAACACGGCGCTGTTGAGGGTGGCATAGAAATTGTCGGTCGGCGGCACGACCGAGCCGAGGTATTTCTTCACCAGCTCCGGGTGCTCGCGGATCGCTTCCGAGATCGAGCAGAAGATCACGCCGGCCTGTTCAAGCTCTTTTTTGAACGTGGTGCCGACGCTCACGCTGTCAAACACCGCGTCCACCGCCACCTTGCGCTCGGCGTTGCGGCCATCGGCCGGGATCACGTCCGCGCCCTCGACGCCTGCCAGAATCATTTGTTCTTTCAGTGGGATGCCAAGCTTTTCGTAAGCTGCCAGCAGCTTGGGATCAACATCATCAAGGCTTTGGGGCTTATGCTCCATGCTCTTCGGGCGGGCATAGTAATACTGGTCCTGAAAGTCGATCTCGGGGTAGTGAACCATCGCCCAGTTGGGCTCTTTCATCGTCAGCCAACGCCGGTAGGCCGCGAGCCGCCAATCGAGCATCCACTCGGGCTCTTCGTTTTTCGCGCTGATCAGCCGCACGATGTCTTCGGTCAGCCCTTTCGGGGCATAATCCGTTTCGATCTCGGTTTCCCAGCCGTATTTGTATTTGTCGCCAAGCGAGCGAACCGCCTCGACGGTCTCGTTTTCAACGCCTTCTTTGACGATAACATCATCGTTCTGGGCCATGTCTGCCTCTCCGGTCAGATGAGTGCCCCAGATCGCTGGCGCGCTCGGAATTTCTCGTGTTCGCGGGTCCACGCTTCCATGAAGCGCAAAACATCGTCTTCGGTCGTCAGCGGCCCCAGCGAAACCCGGATGGCGCTGGCCGCCTCCACCGCGTCAAAGCCCATCGCGCCGAGCGCTCGGCTGGATTTGACCTTGCCGGAGGAGCAGGCAGAGCCCGCCGAAACGGCGAACCCCGCCAGGTCCATCACCATCACTTGTGTCTCGCCTTTCCACCCCGGCGTGATGAAGCACGAGGTGTTCGGGAGCCTGTTCGCGTCTTTCCCGACAAAAATAGTCATATTCGTGGATTCGGCAATCCCTTTTTCCAGAATATCTCTAAGGCGCGCCACCTCGGCCCATACATTCGCCGCCAGATCCTGCGCCGCTGCTTCAGCCGCAGCGCCGAAACCCGCGATTCCAATCACGTTTTCGGTTCCGGCCCGCCGCCCCATTTCCTGCCCGCCGCCCTTGATGCGCGCAGCCAGATCGGTGCCGCGCCGGATCACAAGTGCGCCAACACCTTTGGGGCCACCGAGTTTGTGCGCCGAGATCAGCGCCATTTCAGCCCCGATCCAGTTGAAGGCGACAGCCAGTTTGCCAAACGCCTGGGTCGCGTCGGTAACGGCAAGACCTTCGGGAAGGTTCTGGATCACCCCGGTTTCGGAATTGGCAAGCTGGAGCGTGGCGCGGGCGGGATCGGGCACGGCCACCCGCCCGTGCCGGTCGACAATTAACGCCGGGTCGCACCAGGCCGCCACCGCGTCGTGCTCGATCCCGGCACAGGCCAGCCCCCGGCCCGCCAGCGCCAGCGCCGCCGCCTCGGTCGCCCCGGAGGTAAAGATCACGTCGGCCCCCTCGGCCCCGAACGCCGCCGCCACCTGCCGGCGCGCGGTCTCGATCAGGCCCTTGGCGGCGCGCCCCTCGGTGTGCACGGAAGACGGATTGCCAACCAGATCCATCGCCGCGCCCATCGCCGCGCGCGCCTCAGGGCGCAGCGGCGCTGTCGCGTTCCAGTCGAGATAGGTCCGGGCCGGCATGGCTCAGCCGTCGTTCTTCGTGGCGTCCACCTCGGCGTGAACGTCGTCGATCAGAGTAAACAGAGAGGGCACCGCCGGGCACGGTGCAAGCTCGTTGTGCACCACGTCGCTCAGGCGGGTTTGATGAAGGAAAACAAAAACATTTGCCGAAAAGCTCTGCCACAGCCGGTTGGTGAGCGATTGCGCCTGGCTGCCTGAAGACGCGCCAGATGCTCCCGCCCCGGTGTGCATCGCGCTCACCGTCTCGTCGACCGCTACGAGCACGTCCGACACGCGGATTTCGCTACAGGGTCGCGCCAGCCTGTAGCCGCCGCCGGGCCCGCGCACACTGTCCACCAGCCCCGCCCGCCGCAGCTTGACGAACAATTGCTCGAGATAGGGCAGCGAGATGCTCTGCCGCTTCGAGAGATCGGTGAGCGACAGAAGTGTGCCCTGCGGCTGCAGCGCGAGGTCTGCCAGCGCCACCATCGCGTAACGCCCCTTGGTTGAAAGCTTCATGCGCAGACCTCTCGTAACGTTGACGTTGCGCCCCGCCGTCAATATGTGAACGGAGACGCACTCCAACCAAACCTGGCCGGAGATGCCACCGTAATATGGTGCCCGACTATTTTCGTCAAGAAATGCGGGCCGAAGGGGAGACCGAAACCATATGCCCGAGGTGATTTTTCCCGGCCCCGAAGGCCGTCTGGAAGGCCGCTACCACGCCCAGCCGGAAAAGGACGCACCGATCGCCATCGTGTTGCACCCGCACCCGCAGTTTGGCGGCACGATGAACAACAAGGTCGTCTACAACCTGCACTACGCCTTTCACAAGATGGGCTTCAACGTCTTGCGGTTCAATTTTCGCGGCGTCGGCCGCAGCCAGGGCGAATACGATCAGGGTGTGGGTGAGCTGTCCGACGCCGCCAGCGCCCTCGATTACTTGCAGTCGATGAACCAGAACGCCAAGCACTGCTGGGTCGCCGGCTTCAGCTTCGGGGCCTGGATCGGCATGCAGCTTTTGATGCGTCGGCCCGAGATCACCGGCTTCATCTCGGTCAGCCCGCCGGCCAACATGTATGATTTCTCCTTCCTCGCCCCCTGCCCGGCCTCCGGACTGATCATCAACGGCACCGCCGACAGGGTGGCGCCGCCGGCCGATACCCATGCGCTTGTCAACAAGCTGCATGAGCAGAAGGGTATCACCATCACCCACACCGAGGTGGACGGCGCGGGGCACTTTTTCGACAATCAGCACATGGACACGATGATCGGCGCCGTCGATGCGTATGTGCGCCGACGGCTGACCGAAACCACACGATAGACAAAGAGGTTGTCATGGATTTGCAGGCACGGGTCGCCGACGAGCTGGCGCAGGCCGCGCTGGAGGTTGTCGAGCAAACCGGCAACGAGGATATCATCGGCGAGATCAAGGCGGTAATCGGCACCTCATCGACCACGCTTGAAGAGGCTTACATGACGGCGGTGCGTGTGCGCCGGGCCGAATCCCGGGCGCTGGCCCTGCTGGAGACCTTGCGCGCAAAAGCGCGCGCCGACGGCTGACCGAGCTTTTTTCTTGGCGCAAATACTCCGGGGAGCGCGAGGGGGCCGCGCCCCCTCGCCCCGGTCGCCATCGCGTCAGCGCGGCGAACCCGGCTACAAGCGATAAATCTCGGCGAATTTCGCGTCGAGATAGTCGAGCAGCGGCGCCTCGCTCGGCGCCTCGCCACAGGCTCGGGTGATCAGATCTTTCGGCTCGAACAGCCCGCCATGGCGCTGCACCTTCTCAGCCAGCCATTCAGTCGGTCGGCCGGTCTCGCCCTTGGAAAGATCGGCATCGAGATCGGGCAGATCGGCCCGCATCGCCTTGTAAAGACCCCCGGCGTAGACGTTGCCAAGGGTATAGGTCGGGAAATAGCCAAACAACCCAACCGACCAATGCACGTCCTGCAGCACGCCGTTTGACGCCTTGTCAACGGCCACCCCGAAATCGGCCTCGAACCGCGCGTTCCACGCTGCTTCAAGATCGGCCACGTCAAGCGCGCCGGCGATCAACTGTCGTTCTAGATCGAAGCGCAGCATCACGTGGAGGTTATATTGCACCTCGTCCGCCTCGGTTCGGATATAGCCCGGGTGCACCCGGTTCGCTGCGGCGTAGAACGCCTCGGCTTCCGTCACCGAAAGAGCGCCAAAGACCTCGCGGAATTCGTCATGCAGCCAGCCGGAAAAGGCGCGGCTGCGGCCAAGCTGGTTTTCAAAGATCCGGCTCTGGCTCTCGTGCACCCCCATCGACACGCCGGCACCCAGCGGCGTGAGCAGATAGGCGCGGTCGATGTGCTGTTCATAGGCGGCGTGCCCGGTCTCGTGGATCGTCGAGTAGACGGCGCCGAACGGATCGGCGGGGCTGGTGCGGGTGGTGATCCGCACATCGAGCCCGGAGCCGGACGAGAACGGATGCACCGCCTTGTCGATCCGGCCATGCGCCATGTCGTAACCGAAGGCCTTGGCGAGCTTTCGGGTAAGCTTCATCTGGGTTTTTTCGTCGAACTGCCCAACGAGGGCGGCAGGCTGGTGCGCGGCACCTAGAATGCGCGCGCGCAAGCTCACGAGGCGCGGGCGCAGCGCGTCGAACATCGCCTGAAGCTCGGCCCCGGTCGCCCCGGGCTCGTAATCGTCAAGCAGCGCATCGTAGAGATCGCCGCCATCGGCCAGCGCCGTCGCCTCCTCG
>MNZL01000131.1 GCA_001873585.1 Rhodobacterales bacterium CG2_30_65_12 | reverse complement strand
CACCCTTATTTCGGTTTCTACGCTAGCCGCATTTACTCAAACATATGTCTTTGCTACAGCACGAAGTCGCTCTGAAAAATCGTAGATATCCGACAAATCAGAGATTGCCACTCGGTCTTCATTTCCATTGTCAAACAGACCCAAGTATTTTTGCTTTCTGTTGAAGTGCAGCCTCGCCAAAGGCTTGCGATTGTTATCGTCTACGAGGACGGCACAATAAGACTTGGCGTCTCGATAGCTAACCCGATTACCATCTATCACGTTTCTCACAATCCCACGGATCAGAAGAGTTGCTTCAATTTCTTCATCCGTTGTGACGATTTCTTCCGTATTCCCCAGCGCATTCGTGTCGCTTTCTTGATTAGATGTGTTTTCAAGTGCCGAGGACAGGCGGGTTCGCACCGAGTCCCTCACTATCTCTTGAAAAGCAGTCTTCGTCGCTGCCGCGATGATTTCCCGGACATGCCCGGTAATTCGACCGTCATAGACATCAGCAGCAATCACCCTAACAAGTTCTGCTGACGGATCATCCATTTCTCGCGCAAGAAAGGTCCGGACCGCAGAGACATACTTCAAGCGTTCTGCGTTTCGGAGAATCCCTTCAACATCGAAACGACCCTTTTCAAATTTTTGGAGCTCACTGAGCGAAGATCTACTGTGATCTAATATATCAAAGATAAAGAACGGTTTCCTATCGAGCTTGTTAGGTTCATCAAGGTCGGTATAGAATTTGTATACCTGTCCGTTGGTCAAGAGACCGAACCGAGCTTTTGTAACGGTAAAATATCGAAATAACTGTGAAAGGTGCTTGTCTACGAGTTCTGATCCCAACGCCTTGCATTCGATCAGGATTTTTATTTCACCTTCAATACTAACAGCGTAATCTACCTTTTCGCCACGCTTACCGACCGCGTCAGCAGTAAACTCAGGTATCACTTCCCCTGGATTGAAAATATCATACCCAAACGCCTGCAAGAAAGGCAATATAATTGAAGTTTTCACAGCTTCTTCGGTGGCAATCGTCTCACCGTGAGTTTGAAGTCTTTTCGCCAATGTCTGGATGGTGCTTTCCACGTCACTCACTTCCTCTACCCCCTCAAAACCCCCTCAAACTCTCGCCATTCGCCCTTCGACATGCCGGAGGTCTCCTGCGTTACCGTTTCACCCTTCACCATCCGCCGCACGCAATCAAGCGCGGTGGCCGACAAAGTCGCTCCTCCCATGCGGTAGTCCTCGAAGGCGCGATACGCGAACGGCACCCAGTCGGCAACGACCGCCGCAATCGCTTCGGCGTAAACGCGGATTTCGTATTGCGCGTGGGCGTCGGCGCGCAGGCGCAGGAAGTGGAAGAGGTTGTGCAGATCAACCTTCCAATACCATTGGGTATAGATATTCGTGGGCAGGTTCATCCGCGCCAGTTCGCGGGCGAGGCCCTGCTGGCCGTCTTGCGAAATCATGCCCTCGTAATTGTCGTAAGCGCGGGCTGAATCCGCCTTGAGGATTTCCAGCACCCGCGCAGCTTCGGCGTCGCCCAGAAGCTCGCCGCGCCCCTGGTTGTTCACCGTCGATTGCGCCGCGAGCTGGTCGCGCGCGGGGATGTAGAATTCGCGGTCCATGATCGAGTAGCGCGCGGAATATTCATTCACGTTGGCAGTGCGGTGGCGGATCCATTGCCGGGCGACAAACACCGGCAGTTTCACATGCAGCTTGGTTTCGCACATCTCGAACGGCGTCGAGTGCCAGTGGCGCATGAGGTAACGGATCAGCCCCTCGTCGTTCTGCACGCTTTTGGTGCCGGTGCCATAGCTCACCCGCGCGGCCTGGCAGATCGCGGCATCGTCGCCCATATAGTCGATCACCCGCACAAAACCGTGGTCGAGCACGTCGTGGGCGGTGTAGAGGTGGGCTTCCATACCGGGCGCAACGGCGCGCAGCGTGTCTTGCGGGCTGGCGCGCAGCGCGTCAATCTCGGCCTGGTGTTGCGGGCTCAGGGCCATGGCGAATCTCTCCCTTTGTGTGGCGTGCCGCCACTCTATCGGGGGGCAGCGCACTGTGCACCCGCGACATGGATGTGCATTGACGCGGGCGCGCGCGGGTGGCGCAATGGCCGCGACCCCCGGAGGCCCGATGCTGCGCCCGATCCGCCTTGCCCTGCTGCTCGCCCTCGCCCCGTTCGCGGGGCTGGCCGAACCTTGCCGGCAGGCGTTGGCGTTGGGGCTCGACGTGTCAGGCTCCGTCGACTCGCAGGAATACCGGCTGCAGCTCGACGGGCTCGCGGGGGCGCTCACCCATCCGGAGGTGGTGCGCGCCCTTCTCGGCGGGGCGGCGGCCCCCGTGCGCCTGATGGTCTATGAATGGTCTGGCCCCGCGCATCAGCGCATCGTTGCCGACTGGACGGCGATTGCCGACGCCGCAACGCTGGAGGGTTTCGCCGCGCGGCTGATGGCCACCACGCGCGCGCCAGCGCCGCCCTCCACCGCGCTCGGCGCGGCGCTGGCCGCCGGTGCCGCGCTCCTCGCCGGGCAATCCGCCTGCTGGCGACAAACACTCGACATTTCCGGCGATGGCATGTCCAACACCGGCCCCCGGCCGCAAGACATCGCGCCCGCTGCGCTTGACGGTATCACCGTGAACGCGCTGGCGATCCTCACTGACGATGCCGGCACCCGCACCGACGGCACCGATCTTGCCGGTTATTTCGAGGCCTACCTGGTTCGTGGCCCCGGCGCTTTCGTGGAGCAGGCCGCAGGCTTTGCCGATTACGAGCGCGCGATGCGGCGCAAGCTCCTGCGTGAGCTTGAAGGGCTGGTGGTAGGCCGGGCCGAGTAACGGCGTGCCATCACCTGCAAAGTCTGGCCCCCGGTTTGCGGTCAGTAAATGTAGCGGATTTGGTCGGTCCAGAACCGCTCGACGCGCTTGAGCGAGCTGTTGATGCTATCGAGCGCGTCGGGCCCGAGGATACCGCGCGCCTCGAGCGATTCCGCGTGGCGCGCAAACAGGCCGGAGACAACATCGCGAACCTCGCGCCCGCGCGGAGTGAGGCGCACGCGCACCGAGCGCCGGTCGATCTCGGAGCGCTGGTGGTGCATGAAGCCCATCTCGACGAGCTTCTTGAGGTTATAAGAGACGTTGGAGCCCTGGTAATAGCCCCGGCTCTTCAACTCACCGGCCGTGACCTCGTTGTCGCCGATGTTGAACAGCAAAAGCGCCTGCACGGCGTTGATCTCCAGCACCCCGAGGCGCTCGAACTCGTCCTTTATCACATCGAGCACCAGCCGGTGCAGCCGCTCGACGAGGGCGAGCGATTCGAGATATTGGGCGAGGTAGGCCGGCTTGAGCGCCTCGCCGATGGGGGTATGCATGCTCATGCGCGTCTCCACCTGATACTGTGTCAGGGGTGACCATCGCGGCAAATATCCAACATTCGGTTAAACGCACCAAAATAAGGTGCGAAACGCCCGTGTTTTCAAAAAATTGGTTAACCGTGCAGCGCCACGCCCGCAATCTCGCCGATCAACCCGGCAAAGGCCGGCGGCGGCGGCACCTGGCCGGTAACCCACTGGTAAAGATCGTGATCATTCTCGTCGAGCAGCCGCTCATAGGCATCAAGCGCAGGCCCGTCCATGGCGTCCAGACGGGCCTTGGCATAGTGGCCAAGGATGAGGTCCATCTCCTTGATACCGCGCCGCGCCGAGCGCATCTTCAACCGCTTCAGCCGCACCGCCCGCTCTTCGTTCATCACGCCTCCGCCTCCAGCAATCCACGCAAATGCTTTTCGAGCCGCGCCAGGCGGCTCCCCGCATCGTCGATATCGCCGCGCAGCTCGCGCAGTTCAAGCAAAACCGCACGAACATCGCGCGAAACGTTGTTTTCGGTGCCAGGCGGGTCTACGCCTTCGCCCGCGCCGGTGAGCAGCCACACGAGCGAAACGTTCAACAGCCCCGACAGCATCTGCAGGCGGTTGGCGCGCGGCTCGGAAAGGTCGTTTTCCCAGGCCGCGATGGTTTTCGCCTTCACGCCAATCCGCTTGGCGAGCTCTTTCTGGCCAAGCTCCGCCGCCTCGCGCGCGGCCGCGAGCCTGTCGCCAAAGGTGGCGCGTTGTTCTGAGAACCAGTCTTCGGTGGCGTTGTCTGTCATCTTGCCCGCTCCCATGTGGTGCTTGATCGCCGTCACCACCAAGCCTAAGAGATTCAGAGCCAAAGCACAAACCCGGGACCGACCATGCCCTTTCTTTCCACGACACTTGCCCGCGTGAAGCCCTCGCCCACCATCGCCGTCAGCACGCTCGCGGCCGGGCTGAAAGCGCAAGGGCGCGATGTGATCGGGCTCGGCGCGGGCGAGCCGGATTTCGACACGCCGCAGAACATAAAGACCGCCGCCAAGGCCGCGATTGATGCAGGAAAAACGAAATACACCGCGCCCGACGGGATTATCGAGCTGAAACAGGCGATCGCCCGCAAGTTCGCCCGCGAAAACGGGCTCAGCTACACGGTGAAACAGATCAGCGTCGGCACCGGCGGCAAACAGATCCTCTACAACGCGCTCATGGCCACGCTGAACCCCGGCGACGAGGTGATCATCCCCGCCCCTTACTGGGTGAGTTACCCCGACATGGTGCTGCTCGCGGGCGGCGAGCCGGTGCTGGTGGCATGCGGGATCGAGACCGCGTTCAAGATGACGCCCGCGCAGCTTGAGGCCGCGATCACGCCACGCACCAAGTGGCTCATCTTCAACTCGCCCTCCAATCCCACCGGCGCTGGCTATTCGCGCGCCGAACTGAAGGGGCTGACCGACGTGCTGATGCGGCACCCGCAGGTTTGGGTGATGTCGGACGACATGTATGAGCACCTGGTGTTTGACGATTTCAAATTCACCACGCCCGCCCAGGTCGAGCCTGGGCTCTACGGACGCACCCTCACCTGCAATGGTGTGAGCAAGGCCTATGCCATGACAGGCTGGCGGATCGGCTATGCCGGCGGCCCCGAAGAGCTGATTGCGGCGATGCGCACGATCCAGTCTCAATCCACATCCAACCCCTGCACCATCAGCCAGTGGGCCGCAGTCGAGGCGCTCACCGGCCCGCAGGATTTTCTTGAAGAAAACAGGCGCGTGTTTCAGCGTCGGCGCGATCTGGTGGTGCAGATGCTGAATGCGGCGCAAGGCATAACCTGCCCCACACCCGAAGGGGCCTTCTACGTCTATCCCTCGATCTCGGGATGCATCGGCAAGACCAGCACAGGTGGCGTGAAGATCGAGACCGACGAAGATTTTTCGCGCGCGCTTCTGGAAGAAACCGGGGTCGCCGTGGTGTTTGGCGCCGCCTTCGGGCTGAGCCCCGCCTTCCGGGTGAGCTACGCCACCTCCGACACGGCGCTCGAAGACGCCTGCACCCGGATCCAGACGTTCTGCGCCGCGCTTGCGTGAATGGTGCGCCAAGGCCTTGAAGCGCGCGCGCCGGTTGCGTTACCCTTGGCTGAGCGCGCGCTCGAGGCCCGCGCCCAGGGCACGCAAAAGAGCACCAAGATGACAACCCACCTGCCAGACTACTATTTCCGCGTTCGTGACAACGGCGCTTTCGTGTTCCGCGTGGACACCGAAAACCGTCATCGCCGCATCGACATGGACCAGATCGCCAGCATCAATATCAAGAACGGCGAGGTGAAGGCGCATGGCGAACGCGAGCTGACAGACGCAGACAAGGCGACGATCGACGACTGGATCGTCCAACGCCGCGCAACCCTGGCCGCGCGCGATATCGACGACATCCTGCGCACAGTCGATCACCTTAACCTCACCGCTCATTGGGCCCAGTCACGCGCCACCGACACCGAACTCGACGCAGTGACCGACGCGCTGCTGCTGGCGATGCACGATCTGCGCACGGTTCTAGTGCGCAAGAAGTCCGACAGGATGATGAGAATCGACTGACACGCGCACAGACACGCGCACAGACACCCCCGAGCGAGGTTGCAGACAACCCGCCAGGCATTCTCACCGGGCATATTTGAACACACACATTTCCGGTTTTCCGGCATTCTTCAGTCAAAAAAAATGTGATTTCTCTTCAAAATTCAAGCCAGATCAAGGTGTTGAAAAGGATTTTTGCCGAAAAATTGGCACCCGAAGCCAGCGCTATTCTTGCGCCAAGGCGGCCTCCACCGCCGCAATGGCCGCCGCCACCGCCTCGCTGATCGTGAGCGCCGACGTGTCGATCACCACCGCGTTTTCGGCCGGCTTCAAGGGGGCCGTGGCGCGGGCGCTGTCGCGTTCGTCGCGGGCGATCACGTCGGCCAGCACCGCCTCGCGCGTCACCTCGTGGCCGGTCTCGACCAGTTCGCGGTAGCGCCGCTCGGC
>MNZL01000011.1 GCA_001873585.1 Rhodobacterales bacterium CG2_30_65_12 | reverse complement strand
CTTATGTAGAGAGGACTGGGGGCAGCGCCCCCAGCCCGGCGCGCCCGGCTTTCGGGCGCGGCCTCAGTTCTTCATCTTGCAGGTCGACATCCCGAAAATCGAATATATCGCGCACCAGCCGACCAAGCCGGTAACCAGCGGGATGAGCCCGAGCCAGTAGAGCCAGCTGTAGGCTCCGTCGGGGTTGAGGAAATAGCCCAGTATGAGCGCTGCACCGATAATAACGCGCAAAACGCGGTCGATCGTGCCTTCATTGGTTTTGAACATGGAATTTCCTTTCCGTGAACTTGTTCGGATACGCTTGCTTACGACGTTTGGATCAGAAAAGCATGTGACCGAGTCACACGGACGGGCTGTGGGCGATGGCTTCCAGTGCGGCGCGGTCGCGCACCCGGATCAATCCGCGCTCGGCCCGGATCGCGCCGGCCCGCGCCAGCTTGTCGAGCCGCCGGCTTACCACCTCTCGGGCGGTGCCGATGGCGCGCGCAAGCTCGGCCTGGGTGATGGCGAGGGTTTCGTCCTCGTCCATCCGCTCAAGCACGAGGGCGGCCAGCCGCGCCTCGACCCGCATGAAGCTCATCGTTTCGATCAGTTGCATCATCGCCTGCATCCGCTCGGCGAAGGCGGCAAACACCACCTTGCGAAACGCGGGCGAGCTGTCGAGCAGTTCGAGAAACACCGGGCGCGGCAGCAGCACCAGCCGCGTCGGCGCGCTCAGGGTCGCCTCGGCCGAGTAATCGTCGCCGCCAAGCAGCCCGAGGGTGGACTGGATGCAGCTTTGCCCCGGCGCGACCTCGTAGAGCAGAATGTCGCGCCCGTTGGGGCCAAGCAGGTGCACGCCGACCTGACCGGCGAGCACGATCACATAGCCCTTGACCGATTCTCCGGGGCGAAACAGCACTGCGCCCTGGGCCATCTCCACCGGGGCAAGCCGTTCCAGCGCCGCTCGTGCGGCGGGCTCCAGCGCCGCGAGTTCCTCGGCTTGCCGGGTCCAGCTCATGTGCGGTGACGCGCCTCGAAGCGCGTCAGCATCGCCGAAAAATCGCGCCCCCGTCCGCCTTCTTCCTCGACGAAGGTTTCATAAAGCCGCGCCGCCGCGCGCCCCATCGGCGTGTCGGCGTCGACCATCTCGGCCGCCGCCTGCGCCAGCCGCAGATCCTTGAGCATCAGCTCCGAGGCGAAACCGGGCACGTAGCCGTTGTCGGCGGGGCTTTTCGGGCCCACCCCCGGGGCCGGGCAATAGCTGTTCATCGTCCAGCTCGACCCCGATGAGGTGGACACCACGTCATACATCTTCCGGCGGTCGAGCCCGAGCTTGTCGGCCAGCGCGAAGGCCTCGCAGGTGGCGATCATGGTAACGCCAAGGATCATGTTGTTGCAGATCTTGGCCGACTGGCCAGCGCCCGCCGCGCCGCAGTGAACGGCCTTCTGCCCCATTACCTCGAACAGTGGTGTGACGCGGGCGAAAGCCGCTTCGCTGCCGCCGGCCATAAAGGTGAGCGTGCCCGCCCCCGCGCCGCCGACACCACCCGAGACCGGCGCGTCGATCGCGCCAAGCCCGGCGGCCTCGGCCTCAGCCGCGACCCTGCGCGCACTCTCGACATCGACCGTCGAGCAATCGCATAGCACCGCGCCGGGCGGCATCGCCGGGATGATCTCGGCGGCGACGGCCTCAAGAATCTCGCCATTGGGCAGCATGGTGATCACCACCTCGGCGCGCCTTGCCGCCTCGGCAGCCGTCGCCGCCATGGCCACGCCCTCCGGGGTGGGGGCGGCAAGATCAAACCCGATCACCGCATGGCCCGCCTTGGCGAGGTTGGCCGCCATCGGCGCGCCCATGTTGCCCAGCCCGATAAATCCGATGTTCATGGCGTTCTCCCTCAGAGTTGCAATTCGTCCGGCCCGAGCGGGGCGCGCATCTCGGCAATGTCGCGCTCGGTCACGTCTTCGAGCCTCGCGTGTTTCCAGCGCGGCGCCTTGTCCTTGTCGATGATCGCAGCGCGGATGCCTTCGAGGAAGTCACTTTTTTCCGGGGCGCGGTGGGTGAAGCGGTATTCGCTGGCTAGCGCCTCGCGGATCGTGCCGCCGTGATCGCGCTGGTCGCGGATATTGGCGAGCCCGCAGGCGACGGCGAGCGGCGAGGCGCGGCGCAGGGCGGCCAGCGCGGCGGTGGCAAAGGCGCTGCCGCGCGCTTCCAGCGCGGCGACGATTGCGCCGGGTGTGCCGGCGAAGGTGGCGTCGATCTCGGCCCGGGCAGCCTTGATCGGCCCGGCGGGGGCAGGCTCGGCCATGGCGTCAAGGATCGCCAGACCTGCGGTGTCTTCAAGCCGTGTGGTGATGTCGATCCAGAATTCGTGCGGGATGTAGAGATCGGCGAAGCCAGCATGGATCGCATCGCCCGGCCCCATGCGGGCGGCGGTGGCGGCGAGGTATTCCCCGATGCTCCCGGGCGCGCGGGCGAGCAGGTGGCTGCCGCCCACGTCGGGCACCAGGCCAATGGCCACCTCGGGCAAGGCGATCTGGCTGGTTTCGCAGACCACCCGGGTGGAGGCGTGGCAGCCCAGCCCGACGCCACCGCCCATGGTGAAGCCCTGGAGCAGCGTGACCACTGGCTTGGGGTATTCCGCGATCGCCGCGTTCATGCGGTATTCATCGGCCCAAAAGGCGCGGGCAGGGGCGTAATCGCCCCGGATGCCGGTCTCATACATCTGTTGCAGATCGCCGCCGGCGCAGAACGCGCGCTCACCCTCGGCGTCGATCAACACCAGCGCCACCGATGGGTCGTCGCGCCAGCGCGCGAGGGCGGCGGTGATATCGCGGCACATCTGGTGGCTGAGCGCGTTCAGCGCCTGTGGCCGGGTCAGGGTGATCCGCCCGGCCGTCTCGGTCTGGTAGAGGCGCAGATCGGCCATCATCTCCCCCGCTCAGCTCGTCGGGCCATAAAGCGCCGCCGCGCGTTTCTCGAAAGCGGCGACGATGCGCTCCATCGCCTCGTTGAACACCACGCCGATCAGTTTTTGCAACACCAGGTTGCGAAACTCGAAATCGACGAAAAAATTCACCTCGCACCCGCCTTCGACATCGGTGAACTCCCAGCGCGACCGCAAGTATTTGAACGGCCCATCGAGATAGTCCACGTTGATCCGCCGCGCGCGTTCGTCGAGCAGCACCCGGCTGGTGAATTTTTCTCGAAACACCTTGAAGCTCACCACCAGGTCGCAGTCGAGGATCTGGGTGCCGTCCGTGTGTGGCGTGACCGTGCGGATCCGGGCCGCCGCGATCCAGGGGATGAACTCGGGGTAGCGCAGCATATCGGCGACCAGATCATACATCTGGACCGCGCTATATGCCATCACCCGTTTTTCGCCATGTGTCGGCATGTCTGCTTTCCCTTGGCCCTGCTACGGGGTATTTCCATAAGCACCAGCCGGGATGCAAGGGGGGAACCATGCCCACGCGGCCATATGTGATAGAAGAGATGATCTCGGCCAAGACTATCGCTGCGCGGATCGAGGCGCTGGCGAGAGAGATCCACGATGCCTTTGCGGGCAGCGACAAGCTGGTGGTGGTCGGCCTCCTGCGCGGTTCCTTCGTGTTCATCGCCGATATGGTGCGCGAGCTCGACCTGCCGGTGGAGGTGGATTTCATCGAGGCCAGCTCCTACGGCGATTCCACCCAGTCAAGCCGCGAGGTGCGTATTCTCAAGGACTTGCGCGGCGAGATTCACGGCCGCGACGTGCTGGTGGTCGAGGATATCGTCGATACCGGCTACACCCTCAAACACGTCGTGGGGCTGCTCAGCGCCAAGGGGCCGAAGCGGCTGAAGACCGTGGCTCTGCTCGACAAGCCATCGCGCCGCGAGGTTGAAATCCGGGCCGATTGGATCGGGTTCGAGATCCCCGACGAGTTCGTGGTGGGCTACGGCATCGACTTCGCCCAGCGCAATCGCAACCTGCCCTATATCGGCACGGTTCGCTTTCTTCAGGCCGACGAGGCATGAGCCTGAACCCGCGCCAGCTTTTTCGCATGTCGAAATGGGCGCGCAAGCCCCCCTCGGCCAGCCGTGTGAAGCTGCTGCTCGCGGTGATCGCCATCGCTCTGGCGATCTGGGGGCTGGAAAAGCTGTTTGGCACACCCGAGTGGATGAACCTGCAAAACACCGGCGGGCGGCACCTGCCGCGCTAAAGCCCCGCCAGCGCCGGGGCAAGGTCGCCGTAGCCGGTAAACCGGCGCTCGAAGGCGAGGCCAAGACAGACCGCCGCTGCGCGGGCCTTTTCGTCCAACGCCGGATCGTCGGTCTGGGCGAGGTAGACGAGGCGCTCGTAATTGCCGAAGTAGATCTCTTTCAATTCCGGGTGGCGGTCGAGCCCGAGCGGCTTCACCACGAAGGCCTCGAATTGCCGGGTGAGAAAATCCGTGAGGTAGAACACCGTCACCTCGTCGCGCGTGGCGAAGGCTTCGTTTCCGTCGAAAAAGCTGTAGCAATGCGGGCCTTCGATCATCGCAACGCCATGGCCGGCGCAGACCTTGGCGATGGTGCCGCCGGTGCCGCAATCGGCATAAGCCACGAAGATATTTTCGTAGTTCTTCTCGTATCTTGCCAGAGCTTCTTCAAGTGCCGGCGCGATCTTTGCCGGGGTGTTGTGCCAGATCGCCGGCAGGCAGGCCAGATCGACGTGAGACAGCCCGTTCGCCGCCAGAACGGCGAGAATTTCCCGCGCCAGCGCGCCGCAGCCGATCACCAGCACCCGGCCCTTGCCGCTGGTGGCCAGGCCCTCGGCGGTGAGCGTGGTATCGTCGGCGGCTGGGGCTGTCATTTCAGTTTTTCCGCCGTGCCATAGGCGAGAATTTCCGAAGCGGCCTGGGTGATCGTCGAGGTCTCGAACCGCACCGCCACAACGGCGCCGGCCCCGAGCCCGCGCGCCTGCGCGATCATCCGGTCGAGCACCTGCTCACGGGCGCCGGCGAGCAAGGCCGCGTATTCCTTGATCTCGACACCGACGAGGTTGCGCAAGCCGGCCACAATATCCGCGCCGATGTGCTTGGCGCGCACCGTCGATCCGCGCACCAGGCCCAGCGGCTCGGCGATCTCGCGGCCCGGCACGCTGTCGGTGGTGACGATGAGACTCATTTTTCGATCCTGTCGTAGTGGTCGTCTTCGCGGTTTCGGATGCGCTCGGCGATCACCCGCCACGCGACGTAGACGATCAGCGCCACCGGGATCACGAAGACCCAGCCGATCGGCACCGTGGTGGTGGCGGCGGCGGCCAGCGTGCCGACCCACACCGTGAGCCCGGCCGCAGCGATCACCGCAACGAGAATGAGAACGAACCGTTCGAGTGGCATGGGCGCCTCCTGTGTCTTGCAAAGATGGGGGCGGGGCCGCCGCCCGGCAAGATCAGTCCTTCGCGCCGGTCAGCCCCTTCCAGGCCAGCCCGAACAGCATCGCCAGCGGCAGAATGGCGAAAAACACCTGGCCCGAGAGCGCGTGTGCCCGCACCGCGGCGATCAGCACCCAAGCCGCGCCCGCTGCGGAAGCGAGCGCGAGCAGGACGAGAAAGGCCGGTCGCCCCAGCGTCATCGGGTCAGGCGCGCATCTGGTTGTGCTTGCGCGCCATCAGCGCTTTTGCCGTTTCCACCGCCACGGCGGCGTCGCGGCAATAGGCGTCGGCGCCGATCGCGCGGCCAAACTCTTCGTTCAGCGGCGCGCCGCCAACCAGCACGATATACTTGTCGCGCTTGCCCTCGGCGATCAGCGTGTCGATCACGACTTTCATGTAGGGCATCGTGGTGGTGAGCAGTGCCGACATGCCAAGGAAATCGGCGTCGAATTCCTCAAGCGCAGCGATGTAGTCTTCCACCGGGTTGTTGATGCCGATGTTCTTCACCTCGAAGCCGGCGCCCTCCATCATCATCGTCACCAGGTTCTGGCCAATGTCGTGGATATCGCCCTTCACCGTGCCGATCACCACCTTGCCGATGCTGGGCGCACCGGTCTCGGCGAGCAGCGGTTTCAGGATCGACATCCCCGCCTTCATCGCGCCGGCCGCCAGCAGCACCTCCGGCACGAACAGGATACCGTCGCGGAAGTCGTCGCCGACCACCTTCATGCCCGAAACCAGCGCCTCGGTGAGCACCCGGTAGGGCTCCCAGCCACGGTCGAGCAGGATCTGCGTCGCCTCTTCGATCTCGTCTTTCAGTCCGTCGTAGAGGTCGTCGTGCATCTGCGCCACGAGCTCTTCGTCGTCGAGGTCTGCAAGGATGATGTCGTCTTCGTCTTCGGCCATGGGATGCTCTCGGCTAAGCGGCGCCTGCGGCGCGGTGTCTTCGCCCTACATTGAGGACAGGAGGCTGGCAATATTGGCTTTTTGCGACCACGCCGCGTTGATTGGCGACCTCGCGGCACAGATTGCGACCAGGCGCGCGGC
>MNZL01000015.1:9615-11632 GCA_001873585.1 Rhodobacterales bacterium CG2_30_65_12 | reverse complement strand
GCCGAGCGGATCATGCAGCGCATGGGCGGGCGTGGTGCTGAGCAGCACCCGGTGGTTGGGCGACAGCAGGAGCGCGCGCCGGGGAAGGCCGGGGCCGAGCGCGCCGGGCGCGATCCGCACCGGCTGGTCCGGGCCAGGCACGTCGAACCGAAGCCGCCGCTTGCCGATCCAGCGGATCGGTTGCGGCCCGTCGTCGAGCGTGATGACGTAATCGCCAACCTTGAGCTTGTCGATCCGGCGCGGGCCAAGTGCTGTGGCAATCCTTGTGCCGGGGGCGAAACAGACGAATTGGTGATCGTCCTTGTTGTCTTCCCAGACCCCTTCAAAGCCGGTGTCGACCACCGCGGTGAAAGTGACCGTGTCGATCCCCTGGCTGGCAAGCTCTGGCTGGCTGTCCAGAACCACCATGAACGCATCGCCATTTTCAGCCTGGAAGGTGCCGAAATCGGCCTCGTACGTGGATCCGTCGTGGAAGGTGACGACGCCATGAAGCACGGCAACGCTGTCTATCTGCACCGAGACGGGGCCGTCGCCCAGATCGTATTCTATATAGTCCGACGCTGTGTGGTTGTCGGTATCCACCGCATGATCATAATCGCCATCATGGCTTTCGATATTCACGATGTTGCCCGACAACGCATTGCCGGGCCCTGCCCCGAAGGTGGTAAGCAGGGCCGACGTATCTTCCTGCGTATTCGTGCCTTCGTCCGTGTCCATATCGGCAAAATTGCCGAGATAGAGTGTGGACCAGATGACATTTTCCGACATTGACAGGGCTCCGGCGTTATTGGCGAGGCCACTCTAGGAGGGTGCAATTGACGCTGAGTTAACGCGCTCGGGACTCTTGCGGAATTTGTCATCATCGCGCCGCCCGCCACCGGGCTGTTACATTGCCGCGCTATCGCCCGCCCGCGCTTGTGCCGCCCGCCATCGGTGCTAGACTCGGCAAGAAGGCTGACGTAACAGACGGTCGATGCGCTCGTGTTAGCGCTAAATAGGCAACGGAGAGCAGCCATGGTTTCGCGCGTCATTCCGGTCGATCCCTTTGATCTGATCATTTTTGGCGGCACCGGCGACCTTGCCCGGCGCAAGATCCTGCCCGGGCTCTTTCGCCGCTTCCGTGATGGCCAGATACCCAAGGCCACGCGCATCATCGGCGCCGCCCGCGGCGAGATGGACGATGCCGCCTTTCGCGCCTTTGTCGCCAAGGCGCTGGCCGAGTTTCTGCCGGCGGCGATGCTTGACAAGAAGAGCCGCGACGGGTTTCTCGATCTGCTCGGCTATATCCCGGTCGATGCGCTGGGTGCAGCGGGCTGGGCCGAACTCGCGGCGCGGGTGCGCCCGGACGTGGTGCAGGCGTTCTATTTCTCGGTGGCACCCAATCTGTTCGGCGCTGTTGCGGAGCGGCTCCACAAGCACAAGATCGCCGCGGCCGACGCGCGAATCGTGGTGGAAAAGCCCTTTGGCCATGATCTCGAGACCGCGAAAGCGCTCAACGCGACGCTGGCGAAGCATTTCGACGAGCACCAGATTTACCGGATCGACCATTACCTCGGCAAGGAAACGGTGCAAAACCTGATGGCCGTGCGCTTCGCCAACCTGCTGTTCGAGCCGCTATGGCGCAACCAGTATATCGACCATGTGCAGATCACCGTGGCCGAAACGGTGGGGGTGGATGGGCGCGGCGCGTATTACGATAAATCGGGTGCGATGCGCGACATGGTGCAAAACCACCTGATGCAGCTCTTGTGCCTGATCGCCATGGAGCCACCCGCGAAATTCGAGCCCGACGATGTGCGCGACGAAAAGCTCAAGGTAATCCGCGCCCTGCAGCAGGTGCGCCACGAGGATATCGTGCGCGGGCAATACCGCGCCGGGGAGGGCAGCGCCCCATACCGCGCGGATGCCGAAAACCCGGACAGCCTCACCGAGAGCTTTATCGCGCTCAAGCTGCACGTGGCCAACTGGCGCTGGAACGGCACTCCGTTCTATTTGCGCACCGGCAAGCGGATGAAGC
>MNZL01000015.1:0-9604 GCA_001873585.1 Rhodobacterales bacterium CG2_30_65_12 | reverse complement strand
AATCGTCGTGCGCTTCAAGGAGCCGCCGCATTCGATCTTCGAGGAAGACACCGGACAAACCGCCAACGAGCTGCGGATCCGGCTTCAACCCAACGAAGGCATGGACCTGACGGTGACGATCAAGGAGCCGGGGCCGGGGGGCATGCGGCTTGTCGATGTTCCGCTCGACATGACCTTTGCCGACGCGCTCGGAGAAGAGGCGAGCGACGTGCCCGATGCCTACGAGCGATTGATCATGGACGTGATCCGTGGCAACCAGACCTTGTTCATGCGCGGCGACGAGGTTGAGGCGGCCTGGGCCTGGACCGATCCGATCATCGAGGAATGGGCCCGTCGAGAAGACAAGCCATTGCTCTACGATGCCGGCTCGACGGGGCCGGAAGAGGCGCTTATCCTGATGCACAGGGATGGCCGGCGCTGGAGGGAGCTCACATCATGAAACTCAGGGAATATACCGACAGCGAGATCATGTGGCTCGATCTCGCCAACCAGATCGCCGGTGAGCTCAACCGGGCGCTGATGCAGCACGAGCGCGCCTCGCTGGCCGTGCCGGGAGGCACCACGCCGGGGCCGGTGTTTGATGTGCTCTCGGCGCTTTCGCTGCCATGGGAGCGGATCGACGTGATCCTGACCGATGAGCGCTGGGTGCCGGAAGACGACCCGCGCTCCAATGCCAGGCTGTTGCGCGAGCACCTTCTGGTCGACAAGGCGGCGGTGGCCAATTTCATTCCGTTCTACACCGGGGGCGATGCCTCGAAGATGGGTCTTGTCGATGTGGCCACCAAGGTGCGGGGGCTCTGCCCACTCACCTTCGTGCTGCTCGGCATGGGCGCCGACATGCACACGGCGAGCCTGTTTTCCGGCGCCGACCAGATCGAAAAGGCGCTCGGGCCGGGCGCGCCGGAGGTGCTGGCGATGCGTGTGCCGGGGGCCGAGGAGCCGCGGGTGACGCTTTCGGCCGAGGTGATCAACAGCGCGATGAACAAGCATCTGGTGATTATTGGCCAACAAAAGCTCGACGCGCTGCGCCAGGCTGAGGCGGTCGGCAACCCGGTCGAGGCCCCGGTGGCGGCGGTGCTGGACGGTTTGATCGTGCATTGGGCGCAATCTTGAATTAATGCCCGGCCGTAGTGTGGGCGAGTTGGGGGAAAGGGATGGTTTGGGACGAGCTGAAGGTGCACCGTGACGACCGGGTGAGCCTGCGTATCGAGAGCCTCTTTGCGGATGATCCGGAGCGGGCGCAGGGCTTTGCCGTGCGTGCCGAGGGGCTGCTTCTGGACTATTCAAAGACGGCGATTGATGAGCGCGCGCGCGATCTGTTGCTGGCGCTGGCGGAGAGCGCCGGTGTGGCAGAGCGGGCGCAGGCGATGTTTGCCGGCGAAAAGATCAACCAGACCGAGGGCCGCGCGGTGCTGCACACGGCGCTGCGCAATCCCGGCCCCGATCCGGTGTTGGTTGACGGCGAAGACGTGTTGCCGGGTGTGCACCAGACACTGGCGCGGATGGAAGACTTTGCCGAAGGCTTGCGCTCGGGCCGCATCCGCCCGCCGCAGGGTGGGCGCTTTACCGATGTGATCAACATCGGAATCGGCGGGTCCGACCTCGGCCCGGCAATGGCCACCCTGGCGCTCGCACCCTACCACGACGGCCCCCGGCTGCATTACGTCTCGAACGTTGATGGCGCGCATATTCACGACACGCTGGAGGCGCTCGACCCGGCCTCGACGCTGGTGATCGTCGCCTCGAAAACCTTCACCACGATCGAAACCATGACCAACGCCGCCACAGCGCGTGATTGGCTCATGCGGCGCGTTGGCGCCGAGAACGCCGGCCGGCATTTCGCCGCGCTCTCTTCTGCCACCGACAAAACCGCGGAATGGGGAATCGACCCCTCCCGGGTGTTTGGCTTCGAGGATTGGGTTGGTGGGCGCTACTCGCTGTGGGGGCCGATCGGGCTGGGGCTGATGATCGCCGTCGGGCCGAAGCATTTCCGCGAGATGCTCGCCGGCGGTCACGCGATGGACCGGCATTTCCGCGAGACGCAAGGTGCCGCCAACATGCCCGTGATGTTGGCGCTGGTCGGGCTCTGGCACCATCAGGTTTGCGGCTATCCCACCCGTGCGGTGCTGCCCTACGAGCAGCGCCTTGCCCGGCTGCCGGCCTACCTGCAACAGCTCGAAATGGAGAGCAACGGCAAGCGCGTGGCGATGGACGGAACCACGCTTGACGCAGCCTCCGGCCCGGTGGTCTGGGGCGAGCCGGGAACCAACGGCCAGCACGCATTCTACCAGCTCATTCACCAGGGCACGCAAGTGGTGCCCTGCGAGTTCATGATCGGCGCAACCGGGCACGAGCCGGATCTGGCGCATCAGCACCGCCTTCTGGTGGCCAATTGCCTGGCCCAATCCGAAGCGCTGATGCATGGTCGCTCGCTGGATCTGGCGCGGGCGATGATGGCCGAGGCCGGGTTTTCCGGCGACGAGCTGGAACGCCAGGCCCGGCACCGGGTGTTTCCCGGCAACCGGCCCTCGACCACGCTGGTCTACCCCAAGCTCACGCCCTTCGTGCTCGGCCAGATCATCGCGCTCTATGAGCACCGGGTATTCGTCGAGGGGGTGGTGCTGGGCATCAACTCGTTTGACCAATGGGGCGTGGAACTGGGCAAGGATCTGGCCCGCGCGCTGGAGCCGATCATCGCGGGCACGCAGGGCACCGAGGGCAAGGACGGTTCCACCGCCGGGCTGGTGGCCTTCATCCGCGCCGCCGGCGGCTAAGGCGGGGCCAGCTGCCTGCCGCGCGTTTTGATCAAAACCAGGCGGGCGCGGGCCGGTCGGGGCGTTGACGTCCTTTCGTTCTGTGCTAGACCCACGCGAGACCCGTGAGGACAGCACATGAACCTTTTTTTCGATATCCGCACCGCCGTTATCGCAGCACTTGACGAGATGGTGGCCGAGGGCGCGCTGCCCGAGGGGCTGGGCTTCGAGGCCGTCGCCGTCGAGCCGCCGCGCGACGCCGGGCACGGCGACATGGCAACCAATGCGGCGATGGTGCTGGCCAAGCCAGCAGGGCTGAAGCCGCGCGATATCGCCGAGGCGCTGGCGGCCAAACTTGCCGCCGACAGCCGAATCGCCTCCGCCGAAGTGGCGGGCCCGGGGTTTTTGAACCTTCGCCTCGATCCCAGCGTCTGGGCCGCGCTGGTCGAGACGATCCTCACCATCGAGGGGTATGGCCGCTCAACGCTGGGGCAGGGGCAAAAGGTCAACGTTGAATATGTCTCGGCCAACCCCACCGGGCCGCTGCATGTGGGCCATACCCGCGGCGCGGTGTTTGGCGATGCGCTGGCGTCGCTGTTGGAATATGCCGGCCATGACGTGACGCGGGAATACTACATCAACGACGGCGGCGCGCAGGTCGACGTGCTGGCGCGCTCGGCCTATGAGCGCTACCGCGAGGCGCTTGGCCACATGCCGGTGATCGAGGAGGGGCTCTACCCCGGCGATTACCTGGTGCCGGTGGGCGAGGCGCTGGCGCAAGAGGTGGGCGAGAAATGGCTCGACCAGCCCGAGGCGGTCTGGCTCGCCGAGGTGCGTGAATTTGCCGTCGAGAAGATGATGGCGATGATCAAGGAAGATCTCGCCGCGCTCGGCGTGAAGATGGACGTGTTCTATTCCGAAAAGTCGCTCTACGGCACCGGCCTGATCGAAGCGGCGATCGAAGCATTGCGGGCCAAGGGGCTGATCTACAAGGGCGTGCTCGATGCGCCAAAGGGCAAGATGCCCGAGGATTGGGAGCCGCGCGAACAAACCCTGTTCCGCTCCACCGCCCACGGCGACGACGTTGACCGGCCGATCATGAAATCGGATGGCAGCTGGACCTATTTCGCCCCCGATATCGCCTACCATTACGACAAGGTTTCCAGGGGCTTCGACGCGCTTATTGATGTGTTCGGCGCCGATCACGGCGGCTATGTCAAGCGGATGAAGGCCGCCGTTTCGGCGCTGTCGGATGGCCGTGTGCCGCTCGATATCAAGCTTACCCAGTTGGTCAAGCTCTACCGCAACGGCGAGCCGTTCAAGATGTCGAAACGCGCCGGCAATTTCGTTACCTTGCGCGACGTGGTCGAGGCGGTGGGCAAGGACGTGACGCGCTTTCACATGCTCACCCGCAAGAACGACGCGCCGCTCGATTTCGACTTCGCGCGGGTGTTGGAGCAGAGCCGTGACAACCCGGTGTTCTACGTTCAATACGCCAATGCCCGGGTGCATTCGGTGCTGCGCAAGGCGGCTGGGCTGGGGGTGAGCCCGGGCATCGTGCCGGCGCTGGAGGATGGCGCGGAGTTTGCCGTGGCGAAAAAGCT
The DNA here is from genome assembly GCA_001873585.1 of Rhodobacterales bacterium CG2_30_65_12. Classification (GTDB taxonomy): domain Bacteria; phylum Pseudomonadota; class Alphaproteobacteria; order Rhodobacterales; family Rhodobacteraceae; genus Sinisalibacter. The sequence goes on along the minus strand of MNZL01000015.1, from coordinate 5,247 downwards.
CGCCGAATGGCCGCGCCTTGTCGAGATTGCCGCGCGCGGGCACGAGCCGCACCGGATCGCCTTTTACCTCTACGAGCTTGCCAGCGAGTTTCACACGCTGTGGAACCGGGGCAACGATACGCCGGCGCTGCGCTTCATTCAGGAGGGTGACTCAGATGCAACATCGGCGAAAATCCCGCTGGCCAAGGCCGTTTCCATTGTGATTTCAGCCGGCCTTGCTATTCTTGGGGTAACCCCAGCCGAGGAGATGCGCTGAATCACAAGGCGCAAGCTTGGCTTTCGGGGCGCGAGGCAACCAGAAAATCCGGCGAGGGGCGCAGGCCTCGAACGCTGGGCGGAGCAGGCAGATGGCAGACGCAGTTTGGGGCGGCGCAAACGCCGGCCGGCACGATTCCCGTTATTATCCGCAGCACATGCCGGCGCAGGCAATACCACCCGGTGTGACCACAGCGCCGCAGGGGGTAGCCGCGCACCTGATGGCGCCGCGCGAAGCCTATGGCGAGCCACAGGCTGGCGAGGGGCGCTGGCCTGCCGCGCCGCAGGGGCGGGGTCTGGCCGGGATACTGCACGGCGCGGGCGCGCTGTTGTCATTGGCGCTGATTGCCGGGCTCGGGGTCTGGGGCTACCAGCTCGTCATGCGCGACGTCACCGGGGTGCCGGTGGTGCGGGCGCTGGCCGGGCCGATGCGGATCCAGCCCGACGATCCCGGCGGGGTTGCCGCCGCGCACCAGGGGCTCGCGGTGAATACCATCGCCGCAGAAGGTCAGGCCGAGGGACCGGCGGCGCAAGTGGCGCTTGCGCCTGCCCCGGCGGCGCTTGAGGCAGACGATCTGCCGGCCCACGCCATGGCCGAGGTATCGGCGGTGTCGATGGCCGAGGCTGGTGAGACCGTGCCGGCTGAGGCACTCGAAGCCGAACCGGCCTCGCTCACCGGCGATGAAGAGGGCGGGGTTGCCTCGGCTCTTGCGCTGGCCAACATGCTGTCTGCCGGGGCGCTGCCGCTCTCGGGCGAGGCGGCCGATCTCGCCCTCACTCCCGAGGCCGAAGCGCGGCTTGCGGTTGCGGTGGTGCCCGCCTCGGTGCCGGGCGTGGCGCGCTCGCCGCGCCCGCCCGTGCGGCCTGACGAGATCGTCGCCCGTGTCGCCGCATCGCCGGTGGATCTCGCCGTTGCCTCCGCCTTCGCCGCTGCATTGCCCGGTGTGCGCGACGTGTCCGCCACCGAGATCGCCGCCGGCACCCGGCTCGTTCAACTCGGCGCCTTCGAAAGCGAAGACGTCGCCCGCGCGGAATGGGACAACGTCGCCTTGCGTTTTCCCGAGATGCTTGAAGGCAAGGACCGGGTAATCGAGATGGCGCAATCGGGCGGCAAGACCTTCTACCGGCTGCGCGCCATGGGATTTGTCGATATCGCCGATGCGCGCGGGTTCTGTGCCGCGCTGACGGCGGGGCAGGCGGCCTGCATCCCGGTCGTCACCCGGTGAACGGCGCATGACCGGCACGGGGGCCTATATCTTTGGCATCGAAGGCGCGCGGCTCACGCGGGCTGAGCGCGATTTTTTCCGTGCCGCCGATCCGTTCGGCTTCATCCTTTTTGCCCGAAATATCGAAGACCCCGAGCAGCTCGTCTGGCTCACCACCGAACTGCGCGCGGCGGTGGGATGGGAGGCGCCGATTTTCATCGACCAGGAAGGTGGGCGGGTGGCCCGGCTGGGGCTACCGCACTGGCGCGTCTGGTTGCCACCGCTCGAGCAGGTGGCGCAAAACCGCCGCCACGCGGCGCGGGCGATGTATCTGCGCTACCGTCTGATCGCCAATGAGTTGCGCGCTGTGGGAATCGACGGCAATTGCGCCCCGGTTGTGGATATTGCCCAGCCCGACACCCACGAGATCCTGCGCAACCGTTGCTTTGGCGACGACGTGGTGCAGGTGGCCGATATCGCCGCCTCCGCCGCCGAGGGGCTGTTGATGGGTGGGGTTCTGCCGGTGATCAAGCACATCCCCGGCCAGGGCCGCGCCACCGCCGACAGCCACCTCGATCTGCCGCGGGTGACGGCGAAGGAAAAGGTGCTGCGGGTCTCGGATTTTCTCGCCTTCGAGGCGGTTTCGGGCCTGCCCCTGGCGATGACCGCCCACGTGGTTTACGAGGCGATCGACCCCGAGCGCCCGGCCACGCTCTCGCCGGCGGTGATCGAGGTGATCCGCAACCGCATTCGCTTCGGCGGGCTGCTGATGACGGATGATATCTCGATGCAGGCGCTTGCCGGGCCGGTGAATGCGCGCGCGCGCGCCGCGCTTGCGGCCGGCTGCGACGTGATCCTGCACAGCAATGGCGATCTGGCCGAGATGCGCGCGGTGGTCGAGGCTGCGGGGGCGATGTCGGGCGAAGCGGCACGCCGGGCCGAGGCAGCGCTGGGGTGGCGGCGGCCGCCCGACGGCATTGACATTGCCGCCCTCGAAGACGAATTTCACAGCCTGATGACCGGCCAGGAGTGAGGCGGACCCCGTGCCGCAAGACGATTTCCAGCCAGACGCGATAAGCGTATCGGAGCGGCTCGCCGCCGAGGCGCTGATTGTCGATGTCGACGGCTACGAGGGGCCGCTTGACCTGCTTCTGACCATGGCGCGTACGCAGAAGGTCGATCTGCGCCGCGTTTCGGTGCTGCAACTGGCCGAGCAATACCTCGTCTTTGTCGAAAAGGCGCGGCACCTGCGGATCGAGCTTGCCGCCGATTACCTGGTGATGGCGGCTTGGCTGGCGTTTCTGAAGTCGCGCCTGCTGTTGCCCCCCGATCCGACGGCGGAAGGGCCAAGTGGCGAAGACCTCGCCGCCCATCTCGCCTACCAGCTCGAGCGGCTGCAAGCGATGCGCGACGTTGCCGCGCGGCTGATGGCGCGCGACCAGTTGGGGCGGGATTTTTTCGCCCGGGGGGTGCCCGAGGCGGTGAACCGGGTGCGCCGCGTGAGCTACACCGCCACGCTGATGGACCTGATGCAGGCCTATGCCCGGATTCGCACCAAGGACGAGTTTCGCCCCTTCGTGATGGACCGCGATGCGGTGATGACGATGGAAGAGGCGCTTGAGCGGATGCGCGGGCTGATCGGCTATGCCGGCACGTGGACCGACATCATGAGCTACATCCCCGAGGGCTGGGAGATCGACCCCGTCCGCCGCCGCTCCGCCACGGCAGCCAATTTCGCGGCCTCGCTGCAACTGGCCAAGGAGGGCCAGGTGGAAATTCGCCAGGGCGAGGTTTTCGCGCCGATCCAGATCCGGAAGAAATCGAATGTCTGACCAAACCGAAACCGAGCAGGAACAAAGCCTGTTCGAGGCGCCGCCGATGGGCGAGCAGGAGCGCATGGTCGAGGCGGTGCTGTTTGCCTCCGCCGAGCCGGTGACGGTGGCCGAGCTCGCCGCCCGCCTGCCGCATGGCGCAGATCCCGCCGAGGCGCTGGTGCACTTGCGCCGCCGCTACGAGGGGCGCGGGGTGCAGGTGGTCAAGGTTGGCGATGCCTGGGCGATCCGCTCGGCCCCCGATCTGGGCTTTCTGATGCACAAGGAAGTGGTGGAAACCCGCAAACTTTCCCGCGCCGCGATCGAGACGCTGGCGATCATCGCCTATCACCAGCCGGTGACCCGGGCCGAGATCGAAGAGATCCGTGGCGTGAGCGTGAGCCGGGGCACGGTGGATCAGCTTCTTGAGTTGGAATGGATCCGCTTTGGCCGGCGCAAGATGACTCCGGGGCGGCCAGTTACCTTCGTCGTCACCCAGAGCTTTCTCGACCATTTCGGGCTGGAAAGCGCGCGCGATTTGCCGGGGCTCAAGGAACTGCGCTCGGCCGGACTGCTCGACAACCGCCCGCCGCCGGGCACCGGGCTTGGCGACGACGCCGACGAGGGCACGGGCGAAGACGGGCAATCGGAACTTTTCGAGGATTGAGCCACGGGCTTGGGAGACGAGCCGCTTCGTGATAGGGTGAAGGAAACACAACCGCGAGGCAGGCATGAACTTCGAACGGATACTTTCCATGATCTTTCGCCGCGTGCTCGGACGACTGGTCAACAAGGGCGTCGATTCCGGAATCAATCTGGCGGCACGGCGCGGTGGACGCGGGCAAACCGACGCCGGCGAATCGCAGATGACGCCCGAGGAGCACGCCCGCGCCCGCGCGGCAAAACAGGCGGCCAAGCGCGCCCGGCAGGCGGCGCGTCTCACCCGGCGGATGCGCTGAACAGGGCCCCGCGCACCGGGGCTGTTTTGCGTTGCGCATGATCGTCGATCACGCAATAAATTTGATCTGGATCAGGTTTGACACGCCCGTTTTCGGGTAGGGTCCGGGGTATTGGAAATCTGAATAAGGAAAATTGCCATGACTCTATCAACACAGCGCTCGACGGTATCGAAAGCGCTCTGGATCGGTGCCGTCGCCGGGCTCGCGGGAGGTTTGGCGGAAATCGTATGGATTTCGGGGTTCATGTCTGTGGTCGGCGGTGATGCTGCCCGCGTTGCCTCGGAAGTAACCGCCACCGTGGCTCCGTCGCTTGGCGCGGCCAGCGGGGCCGTGGCGTTGGGGTTGGTCGTGCACATGGGGCTGGCGCTCGGTCTCGGCGTGCTCGTTGCGATGATCTTGCGCAGCGCCTTTCCGCGCCTTGCCGGCACCTTCACAGAAGCGGGTATTCTGGTTCTGGCGCTTGCCGGCGTCTGGGCAACCAACTTCTTCGTGGTTCTGCCGATGATGAACCCCGCGTTCGTGCACATCGTGCCGCTGCCGGTGAGCTTTGTCTCGAAGATCCTGTTTGGTGTGTCTGCCGCTGCGGTGTTCTGGTTCAGCGCGCGGCGTCGCGCCTGATCTCGCCCCCCGAAGGGCGGTCACAGACCCTGGAAAACCTCTCCGGGCGGTCGATCAGGCCGCCCGGAAATGTTTTGACAGTTTCAGCCCCTGGCCCTGGTAGTTCGACTTGATCCCGGTGCCATAGAGCGCGTGCGGAATTTCGGCCATGCGTTCATACACCAGCCGCCCCACCACCTGCCCGTGTTCGAGCACAAACGGGGCCTCGTGGCAGCGCACTTCAAGCACCCCACGCGAGCCGGCGCCGCCGGCGGCATCATGGCCGAAGCCGGGATCGAAGAAGCCCGAGTAATGCACCCGGAACTCGCCCGCCATGGCGAGATAGGGGGCCATTTAGGCGGCGCAATCGGGCGGGATATGCACCGCCTCGCGGCTGACCAGAATATAGAAGGCACCGGG
>MNZL01000045.1 GCA_001873585.1 Rhodobacterales bacterium CG2_30_65_12 | reverse complement strand
AAACAGCCGCGGGTCAAGCGATTGGCTCTGGAACGTCGGCCCTTCGGTGAGGATCGACACCGCATCGTGGCTGTGCAGGCTTTCCTGGTGGCTGGCGACAATGCGAAAATCGCCGATCCGGCTGTCGCGCTTGAGCTGCTCGGTAAACAGCCGCGCCGCGTCTTCCACGAAGATCGGGTTGGCGGCGTTAAGCTCGGCGAACGCCTGCTCGTCTTCGCGCTTGACCATCACTTGCGTTTCGGTCGGCACCGCCGCGCGCGCGATCTCGATCAGGTCTTCGAACCACAAACAGGGGTGATCGCAGAGCACCTCGACGGAGATCCGCGCCACCGAGCGCTGGCTGTGCGGCGTGGCAAGCTGGCCCCGGCACATCCGCGCGTGTTCCGACAGCTCCAGCGAGCACGGGCAGGTAGACGAATAGACGTAATCGAGATGCACGAACTTGCGCCGCGTGCCCCCCTGCTCCACCAGCTCCAACGCGATATCGTAATACTGGTAGCCTTCCAGCCCGGAGCGCAACGACGGCAGCTTGACCGGGAAGGAAAAGCGCATCTCGATCCGCGCATCGAGGCTGCCGAGGTGAGCCATGTAATCGTCGAGCGCCGCCTCGATCACCCCAAAGCTGAAGGTCTTTTCGGCGTGGGCATAGAACGAGCGCATGATGCGGCTCATGTTGATGCCCTTCTTTTCGGCCTCCAGGCTCACGGTGCCGGTGACAGAGGTTTCCAGCGTCAGATCGCCGTTGTCGCGGGTGTGGTAGCGGATCGGCAGGCGGAAGTTGGAAATCCCGACGTGCTGGATCAGTTGCTTTTGGCCCTGAATCAGACTGGCCGGGCCATTCTGAAGGTCCGGCATTGCATCCTTGTAGGCGTCATCGGGCACGAACTCGTGCGGATAGTCACGGCTGAGGTCGGGGTAGTTCATCAAGGGACGCTCAGGCAGCAGCCGCGCGATCGCCGGGTCGAGCCGGGCCACTTCTGCCGGATCGGCCCCGCGCGCCCAGGCTCGAAGCGTTTCGAGCGCATCGCGCGCATCGCCCTCATCCGGCGCTGCGGTCAGCTTCGGGGTAATGTGGTTCATGCCGGCACCCTCCCAGGTCAACGGACCCTCAATATAGGGCCACGGGGCTGAATTCCCAAGCATTACGCTCAGGATATCGGCCCGGATCACTCCAATGCCGCGAGAATGTCCGCCACGAGGTCGCCCGCATCCTCAAGCCCGACCGAAAACCGCACCAGCCCCGGGGTGATGCCGAGCAGCTTTTTTTGTTCGTCGGGCAGGCGTTGGTGGGTGGTCGTGGCCGGGTGGGTGACGATGGATTTTGCATCGCCAAGGTTGTTCGAGATCACGGGGATGTGAAGCGCGTTGAGAAAGGAAAAAGCCGCCGCCTTGCCGCCCGCGAGGTCAAGCGCCAGCATCGTGCCGCCATGATCCATCTGCCGCGCCGCCACCGCGTGCTCGGGGTGCGAGCCAAGCCCGGGGTAGACCAGCCGGGCGAGCTTGGGGTGGCCATCGAGCGCGGCGGCGATCCGGGCCGCGCTCGCGGCCATCGCGCGCACCCGCAGATCGAGCGTTTCCAGCGCCTTGAGGTGCATCCAGGCGTTGAACGGGCTCAGCGCCGCGCCGGTGTGCTTGGCGTAGGGCTCAAAGGTGCCCCGGATGAACTCGGCACTGCCCAGCACCACGCCGCCAAGCCCGCGCCCGCCACCGTCGATATGCTTGGTGGTGGAATAGATCACCACGTCGGCCCCCTGCGCCGCTGCACTCGCGCCAACCGGGCTGGCAAAGGTGTTGTCGACCACCATGAGCGCGCCCACGACATGCGCCAGCCCTGCCACCGCTGCGAGGTCGATCACCTCAAGCGTCGGGTTCGAGATTGTCTCGACAAATACCAGATCGGTGCCCGGCGTGATCGCCGCACGCCACTCCGCCTCGGCCCGGCCGTCGACATAGACCACCTCAACCCCGAAGTTCGCCAGCCATTCCAGGATGTAAAGGCAAGAGCCAAACAGCGCCCTCGCGGCGACGATACGCATGCCGGGCTTGGCCACAGCCATCAGCGTCACGTTTACCGCCGCCATGCCAGAAGCCACGCCAAAGCCGTCTTCGCAACCCTCGATCGCGGCGAGACGATCTTCAAACATCCGCACTGTGGGGTTGCCGTAGCGGGCATAGATAAACTCGTCAGGCCCGCACTCGACAAACCGCGCCTCGGCCTGTTCGGGCGAGGCATAGACAAACCCCTGGGTGAGAAAGATCGCCTCGGCCACCTCGCCGTATTGCGAGCGCCGCACACCGCCATGCACCGCTTTCGTCTTCGCTTTCCAGTCGTCCATGCCCGCCTCCGGCAAAAAAAACCCGGCCTCAAAGCCGGGGCGAAACGTCCTCGACCTCTTTAGCGGAATGTTTTACGAGGCCCGCAATCCGGTGGCCAAATCGCCTCAGGGTCTCGCTAGCGTGACTTGCCCCCTGGGTCAAGCCGACGCAGGGTGAGCGCGTCACCACCAGGAGCCTGCCATGACGCCGATCGAGCTATATTACTGGCCCACGCCAAACGGCTGGAAAATCACCATTGCGCTGGAAGAGATGGGCCTGCCCTACAAGGTGGCTTACGTCGATATCGGCAAAGGCGACCAGTTCGCCCCCGATTTTCTGAAGATCGCCCCCAACAACCGGATGCCGGCGATCATCGACCCGGTGGGCCCGGACGGCGCGCCGATCAGCGTGTTTGAATCCGGCGCGATCCTTCTCTATCTCGCCCGGAAAACCGGCCGGTTTTCCGGCGACGGCGCGCGCGCGCGGGTGGCGGTTGAGGAATGGCTGTTCTGGCAGGTCGGCGGGCTCGGGCCGATGGCGGGCCAAGCGCATCACTTCCTGAAATACGCCCCCCAGCTCGATCCGCCCCAAGATCTGGCTTACGCCAAAGACCGTTACCGCGCCGAAACCGCCCGGCTCTATGGCGTGATGGAGCGCCGGCTCGCCGAGCACCGCTACCTCGCCGGCGATGACTACACCGTCGCCGACATGGCAAGCTACGGCTGGGCCTCGCTGTGGCAGGGCCAGGAGCAAACCCTCGACGACAAGCCCCACCTCGCGCGCTGGCTGGGCGAGCTGGCAGCGCGCCCCGCCGTGCAGCGCGGCATGGCAGTGGGGGCACACAAACGGCTGGCAAACGTGGCTGACAACAAAGCGGCGGCAAAGATCCTGTTCAAACGCTGATTGTGCTTTTTCCTGGAAAAAATACTCAAAAGTCAGCGCCGCGCAGGCCGCGGTGGTTCTTGAGTATTTGAACCAGGAAAAAGCACCATCAGCTTTCTTTGTCTTCCTCCGCCGTCCCATGCCGGGCAAACAGCCGCGACTGCGCCATGAAGAAGGCGAAAACCGACAGCGGCAGGCCGAAAGTCTTGAAGCTCACCCAGGCGTCGGTGCTCATCGAGCGCCAGATCGCCTCGTTGGCCACGGCGAGGGCGAGAAAGAACAGCGCCAGCCGCTTGGTGAGCACCATCCAGCCTTCGCGGGTGAGCGGCATGGCCTGATCCATCACCGCTTCAAGGTAGCTGTGCCCGCGCATCAGCCCGAAGGCCAGAATCCCGGCGAACAACAGATAGATCATCGTTGGCTTCATCTTGAAGAAGCGCTCGTCGTTGAACCAGATCGAAAGCCCGCCAAACACCACCACCAGCACCAGCGTGGCGATCTGCATTTTCGAGATGTGCCCCGACAGCCGCCACTGGACGAAGGTCGCCAGCGCCAAGAGCGGGATGAACATCGCCGTGACGGCAACAAAGCCGGAATACTCGGTGCCGGCCAAGCTAAACGCGCGATCCCTCAAGGCGATATAGCCGATGAAAAACGCGATGATCGGCCCGTATTCGAGCGCGAGTTTCAGCCCCGGTCTGATCGTTTTCTGGCTCATGCGGCTCCCCTATGCTGCGGCCTGCACTATCACAGCCCCGAGCGCGATCAAAGCCATCAACATGATCCGGCGCGGGCCGGCCGTTTCGCCCAGCACCAGCCAGCCGATCAGCGCGGCAAAGACCGTTGAAGTCTCGCGCAGCACCGCCGCCTGGCCAACCTGATCAAGCCGGGTCGCCAGCATGATCGCGCCGAACGAGAAAAACGCCACCACCGCCCCGATCAGGCCGCGAAGGGCGAGTGGCCCAAGCGCCGGTCGGGTGTCCATCCGCAGCCAGCGCCGGGCGGCGAGGATGGGAAAGAAAAAGCCGTCGATCATGAAAAACCAGGCAAGAAAGGTGAACGGATCGGGTGTGGCGCGGATGCCCCAGGCATCAACCGTGGTGTAGAGCGCAACAAAGCCGCCGGTGAGTACCGCCATCGCCAACGCAGGCTTGAGCTTGTCGCGGCCAAGCTGCCAATGCGCGAGATTGTAAAGCGCGAGCCCGTAGATGCCGACCACCAGCGTGGCCACGCCGAGCCATTGCCCGGGCGTGAAGTGCTCGCCAAACACGAGCCCGGCCCCGATCACCGTAAATAACGGCCCGGTCCCGCGCACCACCGGATAGACCACGGTGTAGGAACCGAGCGTGTAGGTCCAGGCTTGCGCGAGCTTGTAACCAACGTGGATCAGCCAGACGAGACCAAAGAACGCAATGAGCGAGGCGTCTGGCCAGGGCACCACGAACAACGCAACCGGGGTGGCCATCACCCCGTAGGCAAGATCAATCGCCCCGCGAGAGAGCCAGGGATCGTGCCGCCCCTTTTGCAGCGCCCCAAACAGCGCGTGCAACAGGGCCGCCATCAGCGCCAGCGCCAGCGCCGCCTGATGCCCGGCTGCGGTGCCCTCGATCGCGCCGATCCAGTCGCTCAAAGAAACACACCCCTGGGTGCGCGCGGCCGGTCTTCGATCTCGCGCCCCGGTCGCCCGGACAGGCCCCGGTGCGCACCGGGCAGGGGCGGAATTTCGAGCCGGCCGATGGGCGTCGGCCGCGCCGCCTTGTCTTCGGCGCGGTTGGCCTGACGGCGGGCAATGAAGCCCGCGATGTTCAACGGTTTGCGGAACGCGTCTTCAACCTGCGCCACGTCGGCAAGCTCATGGGCGGCATCGGCGAGCAGCCGCCAGCTGAGCCGGCGGCAAAACTCATCGGCGCGAAAAGCCGGCATCAGCCCGACCTCGACGATCCGCACCACCGATCCGGCGCGCACCAGCGCCCCCGCCCCGACCACCTCCCAGTTGGAGAAGAGCACCGTGCGCGCCAGCACATCGGCCATCGAAGAGTATCCTGCCTGCCCCGCCTCCGGATAGGGGTGCGCGATCGCCAGACGCCGCGCCTCGGCGACGAAAGACATCGCCGTGCGCGTGCCCTTCAGCAGCATCTGCATTTCTTCCTGGCGCTTCGGCATGGTCATGTCTGGTTTGTAAAAGGGCACGGGCGAAGGATTACACCGGGTCTCGCGCCCGACAGTCAACACGAGAAATATGGCATCCTCATGCCCCGGTCAGGCCCCGGTGAGGGCACGGGCGAAGTCTTCCGGGTCGAAGGGTGCCAGATCGTCGATCTGCTCGCCCAAGCCGATGGCGTGGATCGGCAGGCCGAACTTGTCGGCCAGCGCCACCAGCACACCGCCCTTGGCGGTGCCATCGAGCTTGGTCATGATCAGGCCCGAGACATCGGCCATTTTCCGAAAGGTTTCGACCTGACTGAGCGCGTTCTGCCCAGTGGTGGCGTCGAGCACCAGCAGCGTATTGTGCGGCGCGGTCTCGTCCTGCTTGCGGATCACCCGCACGATCTTGGCCAGCTCCTCCATCAGATCGGCGCGGTTTTGCAGACGCCCGGCGGTGTCGATCATCAAAAGATCGGCCCCGTCGGCGCGCGCCTTCGCCATCGCGTCAAACGCAAGGCTCGCCGGGTCGGAGCCCTCCGGCGCAGTCAGCACCGGCACACCGGCGCGCTCCCCCCAGATCTGCAATTGCTCCACCGCCGCAGCGCGAAACGTATCGCCCGCCGCGATCACCACCGATTTGCCGGCGGCCTTGAACTGGCTTGCGAGCTTGCCGATCGTGGTGGTCTTGCCCGAGCCGTTCACCCCCACCACCAGCACCACCTGCGGCGTCTTGGCATAAAGCGGCATCGGCCGGGCCACCGGCGCCATGATCCGGGCGATCTCGGCGGCCATCAGCGCCTTGATCTCGTCAACCGAAAGCTTCTTTCCCAGCCGCCCCTCGGCGATATTGGCCGTCACCCGCATCGCGGTATCCACCCCCATATCGGCGGCGATCATCAGCTCTTCGAGGCTTTCGAGCATGGCGTCGTCGAGCACCCGGCGCACGACGCTGCGCTTTTCCTTGCGGCCAAACAGCCGGCCGAGAATGCCGGGTTTCTCGGCCAACTCGCCATCGGCAGCCAGCATCGTCACCGCCATACCGCCGCCAAACTCGGGCGGTGGCATGTCCGGCATCGGATCATAGGGCTGCGGTGCCTCGAAGGGCGCTTCCTCGGGTAGCTCTACGGGCT
>MNZL01000134.1 GCA_001873585.1 Rhodobacterales bacterium CG2_30_65_12 | reverse complement strand
ACCGGTCTGAAGCGGCGGTCTAGGCGGGGCCATTCAAGGAGATTACTCATGCCCACTTTCACCGCGTTCACCACCCTCGAAGGCCAGTCTGCCGCGCAGGCGCTCGCCGATGCGCTCGAAGAGCTTGAGCCCGCGCCCACCGGCGTGGGGGTGTTCGAGGTGGAAGACGGCTCGGGGCTGTGGGAAGTGGGCGGCTATTTCGCCGAAACCCCGGACGAGATCGCCCTCGCGCTGCTCGCCAAGGTGAATGGGGCGAAGGATTTTGCCGTCTCGGAACTGCCCGAGGTGGATTGGGTGGCGCATGTCAAGCGCGAGCTTGCCCCGGTGGAAGCGGGGCGGTTCTTCGTCTACGGCAGCCATGATGCCGACAAGGTGCCGCCGGGATCGGTGGCGCTGAAGATCGAGGCGGCGATGGCCTTCGGCACTGGTCACCACGGCACCACGCTGGGCTGCCTCACAGCGCTTGACGAGATGCTGGCGCGGGGCATGGTAAAACGCAACATCGCCGATATCGGTTGCGGCACGGCGGTGCTGGCGATGGCGGCGGCGAAGGTCTGGCCGCAGCCAGTGCTGGCCTCCGATATCGACGCGGTGGCGGTCGAGGTGGCGCGCGCCAACGTGGTGGCCAACGGGCTTGAGGGCCAGGTGCGTGTGATCGAAGCGCCGGGGTTCGACCATCCCGATATCGCTGCCGCCGCACCGTTTGACCTCGTTCTCGCCAATATCCTCAAGGGCCCGCTGATTGCGCTCGCCCCGGATATGCAAAGCCACATTGCCGCCGGTGGCAACGCGATCTTGTCGGGCATTCTGAACGGCCAGGCCGACGAGGTGATCGCCCGCTATAAGGCGCACGGCTTCACCCTCGCCCACCGCGCCGAACACGGCGACTGGACCACGCTGGTGCTCCAACGGACCAAGTGAATCGAATTGGCCGCAATTGCGGCGGGAAACAATCCGTTTCCACGTAGCTGCCCCATTTCTGCCGCAATGCCCAGATTTTGCCACATTTCGCAGGCATTTTATCCTAGGTGGTGGGCATTTTTGGGAGCCAGAAAGATGGCAAACGCCAATCATGCGAATTTTTCCGCGCGGTTGCGCGAGATTGACCAGCGACATCAGCGGCTGGCCTCTGGTTATGTGCGGCTCGAAGAGCGCGACGGACTGCTGGTGCCGGTCGAGGCGGTCAAGCTGCGTCGCGGGATGCCGTTGCGTGGGGTCAGCCTGATATTGGGGATGTTTCTTGTTTTCAAGGGGTTCCTGCTGGCCTACCTCGGCCCGGTGACATACGCGAACCGCGTTGGCGAGCTGACGGGCGGCACGTTGGTTGAAAAACTCGGCGGCTGGATCATGCAGGCCGACCCGGTGACGCACTGGATCGCATCCCAGTTCAACCTGCTGTTCTGAGTATCCGACTACAGCAGGAAATCGCCCGCTCCCAGTGTGTGCGCGCCGATCAGGTCGATCTCGAAATCCGCCGTTCCATCGCCGTCGATGTCGGCCATCACAATGGTTTTTCTCGCACCCGTCCGGCTGCGCACTTCGGCCGCGTTGCCGCTGAACGCCGCATCACCGATGAAGGTGAAGCCCTGGTTGCCTACCGCCACCGGGTTGGTGTCGATGGCGGAAAGGTCGATCCGGTCTGCCCCGGTGCCGAAATCAGAGATCACGTCGCGCAGGCCGGCACCCGAACCATTATCGTCGATCGAGGCGAAGACGAACACGTCTCCCCCGGGGCCGCCGACCAGCCGATCGGCCCCGGTGCCGCCATCCAGCCTGTCGGCGCCTTTACCGCCGTTGAGCTTGTCGGCCCCCGCGCCGCCGTCGAGCCGGTCCGCACCGCCTCGGCCAATGAGCCGGTCGTTGCCATCGCGGCCGATAAGCAGGTTGGCGCCGCTGGTGCCCTTCAGCACATCGTTCATGCTGCCGCCTGCGAGGTTTTCGATGCCCAGAAGCTTGTCGCTCCCCTGACCGGTGATCTGGAAGCCTGCCATGGCGAGGTCTGCGGTGATTCGCGCCGTGCCGGCAAAATCGGCCATGTCGACGCCTGCGCCGCCCTTGAACACGTCCTTGCCCCGACCGCCAAACAGCACGTCGGCCCCAGCGCCGCCGATCAACCTGTCGTTGCCCGCGCCGCCTGCGAGCCGGTCGTCGCCGTCGAGGCCCGCGAGCCTGTCACGCCCGCCAAGGCCGAGCATGACGTCGCGCCCGGCCGTTCCGGCGAGCATGTCTCTCACGGCGGTGCCCTCGTGCAGCGTTGCCGGTGCGAGCGCGGTGCCGCTGGCATCGAACAGGCTGGCCTTGATCGCGGTGCCTGACGTGTCGTCGCCCATGCCGCTGGCATCTTGCCAGGAGATGACAAAGCCGCCATTTGCAAGTGCGGTGATCGCGGCGAAGGATTGATCGCCCGCCGTCTCTTCGTTTACGAGGATCTCGGCGCCCGCAGCCCCCCCGGCCCCGTCAAACACCCGCGCCTTGATCGACGAGCCGGACGCATCACCCCCCAGGCCACTCGTATCCTTCCAGGTAACGACAAAGCGGCCATCCGCCAGAGCGGTGACGCCGGGCATGGTTTGATCGCCTGCCGCCTCGACGTTGACAAGAAATTCCGTCGCCTGCGCCACACCGGCCCCGTCGAAAACCCGTGCCTTGAGCGAAAAGCCCAACGCATCGCCGAGCGTGCCGCCGAGATCATACCAGGTGACGACGAAGCCACCCTGCGCGAGCGCGGTCAGGCTGGGGCCAAACTCGAAGCCGGCGGTTTCACTGTTGACGAGCAACTCGCCGTCCTGCGCGAGGCCAGTACTGTCGAACAGGCGGGCCTTGATCGAAGACCCTGCTGCGTCGCCACCAATGCCGCTGGTGTCTTCCCAACTCACGACAAAGCCGCCATCCGCCAGCGCGGTGATGCCGGGGGTGTATTGGCCGCCAAGCGTCTCGCCGTTGATCAGGATTTCGCCCGCCGGTGCCGAGCCGGTCGCGTCGTATACCCGGGCCTTGATCGAAGTGACCGAAGCATCGCCCCCGGTGCCGCTGCCATCCTGCCAGGTGACGACAAAGCCGCCACCCAGAAGCGCGGTGATCCGAGGCGCGACCTGGTAGCCGGCGGTTTCGCTGTTGACGAGCACCTCGGGCCCCGTCGCCACGCCAGTGCTGTCAAACAGGCGCGCCTTGATCGAGGTGCCTGAGGCATCGCCGCCAGCACCGCTGGCGTCGCGCCATGTGACGACAAAGCCGCCATCTGCGAGCGCGGTAAGGCTGGGGGAATATTGGTCGCCGGTGGTCGCGCTATTGACGACGAACTCTTCGCCCCGCGCCACGCCAGAGCTGTCAAACAGGCGCGCCTTGATCGACGTGCCCGATCCGTCGCCCAGCGTGCCGCCATCGTCATGCCAGGTGACAACAAAGCTGCCGTCCGCGAGCGCGGTGATGCCTGGCATTTCCTGGGAGCCGGCGGTTTCGCTGTTTACGAGAAAGTCCATGTTTTCGCCCGCCATGCCTTTGCTTGGTCATATCCCGGCTGCCCCGCGCCGCATCCGCCACCGAAAAAGCGCGCTGTTGCGCGCGCGGCCCTAACCCGGCAGGTCAACCTCGACAAGCCCCAGTGCCCGGGCGCTCTCGGTCGAGAGGATCGCCGAATTGAGCCCGTTTTGCAACTGGAACGTGCGGACCGCGCTGCGGGTTGCGTCGTCGAGGTTGCCCGAGATCGGGCCGCGATACAGCCCCCGCGCCGCAAGGGCGCGCTGCACCGAGGCGATGAAATCGGGGGTCCAGCGCGGCGGGCAGGGGGTCTCGAAGTAGATTTCCTCGCGCCCCTTCAGCACCTGGTGGCTCACCTTTTCGTCGTAGCGCGCCGGCGCGATCACGTTGCCTTCGGGGCCGATCCGGGGCGGGGCGATCAGCACCCGTTCCGTCACCTGCTCGATCACCGCCGGGGTGACGTCCTTGCCGTAGCAGGCGCCGGGGCGCGCGCCGGGCGGGCCGAGGGTAAAATCGGTGATCACGATCTCGTCGCCAAGATCGGCGCGGTTGGTCTCGGCAGCGGGCGCGGCGAGGCAGCCGGCAAGCACCAGCCCGGCGGCGGCAAGTGGCCCGACACTTCGGGCGAAAGAAAGAAGGATGCGCATGGTCTCTGCCCGGTTCGGTTCTTTTGACCGTTATCGCGTGAGCTTAGCCGAAAACGCCAGGCCCGGCTAGGGGGCCTCTGGCGCCGGGGCGGGAGGGGCTGCGAGCGTATCCAGAAGGGGCGAGATATCCTCGATCTCTTCCGCGATGATCTGCACCACGCCGCTTTCGCGCTGCAACCGCCCGGTGACGCGCAACGCCCGCCCCGCCACCACCGCGCGGCGAAAGCGCTCATAGGCCTGGCGCCAGACGATCACGTTGGCGATCCCGGTTTCGTCTTCCAGCGTGATGAAGATCACCCCGTTCGCCGTGCCCGGGCGCTGGCGCACCATGACCAGCCCGGCCACGATAACCCGCGCGCCAACCGGCGGGCGGGTGAGCCAGGCATGGGGCACGGCGCTGGGCGGGCGCGGCCAGCCGGTGGGGTCAGGATGGAGCGGAGCAGGCATGAGAACAAAAATAGAACAAATTTCTCCCGGCGCAAGCCTGACTTTTTTGCATGGAAAAACCGGGTGGCGCGGCTTATGTCGCATCGCTAGAACACCCCCGGAAGGCAAGTTGGAGATACCGGCATGGCGAAGATCACCTATATCGAGCACAACGGCACCGAGCACGTGGTGGATGTGCAAAGCGGGCTGACAGTGATGGAAGGCGCGCGCGACAACGGTGTGCCGGGGATCGAGGCCGATTGCGGTGGTGCCTGCGCCTGCTCTACCTGCCATGTCTACGTGGCCGAGGACTGGGTGGCAAAACTGCCCGCCAAGGAGGCGATGGAAGCCGACATGCTCGATTTCGCCTGGGAACCCGACCCGGTGCGCTCGCGCCTGACCTGCCAGATCAAGGTGACCGACGCGGTCGACGGCCTGGTGGTCTACCTGCCCGAAAAGCAGATCTGACGCCCTCACGCAGACGTGCCCGCCGGTGAGGCCCGCTTCGCTTGACCAGGGTGATCCGCCCGGCGAGCCTGCGTCATGTTCCGCACTCTCCAATTTCTCGCCCTCACGCTCGCCGTCGCTCCCGCAGCGCTGGCGGCGCAGGAGATTACGGGTGCGGCTTACGTCGAGCCCACCACGGCTTATGGCCACGGAGCGCTGGCGGGGGGCGAATACGCCGGGCTGCGCATTGGCTACGACGACGGCGCAGACAAAGTAATCCGCTTCCCCGGCGCGGTGTTTGAAGACACGGCCCCCCGGCTCCACGATGTTGACGGCGACGGCCGGCCCGAACTCGTCGTGGTCGTCTCGGATTTCGCGGCAGGCGCACGCATCGTGGTGCTGGGGCAGGACGGCACAGGCCTTCGCGTGCTTGGCCAGACTGCGCCGATTGGTCAGCGCCACCGCTGGCTTGCCATCGCCGGAATCGCAGATTTTGACGGCGACGGGCGCGACGAGATCGCCTATATCGACCGCCCGCACCTGGCGAAAACGCTGCGGCTGGTGAGCGTTGAAATCATCGGTGGCACCGCGCGCTTCACGCCGCTGGCCGAGGCCGCTGGCCTTACCAACCATCACCTCGGCGCGGCTGATATCGAGGGCGGCCTGCGCGCCTGCCCGGGGGCCGCGCCGGTGGTGGTCAGCGCCGATGGCGGCTGGCGCGATGTGGTCGAAACCCGGCTTGTGGGCGGGCGTCTGGCTTCGACGCCGGTCGCCCCCTACACCGGCCCCGCCAGTCTCGCCGCGCGGCTCGTTTGCCCCTAACTACCGGGCAGGCCGGCAAACAACAGTGTGAAGGCAAGCGCCTGGATCGCGTGGTATAGCCCGTTCGGGCCAAGGCGCAATGCACCAAACCCCACCTTGGCCGCCTGCAATCCCGCGCCGATCAGGGCGATGCCGAGCGCCGCCGCGCCGAGCGCGTAGCCGGGCGCGGATGGCGTGCACAGAAACAGCGCCAGCAGCACGAGCGTCGGCGGCAGCGAAAACGCCGAGGGCAAGATGAAACTGCGCGTGAGCCAAAGCGCCGCCAGAATGTAGACGACGAGTTGCCCCCAGCCGATCCAGCCGAGCCAGGGTTGCGCCGCGATCCGGGCGGCGATCAGCCAGAGAAACAGATTGGCCCCCCCAACCGACAGCATTACCGTGCGCCAGAGCGCGCCACCGAGCCCAGACTGCACCCCCGGCCACCAGCCGTGCCAGAGCGTGCCCGCCAGCGCCGCCACCCCCAGCGCCGCGAACAGGCCGCCATAAAGCGCACCCACCCCGCCAGCGCCGAGCAGGGCAAGGGCAAAGCCGGCACAGAGCGCGGCGAGGGCGAAATCGGTGAGCGTGGTGTCGGGGTCGGCCATGGCGCGCCTCCTCGGTAAACGCTAGACCCACGCCACCAGACCGGCAAGCGAGGCTATCATCTTTCCGCAAATATCCCGGGGGGAA
>MNZL01000130.1 GCA_001873585.1 Rhodobacterales bacterium CG2_30_65_12 | reverse complement strand
CACCGGCGCGCCCAGTCGGGCGGCGGTGGCCTCGATCACTTCGAGCGCCTCGTCGGGCTGCGGCCCCACCACCACTGGCACACCGCGCTTGATGATCCCGGCTTTCTCGGCGGCGATCTTCGCCACCGTGTCGCCAAGAAACTGCACGTGGTCGATCGAAACGGGCGTGATGATCGACAGCACAGGGTCAACCACGTTGGTGGCGTCGAGCCGTCCGCCAAGGCCAACTTCGAGCAGGGTGTAATCAGCCGGGGTTTCGCTGCAGGCGAGAAACGCGGCGGCGGTGGTTATCTCGAAATAGGTGATGCTCTCGCCGCCATTGGCAGCATGGCAGCGGTCGAGCACTTGCGTCAGGTGTGGTTCGGCAATCAACGCGCCCGCAAGCCGGATGCGCTCGTGAAATCGGGCGAGATGCGGCGAGGTGTAGGCATGCACGCGATTGCCAGCCGCCTCCAGCCCGGCGCGGATCATGGCTTGCGTCGAGCCCTTGCCGTTGGTGCCGGCAATGTGGATCACCGGCGGCAAGCGGCGCTCGGGATGATCGAGCGCGGCAAGAAGCCGCCAGACCCGGTCCAGCGTGAGGTCGATCACCTTGGGGTGAAGCGACATCATCCGCTCAAGGATGACATCCGAGCTGGGCGCGGTCACGCCTTGGTCACCGCTTCATCGGGCTTCGGCGCGGCCAACTCCGCGGTGTCTTCGGGCGCGGGCAACGCGCCCTTCACCGCCGGTGTTTGCTTCATCAGCATCCGCAGGATCGTCACCAGCTCGTCCTTGAGCTTCTTGCGATGGGTCACGCGGTCGAGCATGCCGTGGTCGAGCAGGTATTCGGCGCGCTGGAAGCCCTCGGGCAGCTTTTCGCGGATCGTCTGTTCAATCACCCGGGGGCCGGCGAAACAGATCAGCGCATTGGGCTCGGCGATGTGCACGTCACCCAGCATTGCATAGCTCGCCGTCACGCCGCCGGTGGTGGGATGGGTGAGCACGACGATGTAGGGCAACCCGGCCTCTTTCACCATCTCCACCGCAACGGTGGTGCGTGGCATCTGCATCAGGCTCAGAATGCCCTCCTGCATCCGCGCGCCACCGGCGGCGGAAAACAGCACCAGCGGGCGCTTCAGCTTCACCGCGCGCTCGGCGGCGGCAATGATCGCGTTGCCCACATACATGCCCATCGAGCCACCCATGAAGGCAAAATCCTGTGCTGCGGCGACGATCGGCGTGCGGCTGATTTCGCCCTCGGCCACCAGCATCGCATCCGGCTCGCCGGTGGCTTTCTGCGCCGCCCGCATCCGCTCGGGGTATCTCTTCTGATCGCGGAACTTCAGCGGATCCTCCACCGCCGCAGGCACCTTGATCTCGACGAAAACCCCGCCGTCAAACAGCGCGGCGAACCGGTCGCGCGGGGTGATCGCCATGTGATGGTCGCACGCGGTGCAGACGTTGAGATTGTCTTCCAGCTCGCGGTGAAACAGCATCTGCCCACATTCGGGGCACTTGATCCACAGGTTCTCGGGCACCTCTCGGCGCGAGAACAACGAATTGATCCGGGGGCGGACGTAGTTGGAAATCCAGTTCATCGTGGGTCCTCGACTGCTTGGCTTTACCTAAAGCCCGTGGGCGGCGTTTGCAATCGGCCGGTGCCGGTTCATCCAGCGCCACCATAGCCAGAAGGCAAACGCCATGGCGGCGGTCTGGGTGAGGATCGAATAGCTGGTGTAGCCGTTCCTGAGATCAAGCGCGACGGTGTAAAGCGAAAACCCGTCAAGCGTGCCGTCGAGGCCAACCAGCACCAGAATGGCGTTGTTGCCGAAATGAAGCCCGGCAGCGGCGGCGAGATTGCCGGTGCGCAGGGTGAGGACGGCGGCGAGTGTGCCGAGCACCGTGGCGTTGAGCACATAGGCGCCGGCGTTGATCACGCCGTAAGTTTGCGCATCGTAGTGCAGGGCACCGAAGGCGAGCGAGGGCAGCACCGCCCAGATCAGCGGTGAGCGGAACCTGGCGCGGAGCTGCTGCAGCAGATAGCCGCGAAACAGCGCTTCCTCGGCAAGGGTCTGAATGAAGATGAGCAGGAGCGCGGGCAGGAGCCAGGCCAGCCAGGGGGCAAACGCGAGATTGCGGATGAGTGGCGGCGAGACGCCTTCGGGCAGCACGAGGTGTTCAAGCCCCATCAGACTGTAGAGCCCGGCAGCGATGGTGAAGGTGGCGCCGGTGCCAATGGCAAAGTGCGAAAGGGTCAGCCGCCGCGCCGGGCCGAACAGGCTCGCGTAGCCGCGCCGGTGTACGAGCGGGAGCGCCACGGCGAGCCCGAGGTGGAAGCCCGCGAAGGTGAGAAAGTAGGCGGCGGCGGTGGCGGGCGTGTTTGCCTGTGCCACTTGCCAGCCGGGCAGGCCCAGCGCCCGGGCGGCGACGAAAATAATGCCGACCGAGGCGGCGACGAAGACAACCGCAACCAGCCCGAGCCCGAGCGCCGTGCGCCAAGGCTGGTTGCGGGCCATGGCCGGTTGCCAGAATGGCGGCTGGGTCATCGTGCGGTTCTCCGTGCTGCGACCAGATAACGCTGTGTGTCGGGCAAGGTCCAGCCGCTGGCGCGCTTGCACCGCGCCGCCCGCTCGCCTACCAATCCCGCAACGGCACGGGACTGCGGGAGGGGCTGACGTGGCGAATGGGATCAAGGTGGTGCTGGCTTTGGGTCTGGCGGGAACGGTTCTGGCAGGCTGCCTGAATGCGCCCGACGGCGATGAAGCGATGGCGCGCGCGCCGGCCCAGGTGCAAGTGATGTCGAAAGGCTTCACCATCGCCGGGCCGAAAGGCTATTGTATAGACAATGGTGCCACGCGCGAAACCGCCGAGGGGGCCTTTGCGGTGCTTGGCAGTTGCGCCGTGGTCTCCGGCAACCCGCGCGATGCCAAACCACGCCGGCCAGCGATGCTCACCGCCTCGGTCACTTCGGCCACCGCCCCGCTCGATGCCGCCGCGCTCGACCGGGCGGCGGCATTTTTCGCCACCGAGGCAGGCCATGCAGTGCTGGCGCGCGGCGACGACGGCGCCGTCGCAACGGTGATCGACCTTGAGCGCGATGACGGGCTGGTGCTGGTGCATGCCGAGGATGGTGAAAGCGCAGGCGAACTCTCCGGCGATTATTGGCGCGGCGTGTTCGAGGCGGCGGGGCAGCTGGTTACCGTAACCGTTTCGGGCTACCGCGACGCCCCGCTCGATGACCGCGCCGGAGCCAAACTCGCGCGCGCTTTCGTGGCGGCAATCCGCAAGGCTAATGGCGGCGCGGCGCAGCGCGGCCGCGCCACCGCCGTGGCGGCTGAGGCAGACGACAGATTGGCATCTTTTTTCAATCGTTTGCTCTAAAGAAACCTTTTGTCCTAAGAATGGAAACAATCCCGTGTCCAAGGCGATTCCCTGATCATGGCTTCCTTCTTCCTCGGTTTTTTCGGCCACGCTTTGCATCGGCACCAAATACGCCGTTGGGAGCGGCTCGGCGTCCGGGCCGCCCGGATGAGTCTGGCCGACCTGCGCCCGCTGCGCCAGCGCGCCCTGCAGCTGCGCCAGGTGCTCGACCGGGTGCTGCACATCGCCGACAGCCGGCTCACCCTGCCGCTGATCGGCTCCAGCACCTTCCCCAAGCCGCTGCATTCGGATTGGGCCTGGCGGCCGCAGCTCTGGAGCGGCCCGATCACCCCTATCGGCATGGCGGCGGCCCCGACCAAGGCAAGGTTTGGCGACGAGGTAACGCTGTTTCACGATTGCAAAATTTCCGAGCTCACGGTGCGCCAGGTTCGCAACCGCCGCGAGGCCGACCTGGCGCCTTACGGCCTGAAGATGGACGTGTTCAACTTTGATGGCTCGTTTCTGTCGCTGGTGGTCGAGCTGCCACCGGAGGCGGTGCGCGGGCTCAAGCGCAATCACCTCGTGCGGATGACCTCGGTGGTCGAAACCGAAGCGCCGCTGGAGATTTTCGCCCGACTCAACGTGCGCCACGGCCCGAACACCGAGCAGATGGTGCGCGAGCTGCCGCTGGAGGGGGGCGAGATCATGGTCGAATTCGACCTCGCCTACACAAAGCTCAACGAAAAGCGGGTCGAGGCGGCCTGGGTTGATCTGATCTTCGAAGGGCCGAAGATGAACCAGGTGATCTTGCGCGACGTCACGTTCAGCCGCCGTCCGCGCGCAGATCTGTAGGGGGTAAAGCCGATGGCCGAGTTGAAGCTGACCAAGACGCGGATCCAGGCCGGGGTCTGGGAAGGGGTGCTGACCGGGGCCGAGACCCGGCCCGAGATCGAGGTAACTCACCTGTCGCGCCCGATAGACGGGGCCGCCGTACGCGAAAATCCGGAAGTGCCGGGGCAGTTTCTTGTCCAGGTGCCGATCCCGGCAGAACTCTTGAGTGAGGGGGTGCAGACCTTCGTCATCACCGACTTGGGCACCGATGCGCGGCTGGCCAGTTTCAGCATCGTGACCGGGCAGCCGCTGGAAGAGGATATTCGCGCCGAGTTGGACCTGTTGCGCGAGGAACTCGACATGCTCAAGCGCGCATTCCGGCGCCATTGCAGCGAGACGATGTGAGCCGGCGCCGGGGGGGTCACAGCCCCGGACCCCGGTGGGATATGTATCGCAAGATGAAAGAGCATTACGTTGCGTCCGGGGTGACTGGGGGCGCGGGGCTCGGCTAGGCTTTTCATCGGGAGGACACGCATGACCGATTACCCGCGCCTGTTGGCACCGCTCGATCTTGGCTTCACCACGCTTCGCAACCGGGTGCTGATGGGCTCGATGCACACCGGCCTTGAAGAGCGCGGCGATTGGGGGCGGGTCGCGGACTATTATGCGCGCCGCGCGGCGGGGGCGGCCGGGCTGATCGTTACCGGTGGGATCGCGCCGAACCCGGAAGGCGCGGTGTTTCCCGGCGCGGCGGCGATGATTACGGCTCAGGATGTGGCCAACCACGCCCGGGTAACCGCGCGGGTGCATGCCGCAGGCGGCAAGATCGCCATGCAGATCCTGCACGCAGGCCGATATGCCTACGGCAAGGACTGCGTGAGCGCCTCGGCGATAAAATCGCCGATTTCGCCTTTCGCCCCTGCTGCGCTCGACGCGGCCGGGATTGAAAAGCAGATCGCCGATTTCGTGCAAGCGGCGCGGCTTGCGCGCGAGGCCGGCTATGATGGCGTCGAGATCATGGGCAGCGAGGGCTATTTTCTCAACCAGTTCCTGGTGCGCCACACCAACCGGCGCGACGACGACTGGGGCGGAGCCTACAAGAACCGGATGCGATTGCCGGTGGAGGTGGTGGTCCGGGTGCGCGCGGCCCTGGGGGCTGACTTCATCCTGATCTACCGCCTCTCGCTGATCGACCTCGTGCCGGAAGGCTCGACCTTCGATCAAGTGCTGGAGCTCGCGCGCGCCGTTGAGGCGGCCGGGGCGACGATCCTCAACAGCGGCATCGGCTGGCATGAGGCGCGGGTGCCGACCATCGCCACAAGCGTGCCGCGTGCCGCTTTCGCCTGGCTGACGCAGAAGCTCATGGGCGAGGTGGGTGTGCCGGTGATCGCCTCCAACCGGATCAACAACCCGGCTTTGGCCGAGGAGCTGCTGGCTGCGGGCGTGGCCGACATGGTGAGCATGGCGCGGCCCTTCCTGGCCGACCCGGATTTCGTGGCGAAGGCGGCGCAGGGCCGGGCCGACGAGATCGCGCCCTGCATCGCCTGCAACCAGGCCTGCCTTGACCACACCTTTTCCGGCAAGATCGCCTCTTGCCTCGTCAACCCGCGTGCGGCGCATGAGACCGAGATTACCGACGCGCCCGCCGATGTGATCAAGCGCATCGCCGTGGTGGGCGCGGGCCCCGCAGGCATGGCGGCGGCGATCACCGCAGCGGCGCGCGGGCATCGCGTCACTCTGTTCGAGAAGGCCGAGCGGGTGGGCGGGCAGCTTCATCTTGCGGCGGTGGTGCCGGGAAAGGAGGAGTTTCGCGGGCTGATCCGCTGGTTCGAGACGATGCTGGAGCGACGCGGAGTGGAGGTTCGGCTGGGGAGTGAGGCAGATGTGCGCACGCTGGCTGGGTTCGACGCGGTGATCGTCGCCACCGGGGTAACGCCGCGCGATCCGGGGATTGCCAACGAAGGCGGTCGGGTGCTGAGCTATCTCGATGTGCTGACCGGCGCGGAGGTGGGCGCGCGGGTCGCGATCATCGGCGCTGGCGGGATCGGCTTCGACGTGGCCGAGTTTCTCACCCACACTGGCGAAAGCCCGACCGAAAACCTCGCGTTGTGGCGCGTCGAGTGGGGCGTGGGCGATCCGGCCGAGGTGGCCGGCGGGCTGGTGGCCCCGGTGCCCGCGCCAAGCCCCCGGCAGGTTACGCTGTTGCAGCGCAAGCCCGGGGGGCTGGGCAAATCGCTTGGTCGCACGACAGGCTGGATCCACCGCGCCAGCCTGCGCGCCAAGGGGGTGCAGATGATCGGCGGCGTGGCTTACGACAA
>MNZL01000072.1:4494-11115 GCA_001873585.1 Rhodobacterales bacterium CG2_30_65_12 | reverse complement strand
CTGCCCCAAAGCGCAGTGGCGGCGAGGTCTTCATTGAGTGCGGGCTGAAACACGATGTCGGCCGCCGCGAGGCGCCTCGCCTGGCGCTGCATCCAGATATCGACCGCGCCCAGAGGCGAGCCGCGATAGCCGGTCACATAGCCAGCCGAATTCAGCCCCGCCGCCCGGTCGCGCGCCTTTTGCATCAGCACGAGCCGCACCAGCGCTTGCGTGCCGGTGATCAGCACCGGGCTTGCGTCGAGATCGAACCGCTGTTCGAGGCTGGGGGCTGGTTTGTTCATACGGGCCGATGCTAGGCCAAAAAACCGTGGCGGTAAAACGACAAACCGCAGACGCCTTTGGCTTTTCACATGACGTGACCATATTGCTGGTATACGAAGGCCAAGGGTAACTTTACGCGGTCAAACAATGGACTGGGACAAACTCAGGATATTCCACGCGGTCGCGGATGCGGGGTCACTCACGCATGCGGGGGATGCGCTCAATCTGAGCCAGTCGGCGGTGTCGCGCCAGATCCGTGGGCTGGAAGAAAGCCTCGATGCCACGCTGTTTCACCGCCACGCGCGCGGGCTGATCCTGACCGAACAGGGCGAATTGCTGTTTCAGGCGACCAAGGCGATGAGCCAGCGGCTCGACGCCGCCGAGGCGCGTATTCGCGATTCGAAGGACGAGGTTTTTGGCGATCTCCGGGTGACCACCACCACCGGTTTTGGCTCTCTCTGGCTCGCGCCGAGGTTGCCCAAGCTCTACGAGAAATACCCCGACCTGAAGATCGACCTGATGCTCGAGGAACGGGTGCTAGATCTGCCGATGCGCGAGGCCGACGTGGCAATCCGGATGAAAGAGCCATCTCAGGCCGACCTCGTGCGCAAGAGGCTGATGAGCGTAAACATGCGGCTCTACGCGATGCCCGGCTATCTCGACGCGCATGGTCGACCCACCACAAAGGAAGATCTGCACTTTCACCGGCTGATCTGCATGAACACCACCTCGACCCAGGTGACAGCAGGCGCGAGCTATGTGCAAAACCTGCTCCGCTATGATCTTGCCTCGCTGCTCACGGTCAACAATTACTTCGGCGTGTTGCAAGCGGTGCTGAACGGGCTTGGCATCGGCGTGCTGCCCGATTACGTCACCCACGATTTTCCCGATCTCGAGCGCGTGCTGCCGATGAGCGAGTCGAAGGAGATCCCGGTGTTCCTCGCCTATCCCGAGGAGCTGCGCCACTCGAAGCGGGTGGCTGCGTTTCGCGATTTCGTTGTCGCCGAGATCTTCGACTACCGCCATCAGCCGCGCGCCTGAACCGGTTTCAAAAGGAGCGACATGGCAGAGAAATCCGCGTTCCATGACCCCGCGTTCTATTCCGGGCGTCTCATCGTGCACAGCGGCGATCACAAGACCGGGACGACCTCGATTCAGGAGCGGCTCGCGCGCGGCGAGGTGCGCCTCGCCGAGGGCCAGCTTGCCTACCCGCTCGGCAAGGGCCAGTTCAACCACAACCATTTGCTGCGGCCGAAGCGGGCCAACCGCCTCGCCCTGCCCCGATCCGTTCCGCTCGACGACGCCTTTGCCCGGTTCGCCGCCCGCACCCTGCGGCAGGGGGCGACCGTCACCGTGCTCTCGGCCGAACGGCTCGAATCAACCCGGCCGGAAGACCTTGCGGCGGCACTCCGGCGGCATTTGCCAACCGGGCCGGGTCAACTCACCGTGGTGAGCTACATCCGCCCACATATCCCGCGCCTGATCTCAAACCTGGGCGAACACATCAAGATCGGCTGGTCGTCAGATACGCCCTGGCGCGGGGTCATGGTCCGGGCCTGGCAGCGGCACCGCTACGCCCGGCGCATCGCCGCCTGGGGCAAGGTATTCGGCCCGTCCTACGTGGTGCGCCCGGCGATCCGGGCGGAACTTGCCGGCGGCGACTCGCTTGAAGACCTGATGACAACCGTGCTCGGGCCGGGGCGCTTTACCGCTGCCCGGGGCCGACCGAGCAACGAGAGCCTCGGGGTCGAAGACCTGATGCGGCTGCACGTGATCCACCGGGCGCTTGCCGGGCTCGACCGCTGGCAGCACCACGATCTTGGCTGGATGCTGTCGGAGCAGATCGACACTCTGCGCCCGGCGGGTGGCCCATCAACGCCGCTCAGGCCCCACAAGCGCCTCGCCGAGCGAATGCGCCGCGGCTTTCGCGCCGATGCCCGCGCGGTCGACGCGGCCCGGTTCGGCGGCCGCCCATTGCTTGCCGACGCGCTCGATCAGGCGGTTGATACAGCACAGCCCGAGCGCGTGCCGCTCGATCCTACGGCCTGGCTCGACGCCGGAGAAATCGCCACGCTGCGCGAGCGGGCCCGAGAGTTTGGCGAGGCGGTCTCGCAGCCGGACTGGAAAAGGAATTGGAAAGAAGAGCGCAGACGCCATATTCTCGGGCGGGCACCCTCAGTCTAGGCCATTGCAGCAGACCATACCGCAGCCATGCAGCTTTCGCATAGCTGCATTGCAGCATTCCCCCTTGTTCTCTTCGCACACTGCTCATATTTTAAGTTCAAAGCCGATCATTGAGGCAACTCGGATTGGCTTTTACCTCCCTGTTGGACTTAGGCCGGGCCTTGTGCCCGGTCTTTTTTTGCCCCACGCGGCGCGTTGCGGTGCCACGGGGCTTTTCCAGCTCCGCCCCATCCCGTATGACACCAGCACAGACACACCGCAGGGGAGCCGTCCGTGAGCCACGAGCCCGAAATCACCGATGATCTGATCGCCAGCCACGGGATCAAGCCCGAGGAATACGCCGAGATCCTGCGGATCTTGAACCGGGCGCCAAATTTCACCGAGCTTGGCATCTTTTCGGCGATGTGGAACGAGCATTGCTCCTACAAGTCGTCAAAGAAGTGGCTGCGCACGCTGCCCACGACAGGACCACAAGTGATCTGCGGCCCGGGCGAGAACGCCGGCATCGTCGATATCGGCGATGGCCAGGCGATCGTGTTCAAGATGGAGAGCCACAACCACCCCTCCTATATCGAGCCCTATCAAGGCGCGGCCACGGGCATGGGCGGCATCCTGCGCGACGTGTTTACCATGGGCGCGCGCCCGATCGCGGCGATGAACAGCCTGAGCTTTGGCGAGGTGAGCCACCCGAAGACCAAGCGCCTCGTGCACGGCGTGGTCGAGGGCATTGGCGGCTACGGCAACTGCTTTGGCGTGCCCAATATCGGCGGTGAGGTGCGGTTTCACCGTTCCTACAACGGCAACTGCCTGGTGAACGCCTTTGCCGCCGGGCTGATCGACAGCGACAAGATTTTCTACTCCGCCGCCTCAGGGGTCGGCCTGCCGGTGGTCTATCTCGGCGCCAAGACCGGGCGCGACGGCGTTGGCGGCGCCACCATGGCGAGCGCCGAGTTCGATGAAATGATCGAGGAAAAACGCCCCACGGTGCAGGTCGGCGACCCGTTCACCGAAAAGCGGCTGATGGAGGCCACGCTGGAGCTTATGGCGACCGGGGCGGTGATCTCGATTCAGGACATGGGCGCGGCGGGGCTCACCTGCTCTGCCGTCGAGATGGGCGACAAGGGCGAGCTTGGCATCCGGCTCGATCTCGACGCCGTGCCGCAGCGCGAAGACAACATGACAGCTTACGAGATGATGCTGTCGGAAAGCCAGGAGCGGATGCTCATGGTGCTCAACCCCGAGAAAGAAGCCGAGGCGCGGGCGGTGTTCGAAAAATGGGATCTCGATTTTGCCATCGTTGGCGAGACTCTCCCCGAAGACCGCTTCGTGATCATGCACAAGGGCCAATGCCGCGCCGATCTGCCGCTGCGCGCGCTCTCGGGCAATGCCCCCGAGTATGACCGCCCGTGGGAAGAGACAGCGCCGGCGGATCCACTCGATAACGTGCCCGAGATCGACGCCATCGACGGGCTCAAGGCGCTGATTTCCTCGCCCAACTACGCTGCAAAACAATGGGTCTATGAGCAATACGACCAGATGGTGATGGCCGACACCGTGCGCGTGCCCGGCCTCGGCGCCGGTGTGGTGCGGGTGCATGGCACAGACAAGGCCGTGGCGTTTACCTCCGACGTCACCCCGCGCTACGTCAAGGCCAACCCGGTGGAGGGCGGCAAGCAGGCGGTGGCGGAAGCCTTTCGCAACCTCACCGCCGTTGGGGCCACGCCGCTGGCCACCACCGACAACCTCAACTTCGGCAACCCCGAAAAGCCGCAGATCATGGGCCAGTTCGTCGGCGCGATCAAAGGCATCGGCCAGGCCGTAGCGGCGCTCGATATGCCGATCGTCTCGGGCAACGTCTCGCTTTACAACGAGACCGATGGGGAAGGCATCCTGCCCACGCCGACCATCGGCGCAGTGGGGATTTTGCACAACTTCGAGACCGATCTGATCGCCGGTGTCGCGCGCGAAGGCCATGTGGCGATGGTGATCGGTGAAACCCATGGCCATCTCGGCCAGTCGGCACTGCTGGCGGAGGTGTTCCACCGAGAAGAGGGCGATGCGCCGCCGGTCGACCTCGTGGCCGAGAAGCGCCACGGCGATTTCATCCGGGCCAACCGCGCGCTGATCAAGGCCTGCACCGATCTCTCCGATGGCGGCCTCGCGCTTGCCGCCTTCGAAATGGCCGAGGCCGCCGGCGTGGGTGTGCATCTCGACGCCGGCGATACCGCGACGCTGTTTGGCGAAGACCAGGCGCGCTATCTGGTGGCGTGCAATTTTGACGAGGCGGAGGCGCTGTTGGTGGCCGCAGGCAGGGCCGGCGTGCCGGTCAATACCGTGGGCCGCTTCACCGGCAGCGCGGTTCATCTTGGGGGCTCGCAAGCGCCGCTGGATGAGCTTGCGGCGATCTTCCGCTCCAGCTTCGAGGCCAAGGCCACCTGAGACCGTGAAGGGGGCTGTCTGCCCCCCTCGCCCTGCGGGCTCACCCCCCGAAGGTATTTGTGGACCAAAGAAGACAAACGCGGCGGCCAAACCGGATGAAACACCTGCCCCCACTTCGCTCCGATTGCTCATCCTGCGCCGCGCTGTGCTGCATGGCGCTGGCGTTTGACGCGGGCGAGGATTTCGCCATCGACAAGCCTGCCGGCCTGCCCTGCCCCAACCTCGACGCAGAGATGGGTTGCGCGCTGTATGGCCGGCTCGATGCGGAGGGCTTCAAGGGCTGTGCCGCCTATGAGTGCCAGGGCGCGGGCCAGCGGGTGACACAAGAGCTGTTTGCCGGCCGTGACTGGCGCCGCGAGCCGGCGCTGGCCGAACCGATGATCGCCGCTTTCGCAGCGATGCGTCAGGTGCATTCCGGGCTGGAACTGCTCGTCGCCGCCGGCCGGCTGGAGCTGCCCGCCTCGCTTGCAGCAGCACGCGAAGATCTGCTCGAAGCCTACCTGCCCGAGGCGTGGACCGAGGAAAGCCTTGCCGCCTTCCTCGCCTCCGACACGCCCGCCCGGCTGAGGGCGTTTCTGCCTGCTTTACGCGACTGGGTGTGACCGGCACGCACGCCGCCCCTTGCGAGCGGGCGCATACCCGCCTATTTCTGTCAGAAACCACGATAGCGGGGAGACAACGCAGATGGCGATGGAAGAACATGAGATCGAGGCGCTGATCCGGGCCCAGTTCCCGGCGGCGAAGATCACCATCACCGACACAGCCGGTGACGGCAACCATTGGGCGGCGGAAGTGATCGACGAGAGCTTTCGAGGCATGAACCGGGTGCAGCAGCAGCGCGCTGTCTATGCCGCGCTCAAGGGCAAGATGGACGGGCCGCACGGCGATTTGCACGCGCTCGCGCTCACCACCAAGGCCCCAGAGTAAACCCTAACACGCGAACAGGAAGGAACCGTGATGAGCGTTCAGGACACGATCAAGGATACTGTCACCAGCAACGAGGTGGTGCTGTTCATGAAGGGCACCAAGGAAATGCCGAAATGCGGGTTTTCATCCCGTGTGGCTGGTGTGCTCACCTTCATGGGCGTCGAGTTCAAGGATGTCGACGTGCTCGCCGACGCGGATATTCGCCAGGGGATCAAGGATTTTTCCGACTGGCCGACGATTCCGCAGCTCTATGTAAAGGGCGATTTTGTCGGTGGGTCTGACATCGTCACCGAAATGACCCTCTCGGGCGAGCTCGACCAGCTGTTTGAGCAGAAAGGGATTGGCTTTTCCAAACAGGCAGCCGACAAGATCCGCGAAGCCAACGGCTGATCGCCGGCCATGGCCAGACACGCGAACGCCGCCCGGGTTGGGCGGCGTTTTTCGTTGCCGTGATGCGCCCGGCCGGTTCAGCCCGCGGCTTTTTCCTCGACCACCCGGGCGATCGCCTCGGCACGCGCGGCGATCTCGGCCATGGTATCGCGCACCGCTTCGGGCACCGCGCCCGCGCCCTGCCCGGCCGCCTCCGACAGCCGCGCCTCCAAATCGGCGATGCGGTCTTCGGCAAGTTTGAGCTGGTCGTCGAGCCCGGCGGTCTTGTCGGCCAGCATCAGCCCCGCCATCAGCAGCATCCGGTTTTCGGTCAGGTGGCGGATCTGGCTCTGCAGTGTTTGCGCCTCGACATCGAGCATCGCGGCGGCTGAGTGCAGAAAGTGCTCCTCGCCCTCCTGGCAGGCCACGTCGAACTGGCGC
>MNZL01000072.1:2901-4480 GCA_001873585.1 Rhodobacterales bacterium CG2_30_65_12 | reverse complement strand
CCGATGGAAATCGTCACATCAGGCATCGTATCCCTCCCCCGGCGTTTGCGCCGCAGCGCGCGCCCGCGCGTCGGCGACCAGCGGCCCGATCTCACCCAGCACCGCGTCAAGCTCGGCACGGTCGGCACCCTGAGCGGCGCGCAAGGCCTCGAGCTCGGCCATCATCGCCTTGTTGACAAGATGCGGCTCGGCCAGACCCTCGGCGATCGCCTCGCGCAGCGCCACGGTGTTGGCCCTGAGTTCGGCGTTGACTCGCGCCAGCCGCGACACCGCCGCCTCTTCCTCGACCAGCAGCGCGCGTAGCCGCTCGACCTCTGCGGCCAGCGTTTCCACCGCGCCATCCTGCTTTTGCTTGATCGCGCGCACCCGTTCCTCAAGCTGGGTATTGGCTGTGCGCTCGGTCTCGAGCGCGGCGGTGAGGCGCGCGATCTCCTGCGCATCGCCAAGGTCGGCCTGCGGTCCGGGCTGGCGCTCAAGCGCCTCCAGCCCCTGGCCGATCCGGTCGAGCGCCGCCGTGATCCTGGTCTGAAGATCGGAAATGTCGGTCATGGTCTGCCCGTATCTGGCTGTTGGTGTTCTGGTCTGTTGCGACGGTATGCGAATCGCCGCCGCGCGCCGCTTGCTTGAGTTTACCGGGTTCGTCGGAGAATTGCGCCCCCCTTTGCGGCCAAGCACTTGGCCGCCGTGCTTGATCTTGTGGCCCCGGCTGCTATCACGGGGGCCGGAGCCGATTGGCAGCACGAGGAGGCCGCACGTGGACATCGAAACCCTTCGCACTCAACACCCCGACCACTGGATGCGCGCCGCCGCGCTGAGGATGCTCGCCGTCGACGCGGTGCAGGCGGCAAACTCGGGCCATCCCGGCTTGCCTCTGGGCATGGCCGACGTGGCCACCGTGCTGTTTTCGCGCCATCTCAAGTTCGACGCCAAGGCACCGACCTGGTATGACCGCGACCGTTTCGTGCTCTCCGCCGGCCACGGCTCGATGCTGCTTTATGCTTTGCTGCACCTCACCGGCTACGAGGACATGACCCTCGAGCAGATTCGCAATTTTCGCCAATGGGGTGCGATCACCGCAGGCCATCCGGAATATGGCCACGCCCAGGGCGTGGAAACCACCACCGGCCCGCTCGGGCAAGGGATCGCCACCGCCGTCGGCATGGCGATGGCGGAGGAGGCTTTGCGCGCGCGCTTCGGGCGCAAGATGCAGGACCATTACACCTATGTGATCGCCGGCGACGGCTGCCTGATGGAGGGCATCAGCCACGAGGCCATCGGCCTTGCTGGCAAACAGCGCCTCGGCAAGCTCATCGTGCTGTGGGACGATAACAATATCTCGATCGACGGCGCGATTTCGCTCTCGGACGTGACCGACCAGCGCAAACGCTTCGCCGCCGCCGGCTGGCAGGTGCTGGCCTGCGACGGCCACGACCCCGATGATATCGACCGGGCGTTGACCTCGGCAAAAGCCGGCAACAAGCCGACGCTGATCGACTGCAAGACACATATCGGCTTTGGCTCGGCAGTGCAGGACAGCGCGAAGGCGCATGGCTCGCCGCTGGGCGCGGACAACATCGCG
>MNZL01000072.1:0-2880 GCA_001873585.1 Rhodobacterales bacterium CG2_30_65_12 | reverse complement strand
CCCGTTCGAGATCCCCGCCGATATCGCTGGCTGGTGGGCCGAGGTGGGCCGCCGCGGCGCCGAGGAACGCCGGGCCTGGGAGGCGCGCTTTTCCGCCCTCACCGAACCACGCCAGAAGGAAATCGCCCGGGTGTTCGCGGGCAACCCGCCGCGCCGCCTCAGCGCCACGATCAAGGCGCTGAAAAAGCAGATAGCGGACGAGGGGCCGAAGCTGGCAACGCGCAAATCGTCGGAAATGGTGCTGGAAGTTGTCAATCCGATCATGCCGGAAGCCATCGGCGGCTCGGCCGACCTCACCGGCTCGAACAACACCCGCACCGGCGATCTCGGCATTTTCGATGCCGCCAACCGCAAGGGCCGTTACGTGCATTACGGCATCCGCGAGCACGGCATGGCGGCGGCGATGAACGGGATGGCGCTGCACGGCGGCCTGCGCCCCTACGGCGGCACCTTCATGGTTTTCACCGACTACGCCAGGGGCGCGATGCGGCTGTCGGCGCTGATGGGCGTGCCCACGGTCTATGTGATGACGCATGACAGCATCGGCCTCGGCGAGGATGGCCCCACGCACCAGCCGGTCGAGCATCTCGCAATCTGCCGCGCCACGCCCAACACCCACACCTTCCGCCCCTGCGATACGGTCGAGACGGCGGAGGCCTGGGAACTGGCGCTAACCTCACAGCGCACCCCGTCGGTGCTGGTGCTCTCGCGCCAGAACCTTCCCACGCTGCGCCGCGAGCACCGCAACAAGAACCTTACCGCCCAAGGTGCCTACGTGCTGGCGGAAGCCGGGGCCAAGCGCCAGGCGATCCTGATCGCCACCGGTTCGGAGGTCGAGATTGCCATGGATGCGCGCGAAGCGCTTGAGGCCGAGGGCATTGGCACCCGAGTCGTCTCGATGCCGTCGATGGAGCTGTTTGCCGCGCAGGATGAAAGCTACCGCCGCAAGGTGCTCCCTGCCGGCCCGGTGCGGGTGGGGATCGAGGCGGCGGTGCGCGCAGGCGGCTGGGATCGCTGGCTCCTCGGCGAGCGCGGGCGCGAGGCCAAGGCGGGCTTTGTCGGGATGGACAGCTTCGGCGCTTCGGCCCCGGCGGGGCGGCTCTACCAGGAGTTTGGCATCACCGCCGAATCGGTTGTGGAAAAAGTGAAAGCGCTGATCGGCTGAAGCCCGGGCCCCGGTGTGACACGCTCTTGCCCGCGCCCGGCCTCCCGGCCCGGCGCGGGCTCTTTCTCAATGTTGCGCCGCCTTGCCCATCACCGCCGCGATTGCCGGGCCGATCAGCCGGGTGGCGACCGGGATCAGCGCCACACCGAGGGCGAGGCCAAACACGCCGTCAAGCGCCGCCGTCACGGTCCAGCCAACGGCGCCGGCCCAGACCTGCGGCACGCCCTGCGCCGCCACTTCGGCCCAATGGCGGACAAACTCAAAGATCGGGTGCCAGCCCAGATCATGCAGCCCGTGAACCACGATACTGCCGCCAACCCAAATCATCGCCGCCGTGCCGACGATCAGCAGCAGCTTCATCACCCCCGGCATGACCTTCACGATCCCCGCCCCCAGCGCGCGGGTGAGCGAAAGCCGCCCGAACTTGACCATGGCGAGGCCGAGGTCGTCCATCTTCACCAATATCGCCACCGCGCCATAAACCGCCGCCGTGATCCCGACGGCCACCAGCGCCAGGGTGGCGCCCTGCATCCAGACATTGGACGGCGGCATCGCGGCGAGGGCGATGGTCATGATCTCGGCCGACAGGATGAAATCGGTCTTGATCGCGCCCGCCACCTTTTCGCGCTCCAGATGCATCGGGTCGCCCGGCGCAACGGGTGCAGCGTCTATCATCTGCTCATGCGGAAACAGCACGTGCCAGACCTTTTCGGCCCCCTCGAAGCACAGATACCCCCCGCCCAGCATCAGCAATGGCGAGATCAGCCACGGCGCGAAGGCCGCGAGCAGCAGAGCCGCAGGCAACAGAAAGACCAGCTTGTTGCGGATCGAGCCGAGCGCGATCTTGCCGACGATCGGCAGCTCGCGGCTGGCCTCGAATCCATGCACGTATTTTGGCGAAACCGCGGCGTCGTCGATCACCGCGCCGGCGGCCTTGGCGCCCGCTTTGGCCGCCTGCCCCGCGATATCGTCAACCGAGGCCGCCGCCACCTTGGCAATGCCGGCCACGTCATCGAGTAGCGCCAGAAGTCCGCTCATGCTGTCCTCCCATGAGACTGCGCGCCCACCCTAGCGGATCGGGTCTGGTGGGCAAGGGGGAGAGCCGGTTGCCTTTCCCCTTGCTCCACTTGCGGCGATGCGGGACAAGACAGCCATGACCAACAAGATCGCCATTGGCCTCGCCCTTGTGATCGCCGCCGTCTTCGCGGCCGACGCGCTGGCCTTCGGCGGCTCGCTGCCCGTGGTTCTGGGCAAAAAGCTGAGCGACTTCATCATCTGGCTTGCCTTCTGGCGCTGATTCGCTCCGGTTGCATGGCCGCCATGGCTTGACACCCGCGCCGCATTCCCGAAGGTAGGCCCCGCATATTTCCGCGCGCGCAGGGCTAGTCCGGCGCGCCACTCCCAAGCCAAGGATTGAGACAATGACGGTCAAGGTAGCCATCAACGGGTTCGGACGGATCGGGCGCAACGTGCTGCGCGCGATCGAAGAATCGGGGCGCAAGGATATCGAGGTGGTCGCCATCAACGATCTCGGCCCGGTCGAGACCAACGCCCACCTCATCCGATACGACTCGGTGCATGGCCGCTTTCCCGGCACCGTTACGGTGAAGGGCGATACGATCGACGTTGGCCGTGGCCCGATCAAGGTAACCGCGATCCGCGATCCCAAGGAGCTGCCCTGGGGCGATGTGGATATTGCGCTCGAATGCACCGGC
>MNZL01000052.1 GCA_001873585.1 Rhodobacterales bacterium CG2_30_65_12 | reverse complement strand
GGCGCGCAAGCTCGCTCACCGGCGCCCGCGCAAAGCTGGTGACATCCGCCACCCCGGCGCGGGCGGCGTTTTCGGTGGCGCCCTTGATCGCGCCCGCGTCACGGTCAAACCCGTAAAAGCGCGTGGCGGGGGTGTGCGTTGGCACCGCCTTCATCGCCGCAAACGCAGCGGCATCGAACCCGGCGAGGTGCTCAAAGGCAAAGCTCCGGTCACGCCCGGGTAATAGCCCGGCGGCAATCTCGGCGGCCTCGATCGGGAAGGTGCCCGAGCCGCACATCGGATCGACAACCGGCTCGCGCCCATCAAAGCCGCAGGCACGCAAGATCAGCGCCGCAAGATTTTCGCGCATCGGCGCCTTGCCGGTAAACAGCTTGTGGCCGCGCTTGTGCAGGCTCTCGCCCGAGGTATCGACCGAGAGCGTTACCAGGTCGTCGTCGATCCGCGCCTTGATCTGCACTGGCGCATCCGCCGCGATTTCGGCGCCAAGTTCCTCGTGGATCGCCCGTTCGATCCGCTGGGTAGCCGCCCCGGCGTGGTAGATTTTCGAGCGTTTCGTGCTGGCCTCGACGCGCACCGGCACATCCGGGCGCAGCACCGAAGCCCAGTCCACCTTGCGCGCCCGTTTGTCGAGCTGGGCGAGGTGGAAGGCGCGAAATTCGCCGATCCGGGCGAGCACCCGGGTGGCCCCCCGCAAGGTCAGGTTCGCACGCCAGACCTCGGGCCAGCCGCCTGCAAGGGTGACGCCGCCGGGAAGGGTTCCGGTTACCTCAAAGCCCGCCGCGCGGGCCTCGTCGGCGAGCACGGGCTCCAGCCCCGGGGGTGCGACGAGGAAAATCTCGAATGTCATGCCGCGCGGTGTAGCGCCAAACCGGCGCGCAAGCTAGTTGCGAAGCCGCGCGAAGAGGCCCTTCTTTTCCGGCGCGTCCGGCAGCAGCGGCAACGCATCCGGGGCGATCCGGCTGAACACCCAGCGCGGCATCACCCGCTCGCCCGAACCGCCGCAGACGCCGCCCATCTTCCATGGGTCAAACACCTTGACGAAGCCGGGCGCGGCAAGGTCGTCGGCAAAAACCGTGCCGCAATAGGCGCGCTGCTTGCGCACATCTTCGACGCAGGCGCGCGCCTCGGCCAGCGCGGCGGCAAAATCCGCCACCGGCGCGGTGGGGGCATCTCCCTCCGGGTCAAACACGAACCACGCGCCACCGGTCTGCGTGAAGGCCGCCCAGAACCTGTCAAACCCGGTCCAGGTGGGAACGCCGGCAAACTTGCCCTGGTAGGTTTGCCAGAAGGTGGTGGCTGGCAACGGGCCGTTGGTGTCGCGCATGGGTTTGTCCTCCGGCATAGAGCTTGCCGGGCTTGGTGACCTCCGGTCAAGGAGGAAAGCGGATTGCTCAGGCGGCGGGCGCGTTGAGGTGGTCGGCGGCGGCGAGCACCAGAGCATCGAGCCCCGCGCCGCCTTCCCCGATATACGCGATGAGCTGGGCGCGCATCCGTGGCTCCCAGAAATCGTTGAGATGCCCGGCCACCTTTTCGGCGGCTCCGCCACCCGGC
Source organism: Rhodobacterales bacterium CG2_30_65_12 (assembly GCA_001873585.1). Lineage (GTDB taxonomy): Bacteria > Pseudomonadota > Alphaproteobacteria > Rhodobacterales > Rhodobacteraceae > Sinisalibacter. The sequence goes on along the minus strand of MNZL01000052.1, from coordinate 5,078 downwards.
TGGCTGTTGAAAAAGGCGGCGATCTGGTTGGCCATGTGAACCATCTTGTCAGGCGACATGCGTTTCTCCCGTTTCGATCCGGCCTGGGTGGGAATAAAGGTCAAACGCGCCGGCGCCGGCGAAGGCGGCGAGCGTGATGCCGGCCTCATCGGCGAGCCGCAGGGCGAGCACCGTGGGCGCGGAGGCGGCAACGATCACCGGGCAGCGCGCCATTGCCGCCTTCTGCACCATCTCCACCGAAACCCGGCTGGTGAGCACGATCGCGCCGCCGCTCGCGTCAGCCCCCGAGAGCGCCAGCGCCCCGATCAGCTTATCAAGCGCGTTGTGCCGGCCCACATCTTCGCGCGCCAGCACCAGCCCCACGCCGGGCCTGAGGAACCCCGCTGCGTGCACCGCGCGGGTTTGATCATGCAGCGGCTGGTGCCCGCGCAACGCCTCGGTGGCGGTGGCGATCTCGGCGCGGGTGAGCGCCACGCGCGGCTGGCCGACATGAGGCACGGGGCGCAGGGCTTCCTCCAGCGAGTCGATCCCGCACAGCCCACAGCCCACCGGCCCGGCCATCTGTCTGCGGCGGGCGACCAGCGCGCTGGTCCGCGCCTCGGCGATCCAGAACCGCGCTTCAAACCCCTTGGGATGGGCGATCACCTCGAAGCTTTCCACCTCGCGCAGGCTTTCGATCACGCCTTCAGTGAGGGCGAAGCCGTGGGCGAAGTCGCCGATGTCGGCGGGTGTGCACATCATCACCGCCAGCGTCGTGCCGTTGAAGCTCACCGCCACCGCCACCTCCTCCGGCAGCGTCCGGGTTACCGCCCGGGCCCCGTCGCGGGTGACCGCGAGGCCGGGGAGGCTTTGCACCGGCTTCATTCGGCAGCCTCGATCCGGCGTGATCTGGCCGCTTGCGCCGCATAGCGCTCCTGCCAGTCGGAGGTGCCGTTGGACGGCGCCACCTGCACCGCCGTCACCTTGTATTCCGGGCAGTTGGTGGCCCAGTCGGAAAAGTCGGTGGTAACCACGTTGGCCTGGGTTTCGGGGTGGTGGAAGGTGGTGTAGACCACGCCGGGGCTCACCCGTTGCGTTACCTTCGCGCGCAGCGTCGTCTCGCCCGAGCGCGAGGCAAGCCGCACCCAATCGCCATCCGTCACGCCACGGTCCTCGGCGTCGACCGGGTGGATCTCCAGCATGTCTTCCTCGTGCCAGACGTTGTTGTCCGTGCGCCGGGTCTGCGCGCCCACGTTATACTGGCTGAGGATCCGGCCCATGGTGAGCAGGAGGGGAAAGCGCGGGCCGGTCTTTTCATCCGTCGCCAGGTATTCGGTGACGATGAACCGCCCCTTGCCGCGCACGAAACCATCCACGTGCATCGTCGGCGTGCCCTCGGGGTGGGCCTCGTTGCACGGCCATTGCACCGAGCCAAGCCGGTCGATCAGGTCGTAGCTCACGCCGGCAAAGCTCGGCGTGGTGGCGGCGATCTCGGCCATGATCTCGCGCGGGTGGGTATAGGCCCAATCCGCGCCCATCGCGTTGGCGAGTGCCTGCGTCACCTGCCAGTCGGCCATACCGGCCTTTGGCTTCATCACCTCGCGCACCATGTTGATGCGCCGCTCGGCGTTGGTGAAGGTGCCATCTTTCTCAAGGAAAGTGGAGCCGGGCAGGAACACATGGGCGTAATTCGCCGTTTCGTTGAGAAACAGATCATGCACGATAACGCAATCCATCGCGGCAAGCCCCGCCGCCACATGCCGGGTGTCGGGATCTGATTGCAGGATGTCTTCGCCCTGGATGTAGATACCCTTGAAGGAGCCATCCACCGCCGCATCGAGCATGTTGTTGATGCGAAGGCCCGGCTCGGGGTCGATCTCCACGCCCCAAAGCTGCTCGAAAATCGCGCGCACATCGGCGTTTTTCACATGCCGGTAGCCGGGCAGTTCCTGCGGGAAGCTGCCCATGTCGCAGGAGCCTTGCACGTTGTTCTGGCCGCGCAGCGGGTTTACCCCCACACCGGGCCGGCCAATGTTGCCGGTAAGCATGGCGAGGTTTGCGATCCCCATCACCGTGGTCGAGCCCTGGCTGTGTTCGGTCACGCCAAGACCATAGTAGATTGCCCCATTGCCGCCTTTGGCAAAGGTGCGCGCGGCCGCCCGCATCTCATCCGCCGGCACGCCGGTCAGCGCTTCGACCGCTTCGGGGCTGTGGCGCGGATCAGACACGAACGCGGCGTAATCGGCAAAGCTGTCGCCCTCGCAGCGCGCGGCGATGAAGGCCTCGTCGGCCAGCCCCTCGGTGACGATCACATGGGCGAGCGCCGTGATCACCGCCACGTTGGTGCCGGGCCTCAGCGCGAGGTGGTGCGTGGCCTTGATGTGGTTCGATTTCACCAGGTCGATCTTGCGCGGGTCGATCACGATGAGCTTGGCGCCCGCCCGAAGCCGCTTCTTGAGCCGTGAGGCAAACACCGGGTGGGCGTCGGTCGGGTTTGCCCCCATCACGATCACCACATCCGCCAGTGCGACAGAATCAAAATCCTGCGTGCCGGCGGAGGTGCCAAAGGTTTGCCCCAGCCCGTAGCCGGTGGGCGAGTGACAGACCCGCGCGCAGGTGTCGGTGTTGTTGTTGAGAAACACCGCGCGGGCGAGTTTCTGCACCAGAAAGGTTTCCTCGTTGGTGCAGCGGCTCGACGTGATCACGCCAATCGAGCGCCGCCCGTGCTCGGCCTGAATATCCTGCAGGCGTTTGGCCGCATACGAAAGCGCCTCGTCCCAGCTCACTTCGCGCCACGGCTCGTCGATGCTGCCCCGGATCATCGGGCTCAGGATCCGGTCCGAATGGTTGGCGTAGCCCCAGGCAAAGCGGCCTTTCACGCAGGAATGCCCGCGGTTGGCCTTGCCCGCTTTGTGCGGCACCATCCGCACCAGCGTATCGCCATTTAGCTCGGCCTTGAAGCTGCACCCGACGCCGCAATAGGCGCAGGTGGTCACCACCGAGCGCATCGGCGTGCCGAGCGCGATCATGCTGTTTTCCTGCAAGGTGGCGGTGGGGCAGGCTTGCACGCAAGCACCGCAGCTTACGCAATCGGACGTCAGGAAATCGTCAAATCCGGCGCCGGGCGAGACGCGGCTGTCAAATCCCCGGCCCTCGATTGTGAGCGCAAAGGTGCCCTGTATTTCCTCGCAGGCGCGCACGCAGCGCGAGCAGACAATGCACTTGGCCGGATCGTAGGTGAAATACGGGTTGCTCTCGTCCTTCGGCGCCCACAGCGGGTTGCCGCCGGAGGGTCCGAATTGCTCGAAATGGCTCTCGCCCGTGGCGTAGCGCACATCGCGCAGACCGACGACACCCGCCATGTCCTGCAATTCACAATCGCCGTTGGCGGCGCAAGTGAGGCAATCGAGCGGATGGTCGGAGATGTAAAGCTCCATCACCCCGCGCCGGATTCGGCGCACCTTTTCCGACTGGGTGTGAACCACCATGCCGGGCACCACCGGCGTTGTGCAGGAGCTGGGCGTGCCCTTGCGCCCGTCGATCTCGACCACGCAGAGCCGGCAGGAGCCGAAGGCCTCCAGCGTATCGGTGGCGCAGAGCTTCGGCACGTCGATCCCGGCTTCGGCGGCGGCACGCATCACGCTCGTGCCTTCCGGCACCGTCACCTCGAAGCCGTCGATGGTCAGCGTCACCGGCGCGCCGGTGCGGGCGGGTGTGCCCTTGTCGTGCTCGTCCCAGGGGATGATCAGGTCTTTCATTCCGCCGCCTCCTTGGCTGCTGCGAAGTCGTCGGGGAAAAGTCGGTATGCCGACATCACCGGGTAGGGCGTGAAGCCCCCAAGCGCGCAGAGCGAGCCATCGCGCATCGTCTCGCAAAGGTCGGTTAGCAACGCACCTAAGTGTTCGCCTGCTGCCATCCTGTCGATCACCTCCACCCCGCGCACGGCACCGATCCGGCAAGGGGTGCACTTGCCGCAGCTTTCCACAGCGCAGAACTCGAAGGCAAACCGTGCCTGCGCCATCATGTTGGCGCTGTCGTCAAACACCACCACGCCGGCGTGGCCGATCAGCCCGCCCGCTGCGTCGAAATCCTCATAGGTAAACGGCGTGGCAAACTGTTCGGGGGTAAAATAGGCGCCGAGCGGCCCGCCCACCTGCACGGCCTTCACCGGACGGCCAGAGCGGGTGCCTTCGCCAACCGCGTGCACGATCTCGCCGAGCGTGAGGCCGAAGGGTGCCTCGAAAAGCCCGCCGAATTTCACGTTGCCGGCGATCTGGATCGGCATCGTGCCTTTCGAGCGGCCCACGCCAAGCCCGGCGTAGTTCTCCGCGCCTTTCTCGAAGATCACCGGCACCGTCGCCAGCGAGAGCACGTTGTTCACCACGGTGGGCTTGCCGAACAAGCCCTCCAGAGCGGGCAGCGGCGGCTTGGCGCGGACCACGCCGCGCTTGCCTTCGAGGCTGTTGAGCAGGCTGGTTTCCTCGCCGCAGACGTAAGCCCCCGCGCCAAGCCGCAGCTCGATGCCGAAGGCGAAGCCGGAGCCGAGCACGCTTGGCCCCAGCAGCCCGTTTTCGCGGGCGATTTCCAGCGCCTGCAATAACGTCGAATGCGCGTCGGGGTATTCAGAGCGCAGGTAGATGAAGCCCTTGGTGGCTCCCACGCCGATCCCGGCAATCGCCATGCCCTCGATCAGGCTGAACGGGTCGCCCTCCATCAGCATGCGGTCGGCAAAGGTGCCACTGTCGCCCTCGTCGGCATTGCAGACGATATATTTGCGGCTCCCTTCCGCCTCCGCCACCGTCTTCCACTTGATGCCGGTCGGGAAGCCCGCGCCGCCGCGCCCGCGCAGGCCGCTCGCCACCATCGTCGGCACAATCGCCTCTGGTGCGGCGATGGCGGCGCGCAGGCCCAAAAGCCCGCCGTGGGCCTCGTAATCGGCCAGCGACAGCGGGTCGATCACCCCGCAGCGGGCAAAGGTGAGCCGGGTCTGGCGGGCGAAGAAGGGGATCTGTTCCGTCGGCCCGTGGCCGGGAAAATCGCCGCGCAGCAGGGCGGGCACGTCATCGGGCGTGACCGGGCCAAAGGCATGGCGCACGCCA
>MNZL01000163.1 GCA_001873585.1 Rhodobacterales bacterium CG2_30_65_12 | reverse complement strand
CCTCGGGCTTGACGCCTACGGCACCCTGCCCGAGGGGATGGCGCCTGAGGCCGGGGCGCTGCGCCGTTGCTGGGAGCACGAGACGGTGGCCGCGGTCCGGGCCGCCCAAGGCGCCGGGCTGGCGGCGCGGCTGGCGGCGGCGCGGGCCGAACTCGCGCTCCTGCCTTTGCAGATGATTGAGGCGCTTGACGCGATCATCCCCGAGCCCGCTCGCGCCCCGTCGCGCCAGACCGGGCACGGGGAGGCGGTGGTGGAAACGGCGCGCGGGCCGCTCACGCACCGGCTGACGGTGGAGAACGGGATTGTCGCGGCTTGCGTCACCGAGGCGCCAACGGAGGCGAACTTCGCGCCCGGTGGTCCGGCAGCGGCGGGGCTCGTCGGCCAGGCGGCAAACCGGCAGGCGGCCGAACTGCATGTGCTGGCGATCGACCCCTGCGTGGCAGCCAGCGTGGAGATCGAAGATGCATGAGATGGCGCTTGCCGAAGCCGTGGTGCGGATCGTCACCGACAAGGCCCGTTCCGCCGGGGCGGAGCGGATCGTGCGGGTGCGGCTCGAGATCGGCGCACTGGCCCACGTCGAGCCGGCGGCGCTGTCCTTTGCCTTCGAGGCGGTGACCCCCGGCAGCCCGGCTGCGGGAGCGGCGCTGGAAATTGACCGTGCGCCGGGGCGCGCGCGGTGCGATACTTGCGCAAGCACTGTCGAGATCGACCGCCTCGGCGAAGCCTGCCCGGTCTGCGGTGGCGTGGGGCTCAGGGTGCTTTCGGGCGACGAGCTGAGGGTGAAAGACATGGAGGTGGGGTGATGTGCACGACATGCGGATGCGGACAGGCGGAGGTGGTGATCGACCACGGGCATGGCCATGACCACGGCCACCACCACGGCCCGCTCGGCGGCACGCACGAGGCGGGGGTGAGCGCGACGCGGATCATCGAGATCGAGGAAAATATCCTCGCCCGCAACGATGCCGTGGCAGCGCACAACCGGGCGCATTTTACCGCCACCGGCACGTTGGCGCTCAACCTCGTCTCGTCGCCCGGCTCGGGCAAGACCACGCTGCTGGCCCGCACCGCCACGGATCTTTCAGACCGGATGCCGGTGGCGGTGATCGAGGGCGACCAGCAGACCAGCCTCGACGCCGAGCGCATCCGCGCCACCGGGGCACGGGCGGTGCAGATCAACACCGGCAAGGGCTGCCACCTCGATGCCGACATGGTGCACCGCGCGCTGCACGGGCTGGTTCTCGCGCCGGGGGCGACGCTGTTTATCGAGAACGTGGGTAACCTCGTCTGCCCGGCGGGGTTTGACCTTGGCGAGGCGGCGAAGGTGGTGATCCTCAGCGTGACGGAAGGCGAGGACAAGCCGATCAAGTATCCCGACATGTTTGCCGCCGCGCGGCTGATGCTAATCAACAAGGCTGACCTTCTGCCATATGTGCCGTTCGACGTGGCGCAGTGCATCGCTTACGCCCGGCAGGTGAACCCGCAGATCGGGGTGCTCACCGTCTCGGCCCTCACCGGCGAGGGGCTCGAAGGCTGGTATCGCTGGATCGAGGCACTCCGGGCCGAGCGCGCGGCGCTGGCGGGGTAAGACCCGGGGCGCCAATGGGGGCAAGGGGCGGCGAGTCAGGCCGATGCGGAGCGCGTGTTTTTCCCATTCGGGAGCAGACTTTGCAAAAGCATTGCGCAGGCCCCGCCAGTTTCGATCTCCGGCAAGACTTCGAGCCGCGGCCAGCGGCTCGCGCGCAATTCGCGGGCGAGATCGGCGGGCAGGGCGCGCAGCGTGCGCTCGGTCATCGCCAACACCCGGCAGCGGCTACGTTCGGCCAGCACACGTTCTGCCAAGTGCCCGACAGGCGGTGCATAACTGGCAATTCCGGCTTCGTGAAACAGGGCGGCCTGGCGGTGATCGCCAATGAAGACAACATCTTTCATGCACATCCCTCCTGGTTGGGCGGTTCAGATCCTTCACATTTGCCCGACCCCGTCGGCTGCGCCTGGCATGCGTTGCGCCGTGCGCTTGTTGCCCTGTTTCTCTCGTCCCAGCGGGCCTTCATGCCTTGGGCTCACCTGAAATGGTCCCATCTTGCCGCCAGGTCTGCCTTGATCTGAATCATAATGAGTTTTGGGTAACAAGATGATGGCGCCAGCCGCACAACGACGAAAAACCGGGCCGCGTTGGCCCGGTTTGACAAGAGTCCGTGCGGGCACGGGATCAGCCGTGCAGCGCTTCGATCGCCTGGGTAAGGGTTGCGGTGCCGGCGAGTGTGCCGTCCTGGCGCTCGACCAGCACCGTCTGGCCCGGCGCGCCCGACATCGCCAGCATCGCGTCATCGAGCACGGTCGCGGCGGGCAGGGTGGGCAGCCCCTCGGGCGGCGCGGCACCTTGCGGCAGCGGTTCGGCCAGCGCGCGCAGGCGGATCACCTTGGCGCGGTTGATATCCTTGATGAAATCGCGGATGTAATCGTCGGCCGGCTTGAGCACGATCTGTTGCGCGTCGCCCTGCTGCACCATCCCGCCGTCGCGCAAGATGGCGATATCGTCGCCAAGCCGCAGCGCTTCGTCGAGGTCGTGGGTGATGAAGACGATGGTCTTGTGCAGCTCGTTCTGCAGCTCGAGCAGGATCGACTGCATGTCGTAGCGAATGAGCGGGTCGAGCGCCGAGAACGCCTCGTCCATCAGCAGGATGTCGGCATCCGTCGCCAGCCCTCGGGCGAGGCCAACGCGCTGCTGCATGCCACCCGAGAGCTGACCGGGGTAATGGCTCTCGTAGCCCGAGAGGCCAACCCGGTCGATCCAGTGCTGGGTATGGCTGGCGATCTCGGCATCAGCCATGCCCTGCACCTCGAGCCCGTAGCCCACGTTTTCGGCAATCGTGCGGTGCGGCAGGAGCGCGAACTTCTGAAACACCATCGACATCTTGTGGCGGCGCAAAGCGCGTAGCTGGGTCTCGTCCATCGCCAGAACGTCTTCGCCGTCCACGGTCAACTCGCCGCCGGTGGGGTCGATCAGCCGGTTGATGTGGCGGATCAGGGTGGATTTGCCCGAGCCCGAGAGGCCCATCACCACCTGAACCTGCTTTGGGAAGATATCGAGCGAAACGTTGTTCACGCCGAGCACGTGGTTGTGCTTTTCAAGCAGCTCGTCCTTGCCCATCGCCTCGTCACGCACCAAGGGCAGCACGCGGTCGGGGTGGTCGCCGAAGATCTTGTAGAGGTTTCGGATGCGGATTTTCGGTTCAGTCATTGCCTTGCCCCCGGTAGGCCTGCAGCCGCTTGCCGTAGCTTTGCGAAACGCGGTCGAAGATGATCGCCAGCGCGACGATGGCGAGGCCGTTCATCAGGCCGAGCGCGAGATACTGGTTCGATATCGCGCGCAGCACCGGCACGCCGAGCCCCTTGACGCCGATCATCGAGGCGATCACCACCATCGACAGCGCCATCATGATGGTCTGGTTGACGCCGGCAAAGATGTTGGGCAGCGCCAGCGGCAATTGCACACCGAAAAGTTTCTGGCGTGGCGAAGCGCCGAAGGCATCGGCGGCTTCGAGCACTTCCGAGTCGACCAGCCGGATGCCGAGGTTGGTCAGCCGCACGACCGGCGGGATCGCGTAGATCAGCACGGCGATCAGGCCGGGCACCTTGCCGATCCCGAGCAGCATCACCACCGGGATCAGGTAGACGAAAGAGGGGATCGTCTGCATCACGTCGAGCACCGGGGTAATCAACTGCTGCATCCGCTCGGAGCGCGCCATCAGGATGCCGACCGGGATGCCGATCACGATGCACAGCAGGGTGGCGACTGAGATGATCGCCAGCGTCGCCATTGTATCTTCCCACATGTCAAACACGCCGATCACCACAAAGGCGAGCACCGCGCCGGTTGTGATCTTCCACGAGCGCGAACCAAGCCAGGCCAGGCCGCCTACGACCACAAGGATCACCGGCCAGGGGGTGGCGAGAAGCAGCTTTTCAATCCAGACAAGAAACTTCAAAAGCGGATTGAAAAAATTTTCCAGACTCTCCCCGTAAGTGCGAGAGAAGCCTTTGAATGCTTCATCGATCGCTTTTTTCATCACTGCCAGATCGCGGCGGCCAATGGCCGGAAATTCAGTGAGAAATTCCCACATTTTCCGTTCCCCTCGTTTTCATTTTTTCGCCCCGCGCCGGGGCGGTCACAAAAACGGGGGGCCGGTTGCCCCCCGCTTCTTCTGCTTCAGTTTGCGGCGATCACAGCTCCGACTTGATCTTCTCGATTGCGTCCGTGGGCACCCAGCCGGTCCACAAATCCTCGTAGGTTTCGAGGAAGTGGTAGGCGGCATCTTCGCCGGTTGCCTGGTTTTCGCTCATGTAAACCAGCATTTCGTTCATCGCCGTTCCCGGGAACACGCGCTTCTCGAAATACCCCGCAGCGTCGCCGCCGACCTTCATGAAGTTGTCGGTCACCACCGTATAAACCGCCGACTCGGTCCAAGCCGTCGGCTTCGGATCAAGGCAATCCTGGTCTGGCTTGACGATGCAATTATCCCAGTTGTCGCGGCCGGCAAACGGCACTTCAAACGGAAGCAGACGCAGGTGGTATTTGCCGATCAGCGAGGTCGGCGACCAGTAATAGCCAAACCACGGCTCACCGCGCTCGCTGGCCTTGGCGATCGAGCCGTCAAGCCCCGCCGCCGAGCCCGGATCGACCAGCACCCAGCCCTTGTCTGCCATGCCGAAAGCGCGAAACAGGTTGGCGTTGTTGAGCTGGCAGCCCCAGCCGGCCGGGCAGCCCATGAAGGCACCTTTTGAAGGGTCTTCGGCATCGGGAAACATCTCCGGGTGCTCAAGCACCTTCTCGACGGTATCCAGCTCCGGGTGGTCTTTGGAGAACTTGTCGGTGACCCACCAGCCTTCGCCCAGGTCGGTGATCGGGCCCTGGTTGAGGATGTGCATGCGGCCCTCTTCTTCAGCCGCGGTGAGCTGAACGCGCACGGCGTTGGCCCAGAGCTCGGGGGCCACATCGGGCTCGCCCTTTTCGTTCATCGAGGCGAAGGTGGTCTCGGTCGCGCCTGGGATGAGTTCGACCGAGCAGCCGTAGCCCGCTTCGAGGATGATCTTGTCGACATTGGCCATCAGTTCGGCCGAGGCCCAGTTCATCTCGGAAATCGTGATATCGCCGCAGTCTTGTGCAGCTGCGCCGGTGGCCAGCATCGAAACGCCAAGGCCAAGCGCGCCAAGTTTGGTAAATGTCATGGGATCCCCCAAGGTGTAGCTTGATTTCCAGCCGCTTTGCTTGCGCAAGCAGCTGGTCACCGCCTCGAACAGGCGATTTCCCGGCGGCCGCATTGTCAGAATACGACATGAAAGCCGGGCCTATGTCGCAAAAAGAACATAGCCGGCCGGGAATGTAAACCGTTTGGCCAGTTTTGCGCCGGTTGCCGCATGGTCGGGGTGGGGGCCCGGGGTGAAATTGACAGTTCTGGCGGAATATGCGCACAGACCCGGCGGAGAGGGCGAAACGAGATGACTGCGAGCACGGCTGAGGCGGGCAAGGGGCGGCTGGTGGCGGTGGTGGTAACCTTCAACCGCCTCGCCCAGCTCCAGATCACGCTTGGCCGCCTGCTGGCGGCGGCGCCTGAACATCTGCAGGCTGTGCTGGTGGTCGACAACGCCTCGCCCGACGGCACCGGCGATTGGCTCAGGGGCCAGACGGATGGCCGGTTGCACGCAATCCTGAGCCCCGACAACCTCGGCGGCGCGGGCGGGTTCAACCTCGGGATGCGCCGCGCGGTCGAGATGTTCGATCCCGACTGGCTGGTGGTGATGGACGACGATGCCCGCCCCGCGCCCGACGCGCTCGCCACGTTTCACGCCACCGATCCTGGCGGGTGGGATGCCGTGGCGGCGGCGGTCTATTACCCCGATGGCGCAATCTGCGGCATGAACCGCCCGGCGATGAACCCGTTCGCCGATCTGCCCACCTTCCTGCGCTACGCCACCGGGCGCGGCGACGTGGCCCAACTCGCGCTCGCCGATTACGCTGCCCCCCAGCGCCGGGTAGACTGGTCAACCTTCGTCGGCCTCTTTCTCTCGCGCGGCGCAATGGCGCGGGCGGGTTACCCCGATCCGCGGCTCTTCATCTATGCCGACGACGTGCTCTATACCCTCGGCCTCACCCGGGCCGGCGGGCGGATCGGCTTTGTGCCCGAGATCCGCTTTGAGCACGATTGCGGCTCGCTCAAGGGCGGCTCGGCGCGCCGGCTGCACCCGCTTTGGAAAACCTACTACTACCACCGCAACCAGGTGTTTCTCTACCGCGCCCTCGCCGGGCCGTGGTTCTGGCTGGTGATCTGGCCATTGATCGGCAAATGGGCGCTGAAACTGCGCCACCACGAAGGCGTGCGCGGGAGGTTTTTGCGGCTTTTGTGGTGGGCGGTGCGCGACGGGCTTGCCGGGCGGCGCGATATCGACCCGGCCCGGGTGTTTGCCGCCGCCGACGGACGCTGACCCGGATCAGCCAAGCCCGGCCTCGGCCATCAGCCGCTCGGCCTCCGCCGCCATCAGCGCCTCCGCCCCCGCGCCCTCGACCGGCACCTTGCCGACTTCGAGAAACAGCGGCGCCGCGAACGGCGGCACGCGGTCGCACACCATATGATCGACGC
>MNZL01000022.1:6153-6679 GCA_001873585.1 Rhodobacterales bacterium CG2_30_65_12 | reverse complement strand
CTCACCCGCGACGCGACCGGGCTGACGATGATCTTTGACGAGATCGACAGGGGCGTGGGCGGCGCCACCGCCGACGCCGTGGGGCGGCGCTTGAAAACGCTGGCCGACGAGGGCGGGCAGGTGCTGGTTGTCACCCACAGCCCGCAGGTGGCCGCGCTCGGCGCGCATCACTGGCAGGTTGCGAAATCGGTTGAAGACGGGGCAACGCTCACCAAGGTGACGCCGCTCGATGCGGCGGCGCGGGTAGACGAGGTGGCGCGGATGCTCTCGGGCGAGGCCGTCACCGCCGAGGCGCGCGCGGCAGCCAAGGCGCTGCTTTCAGCGGCAGGTGGAAATAATGAAATCAACATGCGTTGAAGCAGGCAAATTCATCTATTGATATTGAAAAAGTGAAAGCCTGGTGTTCCCCACCCGACAAAAGCCACCCGCAAGGGAACGGTTGCCCCGAGCGCCCTGCGCGAAACAGCGGCCGCAGGCCGCCGCGCATCGCGGGCCACCCCCACCGCACGGCGATCTGGCCGGGCTG
>MNZL01000022.1:0-6143 GCA_001873585.1 Rhodobacterales bacterium CG2_30_65_12 | reverse complement strand
TGCGATGGCACGCCGGCATGGCTGGAATAAAGCGCTACTGCACAGAGGTCGGATCGCCGCACCGCGGCACGGCGATGCGCGGGAACCATCTGACAGGTTGGGAACGCTAGTTTGTGCTCTGAACGCCCTCCGGCTGACCGACCACCACGAAACGCAGCGCCTCGGGGCGAAACAGTTCGGCGGCAACCCGGTTGGCTTCTTGCAGCGTTACTGCCTCGATCCGCGCGTTGCGGGTTTTCACATAGTCCACCGGATAGCCCGAGAGCTGCATGCCGACGAGGATCCGCGCGATCGGTGCGTTGCCGTCAAACCGCAAGGGATACGCGCCGGTGAGATAGGTCTTGGCCCCGGCCAACTCTTCGGCGGTGAGCCCCTCGCGCGCCATAAGCGCCCACGCGCCGCGCACCACGTCGATGGTTTCTCCCATCCTCGGATTCACCGTCGACACACTGCCAACCAGGCTTTCGGAATAGTCCGAATCCACCAGGTAGGTGCCAATGCCATAGGTAAGGCCACGCTTTTCGCGCACCTCCTCCATCAGCCGGTTGTTGAAGCCAACGCCGCCAAGAACGGTATTGAGGATGAAGGCGGCGAAGAAGTCGGGGTCTTCCACCGAAATGCCCGGTTGGCCGAACTGCGCCACCGATTGCGGCGTCTCGAAGGGCACCACGGTGATCCCGCCTGTCGCGCCGAAGGCCAGCTCGGCGGGCAACGGAGCGCCGGTTTCGGGCAGACCCCCGAGCAGGGTATCAACCAGCGCGCCAAGCTCGCTTTCGGTGATATCGCCCACCGCCGCGATCACCACACGGTCGCGCGCCACCGTGCGGGCGAAGGCGTCGAGAATGTCATTACGGGTCAGCGCCGCCACGCTTTCGGGCGTGCCGCCGTAATAGCTGCCGTAAGGGTGATCGCCATACGCGAGCCGATCAAAAGCGGCCGAGGCGAGCGCGCCGGGATCAGTTTCGCGCGATTTGAGATGCGCCAGCACCTGCCCACGCACCCGCTCGATGGCTTGCGCATCAAAGCGCGGATCGGTGAGCGCGGATTGCAGCAACGCCACGGCAGCATCGCGGTTTTCGGTGAGAAACCTGGCCGAAACCGAAAGCACATCATCGCCCACGTCAAACCGGTAACTCGCCGCGAGATCGTCACGCGCCTCGGCAAATCCCTGCGCATCAAGCTCGCCCGCACCTTCCTCGATCAGCCCGGTCATCAGGTTGATCGCGCCGCGCTTTCCGGGCGCATCGAGCGAAGCGCCGCCGCGAAACCGGAGCTCCAGCGCGACGAAGGGTATCGAATGCTCCTCCACCAGCCAGGCCGTGAGCCCGCCGGGCGAAGTGACCTCCTGGATATCGACCTCGGCGCGGGCTGGCAGGGCCACGAGCACAAGAAACGCCAGCGCTGATGCAAACCGGATCACAGCACGCCCTCCCCGCCTTCGGGCAACAGCCAGCCGGTGACGGAGGCGCGCTTGTCGAGCACCGCGCGCGCCGCCGTCAGCACATCGTCGATCGTGACCGCCTGCAGAGCCTCGGGCCAGGCTTGCACGTCGCCAATGCTGAGCCCGGTGGTGAGCGCGCGCCCGTAGCGGTCGGCAATCTCGCCCACGTCATCAAGGGCGTAGATCTCGGCGGCGCGGATCTGCATCCTGAGCCGCTCGAACGCCACCGGGTCTGGCCCGGTTTTGAGGAAGGTGGCAAGCTGGGCGTCAAGCGCGGCCTCGGCCTCGGCGAGGCTCACGCCCTCGGCGGGAACGACCACCACGGAAAACGTTGTGTCGTCGAGCGAGGTTGCCGAATAGCCTGCACTGGTATGCACCGCCAATTGGCTGTCGAACTGCAGCGCCCGGCCCAGAACCGAGGTTGCCGCGTCGCCGCCGAGCAGACGGGCGAGGTAAGCCAGCGCCGCCGCCGTGCCCTGATCGCCCGGCTCGCGGGCCGGGGCCAGGTAGCTGCGCATCAGCGAGGGCTGGGCAACGCGCGCATCTTCGAGCACGATTCGGCGGGCCGCGCGCGAAGGCGGTTCTTGCGGCCGGGCGCGGGGGCCGATCCCCTCGCTCGGTACCAGCCGCCCATATTGCGCCTCGGCCAGCGCGCGCACCTCGTCGGGCAGCACGTCGCCCGCGACGATCAGGATCGCGTTGTTGGGCGCGTAGAATTGCCGGTAGAAGGCAAGCGCATCGTCGCGCGTCAGCCCTTCCATCTCGCCCTTCCAGCCGATCACCGGCACGCCGTAAGGATGGTTGCGGTAGAGCGCTGCGTCGAGCTCTTCACGAAACAGCGCGCCGGGCTCGCTGTCGGTTCGAGTGGCGCGCTCTTCGAGAATCACGCTGCGCTCGGTGGCCACATCATCGGGCGCGAGGGCCAGATCGCGCATCCGGTCGGCCTCCATTTCCATCATCAGCGCCAGCCGGTCGGCGGCAACGCGCTGGAAATAGGCGGTGTAATCGTAGGAGGTGAAGGCATTGTCGGAGCCGCCATTGGCCTCGACCACCTTAGATAGCTCGCCCGCCGCCCGCTCGTCAGTGCCCTTGAACATCAGGTGTTCGAGAAAATGGGCGATGCCCGATTTGCCCGGCGGCTCGTCGGCGGCGCCGGTGCGATACCAAACCATATGCACAACCACCGGCGCACGGTGATCCTCGATCACCACCACCTGCATGCCGTTATCAAGGGTGAAATCCGTCACCTCGCCCGCCGCCATGAGCGGACGGGCCGAAAGCGCGAGCACTGCGAATACCGCGAACCGGGCTAACCGCATGAAACCTCCTCTTGCTGCCGGTTACAGCTTGGCCATGCCGCCAGCGGATACAAGCCCGACGCAAGCGCTTGTGAACGTGAAGATGCGGTTATTCGACCTTGATTTCGGGATCTGGCGGCGCCGAAGGCGTCCAGACCCCCTTGTCGCGCAGCCGTTCCAGCTCAAGGTGCTGATCAAGCGCCATCGCCGCATAGCTCTCGAAATAGACGTTCACATTGAACAGCCGCTCCAGCAGCTTGCCGTTGTTTTGCTTGCGCCATTCAAGGTCTTCCGCGGCGAGTGTATCGCGGATATCGCCGGGCACGCCATAGCGGCTGGTGTAGGAAAGCAGCGTCTGCTCTCCGGCGAAGATCTGGCCACGGGCCACCCGGTCGGGATTGCCGCCGAGCGCCGCCACGGCATCGGCCTTGGGCTGGGGATCGGCCAAGTTGATCCCGCCGCGATCCGGCTCGGGCAGGGCGGTGTAATCCTCCGGCGCTTCCAGCGGCCTGGTTGGCAGAACGGAAAACTCGTCTGGCGCATCGGTGCGGATGTTCATCAGCTTCGGCTCGCTGTCGCAGGCCGACAGCAGCACGAGGCCCACGAAAGCCATAAACGTCTTGCCTAACCTGCCCCGCATGAGCCTCTCCTTCACCCGAGCTTCGCCCCCTCTTTACCGCATAAGATTCGGCGCGTCACGGGGCTAATGCCGGGATTTGCTCCCGGTAAACAGCGCCAGCCCCGCCGCGCCGGCAAATACACCGATATCCGCAACGTTGAACGACCATGGATTTCGCCAGCCGCAGCACGACATGTTGAGAAAATCCGCCACCGCACCATAAGCGATCCGGTCGATCACGTTGCCGATCGCCCCGCCGACCAGAAGCCCGGCTGCCACCTGCGCGCGCAAACCCATCCGCTCACGCCGCACCCAGACGATCACCAGCGCCGAAATCACCAGCGCCACGGCAATCAGCACCCAGCGCATCGCATCGCCGTCTGAGGCGCCGAGGCCGAAATTTATCCCCCGGTTCCACGCCATGCGAAGGTTGAGATACGGCGGGGCGACATCAATCGCGCCCCGCGCCTGGAGATCGAGCAGGTGGACGACCCAGAACTTGGTGATCTGGTCAAGCGCGAGCGTGAACCCGGCGGTGAGGGCCGTCCAGCGCATGCGGTCAGTGCCGGAAGTGGCGCATGCCGGTGAACACCATGGCAAGCCCGGCCTCGTCGGCCGCCGCGATCACCTCGGCATCGCGCATCGAGCCACCGGGCTGGATCACGCATGTGGCCCCCGCCGCAGCGGCCTCCATCAGCCCGTCGGGAAACGGGAAGAAGGCATCCGACGCCACCGCCGAGCCCACTGCCGGGCTCTCATCGAGCCCGAGCGCATCAGCCATGCGCCGGGCCTTGATCGCGGCGATATTGGCCGAATCCACCCGGCTCATCTGCCCGGCCCCCACGCCCACCGTGGCAAGACCCTTGACGTAGACGATGGCGTTGGATTTCACGTGCTTGGCCACTTTCCAGGCAAACAGCAGATCGCGCATCTGGTCCTCGGTCGGGGCCTTTTTCGTGACCACCTTGAGGTCGTCGAGGCTAACAAAGCCATTGTCCTTGTTCTGGTAGAGCTGGCCACCCGAAACCTGACGCACGGTCATGCCGCCCGCGCGTGGATCAGGCAGGGCCTCGGTGGTGAGCAGGCGCAGGTTTTTCTTGCCCGCGAAAATCTCTCTCGCCTCGGCACTCGCCCCCGGCGCAATTACCACTTCGGTGAATATCTCGGTGATCGCGCGCGCCGTCTTGGCGTCGAGCGGCATGTTGAGCGCGACGATCCCGCCGAAGGCCGAGGTGCGATCACAATCAAAAGCGTTCTGATAGGCCTCCAGCAGCGTCGCCCCGCGCGCCACGCCAGAAGGGTTGGCGTGCTTGATGATCGCCACGGCCGGGCCGTCTTCGGGCGAAAATTCCGCCACCAGCTCAAACGCAGCGTCGGTATCGTTGATGTTGTTGTAGCTCAGTTCCTTGCCCTGATGCTGCACCGCCGTGGCCACGCCGGGCCGCGCGCTGCCATCGACGTAAAACGCCGCGTTCTGGTGCGGGTTCTCGCCATAGCGCAGCGTTTGCGCGAGCTTGCCTGCCACCACTCGGCGGCGCGGCGCAGCGATCTCCAGCGCGTCGGCCAGCCAGTTTGATACTGCCGCGTCATAGGCGGCAGTGCGGGCAAAGGCGATCTGCGCCCGCGTCTTGCGAAACTTCCGACAGCTCGCCCCGCCATGCTGATCCATATCGCCAAGGAGTTTGTCGTAATCCTCGACGTCTACGATTGTGGTCACGAAAGCATGGTTCTTCGCCGCCGCGCGGATCATCGCCGGGCCGCCGATATCGATATTCTCGATCATCTCATCATAGTCGGCCCCACGCGCCAGCGCCGCCTCGAACGGATAGAGGTTGACCACCAGAAGGTCGATCGGCGCGATGCCATGCGCCTCCATCGCGGCGATGTGCTCGCCGTTGTCGCGCAGCGCGAGCAGCCCGCCATGCACTGACGGGTGCAGGGTTTTCACCCGCCCGTCCATCATCTCGGGAAAGCCGGTGATCTCGGCCACGTCGCGCACCGTGATCCCGGCCTCGCGCAGCGCTTTGGCGGTGCCGCCGGTGGACAGGATTTCCACCCCTCGCGCGGCAAGCCCACGGCCAAGCTCGATGAGCCCGGTCTTGTCGGAAACGGAGAGAAGCGCGCGGCGCACGGGGATTTGGTCGGTCATGTGTGGTCCTTCAGGTGTCTTCTGGCAGCCCGCCCGGATCATCCCGCACAAGATCGCGCAGCCCCACGGGGGTATCCTGCGCCTTGGCCAGTGACCAGCGGATGCGTGTCGCATAGTCGAAAGCCGCGCCGGAGAGAACCACCTGTTTCGTCGCACGCGGCTTGAGGCGGCCTTTTTCGAGGTAGACCGATGCCTCAATCGCCAGATCGGCGGCCCCCTCGTAGCGCAGCACCCAGATTTCGCCTGATTTCAACGCCAATGAAACCGCCGTGCCGCCAAGGTCGATCGCAGCATCGACGTCGGGGTGGAGGTGAAACCGGAGTGCGTAACGGATGCCGCCAAGCCCGGTGCGCGCGAGGGCATCGCGGAAGGTATCCTGCTCGGTGTCGGTAATGGCGGCCAGCGTTTCCTCGCTCCAGATCGCCCGGCCGTCGACGCTCATCTCGATCCGCCGCATGTAGCCGAGCCCGTGGCTTGGCGCGTAGCCATCATGCCCGGCGATAATGCCGCTCATCCCGTCGCCGACAATCTCCTGGCCATGCACTTCGCGCGGGCCGCGGGCGAGCATCTCGCGCCCACCCGCCCGGGCGATCTGCGACGACGAAAGCCCGGCAAGCCCCAGCACCGAATGCGAGG
>MNZL01000090.1:1862-6696 GCA_001873585.1 Rhodobacterales bacterium CG2_30_65_12 | reverse complement strand
GGTCAAGAAATATCTCGTGGGATCCGGGGGGGGCCGGGGGGCTGGCCCCCGGCCTTACAGGGGAAAAACCCAATGCAACACGTCAATCCCAACCTCGCCCGCACCCGCCCCTCCGCCGTGGTCGAGGCGAAGAAATGGATCGAGGGCGTGCGCTTCGCGCCCGAGCGCCCTCTGATCAACGTGAGCCAGGCGGCCCCCGCCACGCCGCCGCCACGGGCTTTGCGAGAAGCCATCGCCGAGGTCGCGCTCAGCGACGACAGCGCCCATCTCTACGGGCCAGTGCTCGGCCTGCCCGGCTTGCGCGCCGCGCTCGCCCGGCAGATCGGCGAGATCTACGGCGCGCAGGTTGCGCCCGGCCAGGTGGCGATCACCAGCGGCTGCAACCAGGCCTTCGCCGCCGCCATCGCCACGCTGGCAGCCCCCGGCGATGCGGTGATCGTGCCGGCCCCGTGGTATTTCAATCACCAGATGTGGCTTGAGATATCGGGAATCGAAACGGTGCCGCTCGGCAGTGGCCCCGGGCTTCTGCCCGATCCGGCCGCGGCCGAGGCGCTCATCACCGCGCGTACCCGCGCGATCGTGCTGGTCACTCCCAACAACCCCGGCGGGGTTGAATATCCCGCCGACCTCGTCTTGGCCTTCCATGACCTCGCCCGCGCCCACGGGCTCGCGCTGATCGTCGATGAGACCTACCGCGATTTCGACAGCCGCCCGGCCCCCGCCCACCAGCTGTTCCAGACCCCGGACTGGGACGAAACCTTCATCCACCTCTATTCCTTCTCCAAGGCCTATCGCCTCACCGGCCACCGGGTCGGCGCGCTGGCCACCAGCCCGGCGCGGATGCTGGAGGTGGAGAAGTTCCTCGATACCATGGCGATCTGCCCCAACCAGATCGGCCAGCGGGCGGCGCTCTGGGGGATCGAAAACCTCGGCCAGTGGCTCGCCGGGGAACGCGCCGAGATCCTTGCCCGCCGCGCGCTGATCGAAGCCGGGTTCGCCGGCCTTCCCGGCTGGCGTCTGCTCGGCGCGGGGGCCTATTTCGCCTATGTCGAACACCCGTTCGCGGGCGAGCCGTCAGAGGCACTCTGTCAGCGGATGGTGCGCGAGATCGGCGTGCTGGCGCTGCCCGGCACGATGTTTACCCCGGCGGGCAGCGCATCCGGCGGGCGCCAGCTTCGCATCGCCTTCGCCAATATCGACGCGGATGGGATCGCCACACTGTTTGAGCGCCTCACGGCGCTCGGGTCTGCCTGAACGCCCGACCGTGAACGCACTACCCTGTTGGCATTCCCCCTGCGAATGCCTAGAACCCGGGAAACTGCTTCGGGAGGGCCTTGCATGTCGATGGCGAAGAACAAGATCAGCCGGACCGTGGTCTGGATCATCATGGGCATGGTGCTCGTCGGCCTCATCGGCTTCGGCTCATTCAATTTCGGCGGCCGCGTGTCTGCGATCGGCCAGGTTGGTGATACCGAAATCAGCGCCGACCGCTATTTCCGCGAGGTCAATGCCCAGCTCAATGCATTTCAGGCCGAAACCGGCCAGCGCCTGCCCTTCGCCCAGGCGCAAGCGTTCGGGCTCGATCAGGCGGCGCTGCAAGCAGTGATCGGCCAGGTCGCGCTTGAAAACGAAACCGCCCGGCTCGGCATTTCGGTGGGCGATGCCCAACTCGCAGCCCGCATCCGCGATATCTCCGCCTTCGCCGGCGTCGATGGAAAATTTGACCGCGAAACCTACCAGTTCGTGCTCGAACAATCCGGGCTCACCACCACCGACTTCGAGCAAAGCCTGCGCTCGGAAGTGGCGCGCACAATTCTGCAAGGCGCAGTGGCCGGTGGCATTGCGCTGCCTGGCGTCTATGCCGACACGCTTTTTGCCTGGGCCCGTGAAACCCGCGATTTTACCTGGGCCAAACTCGGGGCCGAGGCGCTCGACGCCCCCGTGGGCACACCCGACGCGGCCACACTCACGGCGTGGTATGAGGCGAACCCCGAGCGCTTCACCCTTCCGCAAACCCGCAAGCTCACCTACGTCTGGCTGCGGCCAGAGGATGTTCTCGATCAGGTCGAGGTTTCCGACGCCGATCTGCAAGCGCTCTACGATAGCCGGATCGACGAGTTCCGCGCGCCCGAGCGGCGGCTGGTGGAGCGGCTGGTGTATGGCTCGCAGGCCGAGGCCGAGGCGGCGGCGAAACGGCTTTCCGAGGGCACCGCGCGGTTTGAAGACCTGGTGGCCGAACGCGGGCTGACCCTTGCCGATATCGACCTCGGCGATGTGACCGAGGCCGAGTTGGGGGCAGCGGGCGCGGCAGTGTTCGCGCTTGAAGCCCCCGGCGTTGTCGGCCCCGAGCCAACCGACCTCGGCCCGGCACTGTTTCGGATGAACGCGGCGCTCGCGGCGCAGGAAACCAGCTTTGAGGCGGCAAAGGACGGGCTCAAGGCCGATTATGCCGCCGATGCGGCGCGGCGGCTGCTGTCGGACATGATCACCGAGCTCGACGACGCGCTGGCCGGTGGCGCAACCCTCGAAGACCTCGCCGCCGAGCACAAGATGGCGCTGGCCACGCTCGACTGGACCGGGGCCGAGTCTGACGGCATCGCCGCCTACGATGCCTTCCGCGAAGCCGCCGTGCTGATCGAAGAAGGCGATTACCCACAAATCGCCGATCTGTCCGACGGCGGGCTGTTCGCGCTTCGGCTCGACGCGGTGGTTCCGCCCCGGCTGCAATCGCTCGACGAGGTGCGCGACGGCGCCATTGCCGGCTGGCAGGCCGACGAGACTGTAGCGCGGCTGACCGCGAAAGCGGCCGATATGATCGCAAGATTCAAGGCCGGCAAAACACCGGCGAGCCTCGGCCTGACCGAGGTGGTGGAAACCGACTTCGGCCGCGACGGCTTCATCGACGGCGCCCCGCCGGCGCTGATGCAGGCGGTGTTCGCCCTCGCTACCACCGGCGATTGGGCCGTGGTCGAAGACGCCGACGGCGTGCTCGTCGTCCGGCTCGATGCCCTGCACACCGCCAACCAGCAGAGCGCCGAGGCGCAGGCGATCAAGGGGAGCTTTGCGCAGACGACCGCGCAGAGCCTCGCTCTGGACCTGCAATCGGCCTTTTCCGCCGCGCTTGAGGCCGAGGCCGGCATAACTCTCGACCAGGCAATGATCAACGCGGTCAACACCAGCTTCCAGTGAGGTTTCCATGGCGCTGACGCCCTCGTTCGAAGATTTCGAGAAAGGCTGGGAAGCGGGACGCAACCAGGTGGTCTATACCCGCCTCGCCGCCGACCTCGACACGCCGGTGAGCCTGATGCTCAAACTCGCCGAGGCAAAGACAGACAGCTTCATGCTCGAAAGCGTCACTGGCGGCGAGGTGCGCGGGCGCTACTCGATGATCGGCATGAAGCCGGATCTGGTCTGGGAATGCCGCGGCACGACCAGCCGGATCAACCGCCAGGCCCGGTTCGATCCAGACGCATGGGAAGAGATGAGCCCTGATCCGCTGACCGCGCTGCGCTCGGTGCTGGCCGAGAGCCGGATTGCGCTGCCCGAGGGTCTGCCCGCCGC
Source organism: Rhodobacterales bacterium CG2_30_65_12 (assembly GCA_001873585.1). Taxonomy (GTDB): domain Bacteria; phylum Pseudomonadota; class Alphaproteobacteria; order Rhodobacterales; family Rhodobacteraceae; genus Sinisalibacter. The sequence continues at coordinate 3,135 of MNZL01000090.1, read as the reverse complement.
CTCCGCCGGGCTTTATGGCTACCTCGGGTATGACATGATCCGGCTGGTGGAACACCTGCCAAACGTCAACCCCGACCCGCTGGGCCTGCCCGACGCGCGGATGATGCGCCCATCGGTGGTGGCGGTGCTCGATGGCGTGAAGGGCGAGGTGATCCTTGTCTCCCCCGCCTTCCAGGGCTCTGGCCTCACCGCCCGCGCCGCCTACGCCCAAGCCGCCGAGCGCGTTATGGACGCGCTGCGCGATCTCGAGCGCCAGCCGCCCACCACCCACGATCTTGGCGAGGTCACGGCCACCGCCGAGCCGGTATCCAACTTCGCCAAGGCCGATTACCTCGCGGCGGTGGAGAAAGCGAAGGAATACATCGTTGCCGGCGATATCTTCCAGGTCGTGCCGTCGCAGCGCTGGCGCCAGGATTTTGCCCTGCCCCCTTTCGCGCTGTATCGCTCGCTTCGGCGCACCAATCCCTCGCCGTTCATGTTCTACTTCAACTTCGGCGGCTTTCAGGTGGTCGGCGCGTCTCCCGAGATCCTCGTGCGGGTTTTCGGCCGCGAAGTCACCATCCGCCCGATCGCCGGCACCCGGCCCCGGGGCAAGACCTCGCAGGAAGACAAGGCGCTGGAAGAGGATCTGCTCGCCGACCAGAAGGAACTCGCCGAACACCTGATGCTGCTTGACCTTGGCCGCAACGATGTCGGCCGGGTGGCGAAGATCGGCACGGTGCGGCCCACCGAGGAATTCCTGATCGAGCGCTACAGCCATGTGATGCACATCGTCTCCAACGTGGTGGGTGAGCTCCGCGACGACCAGGACGCGCTTTCGGCTTTGCTCGCGGGCCTGCCCGCCGGCACCGTCAGCGGCGCGCCAAAGGTGCGGGCGATGGAGATCATCGACGAACTGGAGCCGGAAAAGCGCGGGGTTTATGGCGGCGGGGTGGGCTATTTTGCCGCCAACGGCGACATGGATATGTGCATTGCCCTGCGCACGGCGGTGGTGAAAGACCGTAAGCTCTACTTCCAGGCCGGGGGCGGCGTGGTCTACGATTCCAACCCCGAGGCGGAATACCAGGAAACCGTGAACAAATCGAAGGCGATCCGTATGGCCGCCGAGACGGCGGGCATTTTCGCCAAGTCTTCGGGCAACTGAGCCGGCGGGATCGGCAGAACCGGGGGTTTCACACCCCCGGACCCCCGTGAGGTATTTCTCGACCAAAGAAGACAGCGGCCCCGCCCTGCTTTTTCTGTTCGCTTCTTTGGTCCGCAAATACCTCGGGGG
>MNZL01000090.1:0-1844 GCA_001873585.1 Rhodobacterales bacterium CG2_30_65_12 | reverse complement strand
CCCCCTCTTTGGCATGATCCATCCAGCGCGCAGGCGCGCCGCCTCACTGGTTTGCCTGTGCCGCCTCCAGCGCCCGCAACGCGGCCACATTTCGGTTGTGCGCTTCAAGCGTTGCCGCGAAGGCGTGGCCATCGGCGGGATCGAGGGTTTTTGCGACGAAGAAGATGTAATCCGTCGTTGCCGGATCGAGCGCCGCTTCGATCGAGGCGGGCCCTGGGCTGGCGATCGGCGTCGGCGGCAGGCCGTCGATCACGTAAGTGTTGTAGGGCGTTTCGCTGCGCAGCTCTGATTGGCGCAGGCCCCGGCCCAGCGCGCCCTGGCCCCTGGTGATGCCGTAGATCACTGTCGGGTCGGTCTGCAGCTTCATGCCGCGCTCGAGCCGGTTGACGAACACGCTGGCCACCTCGCGCCGTTCGGTGGCAAGCCCGGTTTCCTTCTCGATGATCGAGGCCATCACCAGCGCTTCCTGTGGTGTGCCGTAGGGCAGACCGTCGGCGCGATTGGCCCAAGCTTCGGCAAGCCGGGTTTCTTGCGCCGCGACCATCCGCGCGATCACGTCCGCGCGCGTGTCACCAGAGCGCACCTCGTAGCTGTCGGGGGCAAGCATGCCTTCGGGCGGCAAGGTGTCGATCTCGCCGGCGAGGAAATCGGCCGCCTTCAGCGCCTCGACCACCTGCCAGCTTGTTAGGCCCTCCGCCATGGCGATGCGGTAGCGGGTATCGGCCGCCGCGCGCAGGCGCATGTAATCGGCCGGAATCTGCACATCACCGGGGGCGAACTCGGCCCTTGTCACGAAGCGCTCGGTGGCCGGATCGAGTTCGCGCACCTGAACGGCGGTGGCGCGCACGCCGATGCGGTAGACGATCTCGGTGCCGCAGGTCGAGGCGCCGCCGCGGGTGACGATATCAATGATCTGCGCCATCGAAGCATTTTCGGGCACCAGAAAAGAGCCGGCCTTGAGGCTTTGGCTCTTGCCGGAATACTCGGCGCCGATGCGAAAGATTGGCGCCGAGCTGATCGCTCCCTGCCCCGCCAGTTCATCGGAGACGCGGGAAAAATTGGAGCCCGGGTTGACCTGCAGGCAGATCGCCGTTTGCAGTGGGCCGGGCCCGACATATTGCCGCTGGCCCCAGGCCACCAGCCCGCCGAGCACAATCAACAATACCACCGCGAGCGAGAGCGCCGTTGAGGCGATATTTCGCCACATCAGTCGACAACCCGGCCAAGGATGATCGAAGCGTTGGTGCCGCCAAAGCCAAAGGAATTGGACATCACCATGTCGATCCGGCGCTCTTGCTTGGCATTCGCCGCGAGCGAGACCTTGGGCGTCACCGCCGGATTATCGAGATTGATTGTCGGCGGCGCAACCTGGTCGCGGATGGCGAGGACAGCGAAGATCGCCTCGACCGCGCCGGCGGCGCCGAGCAGGTGGCCGGTCGAAGACTTGGTCGACGACATCGTCACGTTTGGCGCGTGATCCCCAAGCACATGCTCGACAGCGCCCAGTTCGAGCGTGTCGGCCATGGTCGAGGTGCCATGGGCGTTGATATAGTCGATCGCAGACGGCTCAAGGCCGGCGCTCTTCAGCGCCGCGCGCATCGCCCGCTCGCCACCTTCGGCATTCGGCGCCGGAGCGGTGATGTGGTAGGCATCGCCCGACATGCCGTAGCCCAGCACCTCGGCGTAGATTTTTGCGCCGCGCGCACGGGCGTGCTCCAATTCCTCAAGCACCACCACGCCAGCGCCCTCGCCCATGACGAAGCCGTCGCGCTCGGCATCCCAGGGCCGCGAAGCGCGCTGGGGATTGTCGCCGTATCTGGTCGAAAGCGCCTTGGAGGCGTTGA
>MNZL01000156.1 GCA_001873585.1 Rhodobacterales bacterium CG2_30_65_12 | reverse complement strand
GGCGCATCGCAAGGCCGCGCCCAAGGCGGCGGCGGAAGATCGTCAGCCAACCGAGCCGATCTGGATCATGCCGGCGCAGGCAGGTGCCGCAAAACGTGCCAAGATGTGGCTCGACTACCAGAACGACGTGAAGGTTTCAGATGTGCAACTGGCCGCGCGCGAGGGCTACGAGAGCGTTGAACTCACCAAGCGCTACACCACGCTTGGCATGGCGACGGATCAGGGGAAACTGAGTAATATTAATGGCTTGGCTGTTCTTTCTCAAGCCCTGAATCAACCGATCCCCGAGACCGGGACGACCACCTTCCGCCCGCCCTACACGCCGGTCAGCTTCGGCGCGATTGCCGGTGAGGCGGCGGGCGAGCTGTTTCAGCCGCTGCGGCAGACGCCGATCCATGCCTGGCACGAGGGCCGTGGCGCGCAATGGGAGCCTGTCGGCCACTGGCGGCGGCCCTACACCTACCTGCGGGCGGGCGAATCTCCACATCAGGCGGTGGCGCGCGAGGTGCTCAACGCCCGCGAAAACGTAGGCCTGCTCGATGCCTCGACGCTAGGCAAGATCGTGGTGAAAGGCCCCGACGCGGGCCGCTTCCTCGACATGCTGTATACCAACATGATGTCGACCCTGCCGGTGGGCAAATGCCGCTATGGGCTAATGTGCAGTGAAAACGGCTTTTTGATCGATGATGGCGTGGTGGCCCGACTCGATGAGAGCACCTGGCTGTGCCACACCACCACCGGCGGTGCCGAGCGTATCCATGGCCACATGGAGGAATGGCTGCAAACCGAGTGGTGGGACTGGCAGGTGTATACCGCCAACCTTACCGAGCAATATGCCCAGATCGCCGTGGTCGGCCCGCGCGCGCGCGCTGTGCTGGAGGCGCTCGGCGGCATTGATGTCTCGAAAGACGCGCTGCCGTTCATGCATTGGACCGAGGGCACGCTGGGCGGCTTTCCGGTGCGCCTTTATCGTATCTCGTTCTCGGGCGAGCTTTCGTACGAAATTGCCGTGCCGGCCGCGATCGGCCAGGCGCTGTGGGACAAGCTCTGGCAAGCCGGGCAGGCGCATGGGATGATGCCTTATGGCACCGAAGCGCTGCATGTGCTGCGTGCCGAGAAGGGCTTCATCATGATCGGCGATGAGACCGACGGCACGGTGATCCCGCAGGATCTGGGGCTGAACTGGGCGATCTCGAAAAAGAAAGCAGATTACCTCGGCAAGCGGGCGCAACAGCGGCCCCACATGACCGATCCCGAGCGCTGGAAGCTCGTCGGGCTGGAAACGCTCGACGGCAGCGTGATCCCCGATGGTGCCTATATCGTCGCCGAAGGGCGCAACGCCGTTGGCCAGCGCAATACGCAAGGCCGCGTGACCTCGACCTACGCTTCGCCAACGCTGAAACGCGGCATCGCCATGGGGCTGGTCCTGCATGGGCCCGAGCGAATGGGCGAGGTGGTGACGATCCCCACCATCGGCGGCGCGCCGATCAAGGCGAAGATCGTGGCGGCGTGCTTTTACGACAAGGAAGGAGCCAAACAGGATGTCTGACGCGGTTTCGGCGCTGGCTGGCGCGGCATACGAGGGTTTCTGCACCGTTGCCGATGCGGGGCTGGTGGGGATGGTGACGATCCGGGGCGATCTCGGCGCGGCCAAGGTCAAGGCGGCGGTGACGCGGGCTTGCGCAGTGGCGGTGCCGGGGCAGGGCGAGATCGTCACCGCCAAGGCGCGCAGGCTGGCCTGGATGTCGCCCGACGAGCTTTTGCTGTTTTGCGGCCCTGACGAGGCGCAGAGCCTCACCGGGGCGTTGTCTGACGCGCTGATCGGCCAGCACGCGCTGGTGGCCAACGTCTCCGATGCCAGGGTGGTGCTGCGCGTGACCGGCCGTTCAAGCCGCGAAGTGCTGGCCAAGCTCACCCCGGCGGATGTGAGCCCCGAAGCCTTGCGCCCTGGCCAGATGCGCCGCACGCGCCTGCAACAGGTGCCGGCCGCCTTCCACATGCCCGACGAGACCAGCTTCGAGGTGATCGCCTTCCGCTCGGTGGCTGAATATGTGTTCAAGCTTCTCTCGAATGCGGCAAAACCGGGGGGGGAAGTCGGGCTGTTCGCCCCCGCCGGGTGAGAGAGGGCGCGACATTTTTGCGCACCGCGCCCTTGACCTTGGGGGGGCGCTTGGCCCATCTGTATGCCTGAGAGAAATTGTCAGAACAGGGAGAGACCCCAATGAGCTTCGACCTTCCCGATCTTCCCTATGCCCACGATGCGCTCGCCGCGCTCGGCATGTCGGCGGAAACGATGGAATACCACCACGATCTGCACCACAAGGCCTACGTCGACAACGGCAACAAGCTGATCGCCGGCACCGAGTGGGACGCCAAGAGCCTTGAAGACATCGTGCGCGGCACCTACCAGGCCGGCGCGTTGGCGCAGAACGGCATTTTCAACAACGCCAGCCAGCACTGGAACCATAGCCAGTTCTGGCAAATGATGGGGCCGGGCGAAACCAAGATGCCGGGCGAGCTTGAGAAGGCGCTCATCGAAGCCTTTGGTTCGGTCGACAAATTCAAGCAAGACTTCGCCGCCGCGGGGGCGGGCCAGTTCGGCTCGGGCTGGGCCTGGCTGGTGAAAGATACCGACGGCAGCCTCAAGGTGACCAAGACCGAGAACGGCGTAAACCCGCTGTGCTTCGGCCAAACCGCGCTGCTTGGCTGCGACGTGTGGGAGCACAGCTACTACATCGACTTCCGCAACAAGCGTCCGGCCTACCTCACCAACTTCCTCGACAAGCTGGTGAACTGGGAAAACGTCGCCGCGCGGATGTGACCGTTACACACTCCAATGAAAGCCGGCCCCCACGCGGGGCCGGTTTCTTTTTTCGCCCCCCTTCTTTGGTCCAGAAATACCTCGGGAGGGGTCCGGGGAGGGCTGGCCCTCCCCGGCGCTCCACAGCTAAAGCCGCTCGAAGCCGCAGGTGAAATGCCGCATCAGCCTGGGCTCTTCGATAATGCGCAAGCCGCGCAGGCTGTCTTTCATGTCCGCCAACTCACCGAACGCCTCGACGATATAGTCGGCGTGGCTCTGGGTGTAGGTGCGGCGCGGGAAGGCGAGGCGCACGAGGTCCATCGCCGCGGGCGTTTCGGTGCCATCGGGGTGGCGACCAAACATCACCGTGCCGATCTCGACCGAGCGCACCCCGGCAATCTCGTAGAGCGCGACCGAGAGCGCCTGGCCGGGGTATTCGAGCGGCGGGATATGCGAGAGCCAGCCCCTTGCATCGACAAACACCGCGTGGCCACCAGCCGGCTTGACCACGGGAATGCCCATCGCGTCGAGCCGGTCGACGATATACTGGTTGGTTGCGATCCGGTAGCGCAGGTAATCCTCGTCGACGATTTCCGAAAGGCCTTGCGCCAGCGCATCGAGGTCACGCCCGGCCATGCCGCCGTAGGTGGGAAAGCCCTCGGTGCGAATGAGATGGGCGCGGGCCTCGGTGGCCAGATCGTCGTCGTTCAGCGCCAGCCAGCCGCCGATATTGCCAAAGGCATCCTTCTTGGCGCTCATCGTCATGCCGTCGGCGACCGAAAAGCAATCGCGCACGATCTCGGTGATCGAACGGTCCTGCTGGCCCGGCTCGCGGCTCTTGATGAACCAGGCGTTTTCGGCAAAGCGGCAACCGTCGATGATGAAGGGTTTGCCGTGCTTGTGGGCGATCTCGGCGGTGGCGCGGATGTTGGCGAGGCTCACCGGCTGGCCGCCGCCAGCGTTGTTGGTGATCGTGGTCATCACCAGCGGCACCGCGTCGCCATGTTCGGTGAGGTAGGCATCGAGCCGGTCGAGATCCATGTTGCCCTTGAACGGGTGCATGTTGGCCGGATCGTGCCCCTCGGCGATCACCAGATCGTCGCCCGCCGCGCCAGAGGCCTCGATATTGCCGCGGGTGGTGTCGAAATGGGTGTTGGAGGGAATCCGTGTGCCCGCGCCGCCGAAGATCGAGAACAGGATCGCCTCGGCCGCGCGGCCCTGGTGGGTGGGGATCACGTGCTTGAACGGCATCAGGTTTTTTACCGCGGACTCGAACCGGTAATAGCTGGGGCTGCCGGCATAGCTCTCGTCGCCGCGCATGATCGCGGCCCATTGCGGCGCGCTCATCGCGCCGGTGCCGCTGTCGGTGAGCAGGTCGATCAGCACGTCGTCTGAATGCAGGCCAAAGAGGTTGTAACGCGCCTCTCGGATCAGCCGCGCGCGCTCTCCGCGGGTGGTCATGCGGATCGGCTCGACGGATTTTATGCGGAAGGGTTCGATGATGGTTTCCATCACGGGGCTCCTGATATTCGGCCCCCGGACTCGTGGCAACCGTTGCACGATGGGGCCGAAGCGCCGCGGTTGCCCGGGTGTGCCCGGACCGCGCTCAGCGCCCATTGGGTTGCGCGGGCAAAGTGCCACCGCGGGCTGCGCCGGTCAACCGTCTGGCTGGGGTGATGACAAACGCGCGGCGGTGGCGCGTCCGACCTGTGCTTTGGCCTCAGGCCACCTGTTGGCGCGCCGCAACGCGGGCGTCGCGCGGCTGCAAGGCCAATTCGCAGGCAGTTTGAGCGGGCCTGTCGCGGGGCGCCAAGTCGCAGAAAAGCGCGGAGATTTCGTCTGTCTGCGCGTCTGTGAGCGCGTTGCGGGCCTGATCTGCGAGCAACAGGCTTTCGGCTGGAGCGCCATTGGCGCGCAAGATGTGGTGGCCGTCGAGCAGGACGTGATAGTAGCTCACGCTGTCGAGTTCGGTCTCGCTCTCCGCGTGCACTCCGTCGACAAGGCTGATCGCGGGCACCAGAACCCGCTCTGCCGCGAAACACAGCTCGATTTTGGCGCCTTCGAGCATGACCCGGTGCTGCGGCGAAACCACCAGATCGCGGCGCGGCAGTCCACGCCCCAGCGCCCCGGCAAAGACGCGCACCGGGCGCAAGTGCGGATGCAGCGCGAGATCCCACCACGAAAGGTGGCGACTTCCGATCCATTTCACCGGCAGAATACAGCCATCCCAGGTGCGCACCATATCGCCGATTTGCAGTGCCTCGACCGGGATCTCGCCGTGCGGCGTGTCGATCATCGCACCGGCGGCGAAGCAGATCACCAGCGGGCTGTTGTTCCAGTTCTTGACATTGCCCTTCAGTCTGATGCTGCCGGTCTGCACGGTTCCTGTCGCGTCGGTGAAGGTAAAGGTCATGGTATCGGGGTTGGCAGGGTCGACCCCGGTCAGGGTACCGCCGGGCAACTGCAAGGCGTCGACCGCGTCATAGCCCTTCAGCGTAATCTTGAGCGGGCCGGGGCCAAAGGTGCTGACATCGAGAATAATCTTGTCGGCCTGGGTGAGGTCTTCAAAGTCGAGATTGAGTTTTGTCATCGGGCCGCCATCACCGGCAATCGTTGCGGTGATCGGCTGATTTGAATCCACCTTCACTTTCGTGTCGTTTGCCACGGTGTAGGTGCCACTGCTCTGGATTTTCAGCTTGTTGCCCATGCCTGCCCAGTGCGGATTGTTGCCTCGCCCGGACGCTTTTTGTTTTGTGTTGCGTCTCGGGGCCGGGGCTTCCGCCGCCCCGATTATTTTCCAGTATCATATTCGGGGGAGTTTGACCAACATTCTTAAGGGTTTGGCCGAAACGCCCCGGTGCGATCGTGCAACACCGCGGCGGCTCAAGACCGGGCGCGCCTCACTGCGCCCAGCCGGGTTTGCGCTTTTCGATGAAGGCCTGGATGCCCTCGTCGGTTTCGGGCTCCATCATGTTGGCCACCATCACCGCCCCGGGGCCGTCGTAGGCGGCGGCGAGCGGCTTTTGCACCTGGTCGTAGAATGCCTGTTTGCCGAGCCGCATCGCCACCGGCAGCTTGGCGGCCACCACGCTCGCCAGCGCCATCGTTTCTTCGCTGAGGCGCTCGGCGGGCACCACCCGGTTGACCAGCCCGACCTCGCGCGCGCGGGCGGCGTCGATGAACTCGCCGGTGCTGGCCATCTCGAAGGCCACCTTGCGCGGCACCGCGCGCGCCAGCGCGACGGCGGGGGTGGAGCAGAACAGCCCGAGGTTGACCCCGTTCACGCCAAACACCGCGCCTTGCGCCGCCACCGCCATATCGCAGCTCGCCACCAGTTGGCAGCCGGCGGCGGCGGTGATGGCGTGGACCTCGGCGATTACCGGCTGGGGCAGGGCGGGGATCATCTGCATCACCGCGCCGCAGCGGGTGAAGAGATCGGCGAAGTAGTCCGCGCCGCCGTCGTCGGCCCGCCCCCGCGCGGCTTGCATCTGTTTGAGGTCATGTCCCGCCGAAAACGCCTTGCCATTGGCCGCGATCACCACCGCGCGGATCGCCTCATCGGCGGCAAGCGCGCTGAAGGCCTCCGCCAGAGCCGCCAGCATCTCGTCCGACAGGGCGTTGAGTGAGCGCGGGGCGTTGAGCGTAAGCCGGGCAATGTGCCCATGATCTTCGCGCATGAGAATCGGCTCGTTCATCTTGTTCTCCCTTCCGGTTACGGTCACGATAGACGCGACGCCAGAGCAGGAAAACCCATGACCCTGAAGATGACCCTCGACGATCTGCGCGCCTTTCTGGTGGATCACTTTCCGCAGGTGGCGGAGGATTTCGAGATCCTCGATGTGAGCCCGATGCACCTGGTGCTGCGCGCGCTGGTGGACGAAAAGCACCTGCGCCCCGGTGGCACGGTGTCGGGGCCGGCGATGTTTGCGCTTGCGGATGTGGCCGTGTACCTCGCCATCCTG
>MNZL01000159.1 GCA_001873585.1 Rhodobacterales bacterium CG2_30_65_12 | reverse complement strand
CACCTGAGTCCGTCTCTTGCCCCTTGACCATGCGCGCGAATGGTTAACACACCGTTACCGGACTCGGAAAAAGGCAAAAATCCGCCGCGCGGCCGGCGGCGCGGCGGGAAGAATTGGCGTGAAAACAGGGGCGCGCCTCAGGCCGCCGCCCCACCCACGGTAAGCCCTCCGATCAGCAGGGTCGGCTGGCCGACGCCCACCGGCACCCATTGGCCGGCCTTGCCGCAGTTGCCCACACCGGGATCGAGCGCCATGTCGTTGCCAATCGCGCGGATGCGCTTCATCGCTTCCGGGCCGTCGCCAATGATCGTGGCCCCCTTGACCGGGGCGCCGATCTGGCCGTTTTTTACCCGATAGGCCTCGGTGCAGGCGAACACGAACTTGCCGTTGGTGATATCCACCTGACCGCCGCCGAAGCCGACGGCATAGATGCCATCCTTCAACTCGGCCAGCACCTCGTCGCGCGTGGCTGCCCCCGCTTGCATGATCGTGTTGGTCATCCGGGGCATCGGCGCGTGGGCGTAGCTTTCGCGTCGGCCGTTGCCGGTGGCGTTTACGCCCATCAGCCGGGCATTCTGCCGGTCCTGCATGTAGCCCACCAGCACGCCATCCTCGATCAGCACAGTCCGGCCCGAGGGGGTGCCCTCGTCGTCGACGGTGATCGAGCCTCGTCGGTCGGGGATCGTTCCATCATCGACCACCGTCACCCCCCTGGCGGCAACCTGTTGGCCGATGAGCCCGGAAAATGCCGAGGTGCCCTTGCGGTTGAAATCGCCCTCCAGACCGTGGCCCACGGCCTCGTGCAACAGGATGCCGGGCCAGCCGTTGCCCAGCACCACGTCCATCTGGCCGGCGGGGGCCGGTTCGGCGGCGAGGTTCACCAGCGCGATGCGCAGCGCTTCGTCGACGCTCGCGCGCCAGCTTTCGGGCGCGATCAGGGCCGAGAGCCCGGCGCGCCCGCCGCCGCCGTGGTTGCCCGCTTCGCGCCGCCCGTCCTGTTCGACGATCACGCTCACGTTCACCCGCGCCATCGGGCGGGTGTCGGTGACCAGCGTGCCGTCGGGGCGCAGGATGGTCACCTCCTGCAGGCTCGCGGCGACGGTGGCCGAAACCTGCACCACGCGGGCGTCTTTCTGCCGCGCGTAGGCGTCGATCTCGCGCAGCGTCTCCACTTTCACCGGGAAGCTCGCGTCCGCCATCGGGTCGGCGTCGGTGTAGAGCCGGCGATTCGTCGGCACCGGGCCATCGGCAAGGGTGCCGCCGCCCGCGCCCACGGCGAGCCGTGCGGTTTCGGCCGCGCGTTTGAGCGCCGCCTCGCTGATCTCGGTGGAATGGGCATAGCCCGCCGTCTCGCCATTGACCGCGCGCAGGCCAAAGCCCTCGGAGGCATCGTAGCTCGCGGTTTTCAGCCGCCCATCATCAAATACCAGCGCCTCGGAGCGGCGGCGTTCGAGAAACAACTCGCCGTCTTCCGCCCCCTCGGTGGCGGCGCGCAGAATCTCGATTGCGCGGGCATCGTCGAGGTGAGTCTCGAACGGGCGAAACGGGGCGGTATCGGTCATGGTTGTCCTTTCGCATGCGACAAAATGCATAGGTGTGGCATAAGCGCGCAGGTTTTTTCTTGTTCGTCGCCCCTGAATATGGTTTCACCAAGGCAGGGAGACAACGGGATTGTCGGGATTGACGCGGCGACCCTTGATTGTGGCGCGCAAAAATGCGCCGAGACAGGAAGTTACGGAATGCACGCGATGAAAAAGATGCTGTGGCCCACGGCCATCCTTTCGGCAACCCTCGGATTTGCCGCCCGCGCCCAGGAGCTCGAGGTGATCGGCAAGCCGGTCAACGGCAAGATCGGGCTGCAGCCCGCGGCGACCGACGTGGCGATTGCCACCCAGGCGCTTGATGGCCTGGTGCATGTCATCATCATCGCCATCGCCCTTCTGGTGCTGCTGCTCACCCTGTGGCTGGTGGTGCGCTACAACCGCGTCGCCAACAAGACGCCAAGGCGCTTCACCCACAACACCCCGCTCGAGATTGCCTGGACGCTGATTCCGGTGCTGATCCTCGTGTTCATCGGTGCCAACTCGCTGCCGGTTCTGTTCAAGCAGCAGGAGATCCCGGCAGGTGACGTGGTGATCAAGGTCACCGGCAACCAGTGGTACTGGTCGTATGAATATGTCGACCACGAATTTGGCTTCGACAGCTTCCTGCTGGCGCGCGACGAACTGGCCGATTACGGCTACACCGACGATCTCTACCTGCTGGCCACCGACACTGCGTTGGTGGTGCCGACCGGCAAGAAGATCGTGATGCAGGTGACCGGGGCGGATGTGATCCACTCCTGGACGATTCCCGCCTTCGGCGTGAAGCAGGACGCGGTGCCGGGCCGTCTCGCCGAGCTTTGGTTCACTGTTGAGCCGGGCAAGGAAGGCATCTATTTTGGCCAGTGTTCCGAGCTTTGCGGCAAGGATCACGCCTTCATGCCGATCACCGTGAAAGCGATGAGCGAGGCCGACTACAACGCCTGGCTCACGGGCGCGGTCGACGAATATTCCGGCAATCCGGCGACGCTGCCCGACATCGTCGAGCTGGCGTTGGCCGAGTAAAGCCGGGGCGGGGGGAGACGGGCGATGACCGATATTCGGGCATTCGAACAGGCAGAGACGCGCGAGGCCGGGTTTGGCGATTACTTCGCACTCCTGAAGCCCAGGGTGATGAGCCTTGTCGTCTTCACCGCGCTGGTGGGGCTGACCGTGGCCCCGGTGGCTGTGCATCCGATGGTAGCGCTGGCCTCGATCCTGTTTATCGCCGTCGGCGGCGGCGCTTCGGGTGCGCTCAACATGTGGTGGGACGCCGACATCGACCGGCTGATGAAGCGCACTCAGAAGCGCCCGATACCGGCGGGCAAGGTGACTGCGGGCGAGGCGTTTGCCCTCGGCATGGCGCTTTCGGTGATGGCGGTGGTGATGCTGTTTCTCGCCGCCGGGCCGGTGGCTGCAGGGCTGCTGGCCTTCACCATCTTTTTCTACGTGTGTGTCTACACGATGTGGCTCAAACGCCTGACACCGCAGAATATCGTGATCGGCGGCGCTGCCGGGGCGTTTCCGCCGATGATCGGCTGGGCGGTGGCGACGGGGGGCATCAGCCTCGAATCCGTGCTGATGTTTGCCCTCACCTTTGCCTGGACGCCGCCGCACTTCTGGGCGCTGGCGCTGTTTGTGAAGAACGATTACGCCAAGGCGCATGTGCCGATGCTCACCGTCACCCATGGCCGCGACGCGACCCGGCGGCAGATTCTCGGCTATACGCTGGCACTTGCCGTGGTATCGGTTGCGCTGGGGCTCACCTCGATCGGCGGACCCACCTACATGGCCGTGGCGGTGGCGTTGAACGCTCTGTTCATCAAGGGGGCCATGACGATCCTGCGCCGCACCGATGCCGACTGCGAGGCCGACAAGCACCTGGCCGAGCGCAAGTTTTTCAAACTTTCGCTGGTCTATCTGTTCTTGCATTACGGCGCGCTTCTGGCCGAGGCGACGCTGAAAACCTGGGGCCTGGGAGGCTGGTGATGGAAACGACAATTCGCGCCGAACATGCGCTGCACCGCCGCCGCCTGAGCCGCAACATTGGCCTCGGGGTGGTGCTGCTTGCGTTTGTGGTGCTGGTCTATGGCCTGACCATTGCCAAGGTCGGCACCGACCCGAACGACGCGCTGGGTGTGCCCGGAAACGAGGCGCCGAAATGAGCCGGTCAGGCCGGCAAAAAACCGCGCTGATGACGGTGGGCGTGGTGATCTTCATGGGCGCGATGGCCTGGGCCGCGATCCCGATGTACAATTGGTTTTGTGCCGTCACCGGCTATGGCGGCACCACCCGCGAGGCCGCCACCGGCTCTGATGTGGTTCTCGACAAGACCATCAAGATCCGCTTCGACGGCTCGCTGGAACGCGGTATGCCGTGGACCTTCAAGCCGATGCAGAAGGAGATGGAACTGCGCATTGGTGAAACCGGGCTCGCCTTTTATGAGGCCTACAACCCGACCAACCGGGTAATCGCCGGCACCGCGAGCTACAACGTGGCGCCGTTCTCGGCGGGCCCCTACTTCATCAAGATCGATTGTTTCTGCTTCACCGAGCAGGTGCTCCAGCCCGGTGAACGGGCGGTGATGCCGGTGACCTTCTACGTCGATCCGGAAATTACCGAAGACACGGAAGCAAAATACGCCAAGTCGATCACGCTCAGCTACACCTTCCACGAAACGCCGCTGCCGGAAGACTACGCGGCGCTGGATGAAACGGCTGTGAACTAGGATAACACACGGGCAGGTAACAGGCCCGGTCAGGGAGAACCGAAAGGTCAGGGACAAGAACATGGCTCACGCGAAAAACCACGATTATCACATTCTGCCGCCGTCGCTGAATCCGCTGCTGGCTGCGCTCGGCGCCTTCATCATGCTGTTTGGCGCAGTGCTCTGGATGCAGGGGATCACGCCCTGGATGTTTGCCGTCGGGCTGGTGCTGGTGCTCTACACCATGTTTGCCTGGTGGAGCGATGTCGTGGATGAAGCGCAGCATGGCGACCACACCCCGGTGGTGCGGATCGGCCTGCGCTACGGCTTCATCCTGTTCATCATGTCGGAGGTGATGTTTTTCTTCGCCTGGTTCTGGAGCTTTTTCAAACACGCGCTCTACCCGATGACCGAAGGCAGCCCCAAGGTGGATGGCGTCTGGCCGCCGGCGGGGATCGAAACCTTCGATCCCTGGCACCTGCCGCTGATCAACACCCTCATCTTGCTGCTGTCGGGCGCTGCCGTGACCTGGGCGCACCACGCCCTGGTGCATGAAAACAACCGCAAGGATCTGGTGAACGGTCTGATCATCGCCATCGTGCTCGGCGCGCTGTTCACCTTTTTCCAGGCCTACGAATACAGCCATGCCGCCTTCGGCCTCGCCGGCAATATCTACGGCGCCAACTTCTTCTTGGCCACCGGCTTTCATGGCTTTCACGTGATCATCGGCACCACCTTCCTGTTTGTCGTGCTCCTGCGCGCGCTGAAGGGGCATTTTACCCCCGAGCAACACATCGGCTTCGAGGCGGCGGCGTGGTATTGGCACTTCGTCGACGTGGTGTGGCTGTTCCTGTTTGCGTCGGTCTATATCTGGGGCGGCTGAGCAACGTCCTTGCCTGCGGCGGAGCGATTCTTGCTTGAAAGCGCGGGGCCGCGATGAAAGATGAAAGGGGCGCGAGAGAACTCGCGCCCTTTGCTATTGGGAGATGTCATGGCCCGCCAGATCCTTGCCGCCGTCCTGATCGTGGCCGGTTTTGCCGTCTTCGTCGGGCTCGGCGTGTGGCAATTGCAACGGCTTGAGTGGAAACAGGGCATCCTTGCCGAGATCGAAGCGCAAATCGGGGCGGAGCCGGTGCCGCTGCCGGCCCGGCCCGATCCGAACGCCGACCGCTACCGCCCGGTGCTTGTGGCGGGCCGGTTCGAGGAAACGGAGCTTTTTGTGCTGATCTCGACCCGCGACCTCGGCCCGGGCTTTCGGCTGATCTCGCCGTTGGTGACCGATGAGGGGCGGCGCATCCTGGTTGATCGGGGCTTTGTGCCGACCGACCAGCGCGCCGCGCAGCGCGGGTTTGGCCCGGTTGCGATCACCGGCAACCTGCATTGGCCCGACGAGCGCACCGGCTCCACCCCTGAGGACGATCCGGCGGGAAACTGGTGGTATGCCCGCGACGTGGGCAAGATGGCGGCCCAGCTTGGCACCGAGCCGGTGCTGGTGATTGCCCGCAGCGCGACCGATCCGGGTATTCAGCCCTTGCCGGTCACAACGCAGGGCATCCGCAACAAGCATTTTGAATATGCCGCAACGTGGTTTCTTTTCGCCGCCACATGGGTGGTGATGACAGCCTTCGCGCTTTGGCGTATACGGCGCCGAAAGAGCTGAGGACGAGCAGATGAGATACATCTCTACCCGGGGCAACGCGCCGAAACTGAGCTTTGAAGCGGCGATGCTGACGGGCCTTGCGCGCGACGGCGGGCTTTATGTGCCCAACGTGGTGGCCGCCCGCCGGCCCGACGAGATCGCGGCGCTGCCGGGAATGAGCTTTGAGGAAGTGGCCTACTGGGTGATCCGCCCCTTCGTGGGTGAGAGCTTTGCGCCCGAGGAATTGCGCGCGATCATCAACCGTGCCTATGCCGGGTTTGCCCACGCCGCCCGCGCGCCGCTGGTGCAGATCGGGGCCAATCACTTCCTGCTTGAGCTGTTTCACGGGCCGACGCTGGCGTTCAAGGATTTCGCCATGCAGCTGATCGGTCAGATGTTCGAGGCGGCGCTCAGGCGGCGCGGCGAGCGCGTCACCATCGTCGCCGCCACCTCCGGCGACACCGGCTCGGCGGCGATCGAGGCGTTTCGGGGGCTGGACGCGGTGGACGTGGTGATCCTCTACCCGCTTGGCCGGGTGTCGGAGGTGCAGCGCCGCCAGATGACCACGCCCACCGAGGCCAACGTCCACGCGCTGGCGGTGGAGGGCGATTTCGACGCCTGTCAGGCGCTGGTGAAGGGCATGTTCAACGATCTGCCGTTCCGCGACGCGCTGCGGCTGGCGGCGGTCAACTCGATCAACTGGGCGCGGGTGCTGGCGCAGGCGGTGTATTACTTCACCGCCGCCGCCGCGCTGGGCGCGCCCGGGCGCGCGGTCAGCTTCTCCGCGCCGACCGGC
>MNZL01000019.1:10103-10280 GCA_001873585.1 Rhodobacterales bacterium CG2_30_65_12 | reverse complement strand
GGCGCCTTGCCGCGCCCGACCCCAGCCTCCAATGGCGCAGACAGCAGCTTTGCTGGGCTGATCGCACTGGGTGGCGGCGGCGGCGGGGGCACCGATTACAATGGCATCGACGGCGGGTCGGGCGGAGGTGCTGCATCGAGCAGCATACCCTCGAACCCGTCGCACGGCGGTGCGGGC
>MNZL01000019.1:8622-10016 GCA_001873585.1 Rhodobacterales bacterium CG2_30_65_12 | reverse complement strand
GTCACGCACTTCTCGCTGCCCTATTATGCCGGAGGCGGCGGTGGCGCGGGCGGTGCCGGGCAGACCGAGGCGGGCGCGTGGACGCCCGGGGGCATCGGCATCACCACCACCATCGCGGGCGCGGCGCAGAACATCGGCGGTGGCGGGGCCGGCGGCAACTGGACCGGCGGCACCGGCCTCGCGGGCACGCATGGCGGCGGCAGCGGTGGCAGTGAAAACCTGCGAAATGCCATGCCAAATACCGGCGGCGGCGGTGGCGGGGGCAGCTATACTGCGGTCGGCGGCACCGGCGGCTCGGGCCTTGTTGTTGTCAGGTATCTCGTCCCGCAGCCTGTTCTGGTCGAACAGGAACCGACGGAATGGGTGCCCGGCTCGAAGCCGATCTGGTTTACCGAGATCGGCTGCGCGGCAATCGACAAGGGCACGAACCAACCCAACAAGTTTCTTGATCCGAAAAGCTCAGAATCGAGCCTGCCGAAATATTCGAACGGCGGGCGCGACGATTTCATCCAGATGCGCTACCTGCGCGCGCTGCGCGAGTTCTGGGCCGATCCGGCCAACAACCCGACCGACGCCGAGACCGGCGTGCAGATGCTCGACATGAGCCGCGCCCACGTCTGGGCCTGGGATGCGCGGCCGTTTCCGTGGTTCCCGGCGCGCCGGGGGCTGTGGTCGGACGGGGGTAATTACGAGCGCGGCCACTGGCTGAACGGGCGCGAATCAAACCGTTCGCTGGCCTCGGTGGTGAGCGAGATCTGCACCCGCTCGGGGCTGGCGCAGCATGACGTGAGCCGGCTCTGGGGCGTGGTGCGCGGCTACGGCGTAGATGCCGTTACCGGCGGGCGCAACGCGCTGCAACCGCTGATGCTGGCGCACCGGTTCGAGGCGGCGGAGCGCGACGGGGAGCTTGGCTTTTTCACCCGCACCGGGCTGGCGGGCGAAACGCTCGACGCGGCCCGCCTTGCCGTGAGCGACGAGCTCGATGGCACACTCGAAGTCATCCGGGCACCCGAAGCGGAAACCGCCGGGCGTGTGCGGCTCAATTTCATCGACGCCAGCGCCGCCTATCAGCTGCGCGCCACCGAGGCCGTCTTTGCCGACGAGCCGACACATGCGGTATCGCAAAGCGAGCTGCCAATGGTGCTGACCCGCGCCGAGGGCCGGGGAATCGTCGAGCGTTGGCTTGCGGAGGCACGGGTGGCGCGCGATCGCGCCGCCTTCATGCTGCCGCCGTCTGATCTTGGCCTGGCCGCCGGCGACGTGGTGCGCTTCGATCTGCCCGGTGGCCCGGGCAACTTTCGGATTGACCGTATCGAGCAGGGTTCGGGCGCGCTGGTGCGAGCGGTCAGGGTGGAGCCGGGCGTGTTTGCCCCCGCCGAGGGGCTCGAGCTCGA
>MNZL01000019.1:6764-8584 GCA_001873585.1 Rhodobacterales bacterium CG2_30_65_12 | reverse complement strand
CACCCCGCCGGTGCCGGTTCTGCCGTTGTTTCTCGACCTGCCGCTGCTCACCGGCGAGGAGGTGGCGCATGCGCCGCGCCTGGCCGTCACGGCGCTGCCGTGGCCGGGGCCGGTGGCGGTCTTGCGTGGCCAGAACGAGGCGGGCTACAAGCTGGTGCACACAGTGGGCAGCCCGGCGCGGGTGGGGGTGAGCGAAACACGTCTGCCGCGTGCGCGCCCCGGCGTGATCGACCGCGGCCCGGCGCTTCGGGTGCGGATGACCTCGGGCGATCTCGCCTCCGCCGATCTCGACCGGGTGCTCTCCGGGGCCAATGCCGCAGTGATCGGCGATGGCAGCGCCGACAATTGGGAGGTGTTCCAGTTCACCACCGCCGAACTCGTCGCGGAAGGGATCTGGGAAATCAGCGGGCGGCTGCGCGGGCAAGCGGGCACCGATGCCACCATGCCCGAGGCGTGGCCGGTTGGCTCCAATGTGGTGATCCTCGATGCCGGGGTGGCGCAGATCACCCATCCGGCGTCGTTGCGCGGGCTGGAGCGCGATTTCCTGATCGGTCCGGCGGCCCGGCCTTATGATGACGATACCTACGTTCACAAGGCGCTTGCGTTTACCGGGATCGGGCTGCGCCCGCTCGCGCCGGTGCATCTCACCACCCGCGCGCGTGCCGGGGGCGACCTCTCGGTGAGCTGGATCCGGCGCACCCGGATCGACGGCGATAGCTGGCTTGGCGAAGAGGTGCCGCTGGGTGAGGCGAGCGAGCGCTACCGGGTGCGGGTGATGGGCGGCCTCACCATGCTGCGCGAGGCCGAGGTGAGCGCGCAGGGCTGGGTCTACACTGCCCAGATGCAGGCCGATGACGGCGTGTCCGGGGCCTTCGCTATCGAGGTGGCGCAGGTGTCGGCAAGCTTCGGGCCGGGGCCTTACGCCCGGGTCGGCGTTGCCTGACTTGCGCCCGGTGCTGCATGGCGACGTGGTGGCGGCAGGGCGGGCGTTGCTTGCCGTGCCTGCCGCCGCGCGCCCCGGTCTGCTCGCACGGATGCTGCGCGAGGCCGACCTTGCCGACGAGCACCGTCGCGCCACCGGCCGCGCCCACCCGGTCTGGGGCGGCGGCAGCCTGATGGCAACGGCGATGACCCGCCAGCGCGCGCCGGAACCCTTTCTTGACGACCCCGATTACGCCGCCTGCCTGGCGCTGATCTTTTCCGCGCTGGTGGCGCGAACAGGCTGCTGACCCGGCGCGAAGGCATGGCACAAACCTTGCCAAAAGGTTAACGGGCCTTGGCTTGCGAAAAAGAATTTCATTATTTTCAGGGTGTTGCCGGAAAACCGGAAAACCGGAATCCTGTGCGCCGCTCCAAGGCAACGAGCGCCGGTTTTCCTGCTACGGGCGGTCTCGCCGCGTGTGACCCTGTGCGCAGGCGATGCAGGTTGGCACTGTCGGGTCAAGGTCCAGCCGATTCGCAGCAATCTCCTCGCCGCACTCGGTGCAATAGCCGAACTCACCTTCGTCAATGCGCGCGAAAGCTGCCGCGATGCGCTTGCGGTTTGTTTCGCGCCGGGCCTGGGTGGCCTTTGCCATCGCCTGGCCCTGCAGAGCGTCCATACGGCTGAGCCGGCCCACCGACGCCTGATCGAGGCTAACGATCCTTTGCCCTTCTGCCCCGCGCACATCGTCTTGATCGAGTGCCGCCAACATCGCCTCAAGCCGCGTGCGAATGGCTGCGATTTGTGCTTCATCCATCGCCAGACTTCCCTTTCACGGCATTGCGTTTTGAAATCCGATCATATCTGTCATATATGATACCAGCAACACAGGAGGCCC
>MNZL01000019.1:0-6756 GCA_001873585.1 Rhodobacterales bacterium CG2_30_65_12 | reverse complement strand
CCGATCCTGCTCGATCCGGTCTGGGGCCGCATCACCGCTGAGGCCGAGACCGCCGTGGCGCATGAACCGCTGATGGGTGGGCTGATACATTCCACCGTTTTGCACCACGAAACGCTGGAAAAGGCGCTTTCATTCCGGATCTCGTCCAAGCTCTCTTCGAACGAGATGTCGATGCTGGTGCTGCGCGAGGTGGCCGATGAGGCCTATGGTGCTGATCCCTCGCTTGCCGAGGCGGCGCGCGCCGATCTCATGGCGGTGCTCGAACGCGATCCGGCCACGCACCGGCTTTTGCAGCCGATCCTGTATTTCAAAGGGTTCCAGGCGATGCAGGCCTACCGCGTGTCGCATTGGTTGTGGCGGCAAGCCCGCAAGGATCTCGCCTTCTTCTTCCAGATGCGCGCCTCCGAGGTTTATGGCATCGACATCCACCCGGCGGCGCAGATCGGCAAGGGGATCATGATCGACCACGCCCATTCCATCGTTATTGGCGAGACGGCGGTGGTGGGCAATAACGTGTCGATGCTGCACGACGTAACGCTCGGCGGCACCGGCAAGCAAGACGGCGACCGCCACCCGAAGATCGGCAACGAGGTGCTGATCGGCGCCGGCGCAAAGGTGCTGGGCAACATCAAGGTCGGCTGCTGCTCGCGGATCGCTGCGGGATCGGTGGTGCTGGAGGATGTGCCCGACGCCAGCACGGTGGCCGGGGTGCCCGCCAAGGTGGTTGGCAGCGCTGGCTGTGCCCACCCCGCCACCGAGATGCGCCAGACCCTCGACGGCGACTGCTAGCGGCCTGATGCCGGCGCAACAGGCGAAGTTTTGCCGATAACCCCCTGTAATCAGGCAAGGACCGTGACACAGCGCCAGACTCACGGCAAAGTCAGCCTCATTCACAAATTGGGGGCTGACATGATCGGAATGTGGATTGCTACCGTGGCTGGCTTCTCGGCCCTTTTCCTGGTGGCGATCGCGGTCGTCTGAGACGGCGCACGATTTTCGCCCCGCCGGTCGTGCCGTAACGCACCCAGCGGGGTTTCCTTGTCTTCGAGCACATGTGCCCCGGACGGTTCTGGATGCCGTGCGCGCGGCTCTTCTGAGGGCCAGATGCGCGGCGCGTTCACGCGGGCCAAGGCTTTGGACTCACATAAAAAAAGGCCCCGGGCTTTGCCTGGGGCCTCATCTTTTTGGCGGTCCGGCTCAGGCCAGCATCGCCAGCGGGTTTTCGAGGTTGTCCTTGATCGCCGCCAGCAGCTCGGCCCCGAGCGCGCCGTCGATCACCCGGTGATCCACCGAGAGCGTCACGGTCATCACCGTGGCCACGCCGAGGCTGCCATCTTCCTCAACCACCGGCTTTTTCACCCCGGCCCCCACCGCGAGGATCGCGCCATGCGGCGGGTTGATCACGGCGTCGAAGTTGTCGATGCCATACATGCCGAGGTTGGAGATCGCAAAACTGCCACCGACATATTCATGTGGCGCAAGTTTACGGCTGCGGGCGCGGGTGGCGAGGTCTTTCATCTCCGCCGAAAGGGTGGAAAGCGATTTTGTCTCGGCATCCTTGATGACGGGCGTAAACAGACCGCCGTCAACCGCCACCGCCACCGCCACGTCGGAGGGCGTGAGCTTCAGGATCCGGTCGCCGGCCCAGACGGCATTGGCCATCGGCACCGTTTGCAGCGCCAAGGCACAGGCCTTGATGATGAAATCGTTGACCGAGAGCTTCACCCCCCGCGCCTCGATCTGCGCGTTGAGTTGGGCGCGGAAGGCGAGAAGTGCGTCGAGCCGTATGTCGCGGCGCAGGTAGAAATGCGGGATCGTCTGCTTGGCTTCGGTGAGCCGGGCGGCAACGGTCTTGCGCATCCCGTCAAGCGCGATTTCCTCGAACGCGCGCCCCTCGTAGATCTTCATCACCTGGGTGGAACCGGCACCGGCAGGCATCGCCGCTGGTTTCTGCGCCCCAGCTTCGGTGGCAGGGGCTTTGGCCGCACCCGGCTGCGCCGCTTCCACGTCGGCCTTTACGATCCGGCCACGGGGCCCGGAGCCGGCAAGCGTGGCGAGGTCCAGCCCCTTGTCCTTGGCGATCCGGCGTGCGAGCGGCGAGGCAAAAATGCGGTCGTCATCGGCGCGCTTCGGTGGAGGGGCGGGTTGCGCTGGGGCAGGGGCAGGCGCTTCGGCGGCTGTCGCCTCGGTCTTCGCCGCAGGGGCTGGGGCGGCCGGGGCGCTGATGTCTATATCGTCGGCGCTCTCACCCTCTTCGAGCAGCACGGCGATCGGGGTATTCACCTTCACGCCTTCGCTGCCCTCGGTCACGAGGATCTTGCCGATGGTGCCTTCATCGACAGCTTCGAATTCCATCGTTGCCTTGTCGGTTTCGATTTCAGCGAGCACGTCGCCGCTGGTGACGCTGTCGCCCTCTTTCACCAGCCATTTGGCCAGGGTGCCCTCCTCCATGGTGGGGGAGAGCGCGGGCATCAGGATTTCTATCGGCATCTCTCTCTCCTCAACGGTAGGTTACGGCCTTGGCCGCCTCGACCACCTCGTCGACGGTGATCAGCGCGTGGCGTTCGAGGTTGGCGGCGTAGGGCATTGGCACGTCCTTGCCGGTGACGTTGATCACCGGCGCGTCGAGCCAGTCAAAGGCCTCCTGCATCAGCACGGCCGAGAGGTGGTTGCCGATCGAACCGACCGGCCAGCCCTCTTCGATGGTGACGCAGCGGTTGGTCTTTTTCACGCTCTCGATCACGGTCGTGGTGTCCATTGGCCGGAGCGTGCGCAGATCGATCACCTCGGCGGAAATGTCCTGTTCGGCCAGCTTGTCGGCGGCTTTCAGGGTGTATTCCATGCCGATGCCGAAGCTCACCAACGTCACGTCAGTGCCCTCTCGCCAGATCCGCGCCTTGCCGAACGGGATGGCGTAATCGTCAAGCTCCGGCACCTCGAAGGCGTGGCCATAAATCAGCTCGTTTTCAAGGAAGATCACTGGAGTATCGCCCCGGATCGCGGTCTTGAGCAGGCCCTTGGCGTCGGCCGCCGAGTAGGGCATGGCAACGTGCAGGCCGGGCACATGGGCATACCAGGCGGCATAGTCCTGTGAGTGCTGGGCACCGACGCGGGCGGCGGCCCCGGAGGCCCCGCGAAACACCACCGGCACGCTCATCTGCCCGCCCGACATGTAGCGCGTCTTGGCGGCGGTGTTGATGATGTGGTCGATCGCCTGCATGGCGAAGTTGAAGGTCATGAATTCGACGATCGGCCTGAGCCCGCCCATCGCCGCCCCTGTGGCCAGCCCGGTGAAGCCGTGCTCGGTGATCGGCGTGTCGATCACGCGTTTGGCGCCAAATTCGTCGAGCAACCCCTGGCTGACCTTGTAGGCGCCTTGGTATTCGGCCACCTCCTCGCCCATCAGGAACACGCGCTCATCCGCGCGCATTTCCTCGGCCATGGCATCGCGCAGCGCCTCGCGCACCGTCATCTCGCGCATTTTTGTTCCTTCGGGAATGTCGGGATCGTTCGGCACCACGGTTTCCACCGGCTTCGCCGCGACCGGCTCGGGGTGGTGGCCCGCGCCCTGCTCATGCGTGGCCGCATGGGCTGTTGAGACCGAAGCGGCGGCATCGTCCACGCTTTCGCCCTCTTCGACGATGACAGCGATGGGGGTGTTGACCTTCACGCCTTCGGTTCCATCAGGCACCAGGATCTTGCCGATGATCCCCTCGTCGGCGGCTTCGAATTCCATCGTCGCCTTGTCGGTTTCGATTTCGGCGATCACGTCTCCGGCGGAGACGGTATCACCCTCTTTCACGTTCCACTTTGCCAGCGTGCCCTCTTCCATCGTCGGGCTGAGCGCGGGCATGAGTATTTCGGTGGCCATTTCGTCGCTCTCCTCAGGCGTAGATGTCGGTCCAGAGCTCTTCGAGCGCGGGCTCGGGGCTCTCACGGGCAAAATCGGCGGCTGCGCTGACGACGGCCTTGATCTCCTTGTCGATCGCCTTGAGATCGTCCTCGCCGGCGTGCTTGCCCTGCAACAGGAGCTCGCGCACATGCTCGATGGCATCGCGCGTTTCGCGCACTTTCTGCACCTCTTCGCGGGTGCGGTATTTTGCCGGGTCGCTCATCGAGTGGCCACGGTAACGATAGGTTTTCATCTCGAGGATGTAAGGCCCCTTGCCGGCGCGGCAATGCGCCACGGCGCGTTGGCCGGCTTCCTTCACCGCGAGCACGTCCATCCCGTCAACCGCTTCGCCGGGGATGGCGAACGCCTCGCCACGGGTGTAGAACTCGGGCGTGGACGACGAGCGGCTTACCGACGTGCCCATCGCATACTGATTGTTCTCGATCACGTAGATCACCGGCAGATCCCACAGCGAAGCCATGTTGAACGCCTCGTAAACCTGGCCCTGGTTTACCGCGCCATCGCCGAAATAGGTGAAGGTGACACGGCCGTTTTCATTATACTTGTCGGCGAAGGCCAGCCCGGTGCCGATTGGCACCTGCGCGCCAACGATGCCGTGGCCACCGTAAAAATGCTTCTCGACCGAGAACATATGCATCGAGCCGCCCTTGCCCTTGGAATAGCCGCCCTCGCGCCCGGCAAGCTCGGCCATCACCCCTTTGGGATCCATGCCCGCGGCGAGCATGTGGCCGTGATCGCGGTAGGAGGTAACACGTTTGTCGCCTTCTTCGGCAGCGGCCTCGAGCCCAACCACGACCGCCTCCTGGCCGATGTAGAGGTGGCAAAAACCACCGATCAGCCCCATGCCGTAGAGCTGGCCGGCTTTTTCTTCGAATCGACGTATGAGCAGCATCTCGCGGTAGAGGTGCAAGAGCTCTTCTTTGGATGTGTTTGATTTCTTGGGCGTTTTGGTGGCTGCCATCAGCGTCCTCCTCACCGGTTCGTGAATTGGTTTAACATTAAACTATCTCATACAAGAAATCCATGGCGCAGGCGAGAGGGTTTTCGCCAGACCTTGAAAAAGCAGCCACGCACGGGGCGAATGACAGGGCATCGGCGGCCACGGGTTTGCCAGCGGTGCTGAAAAGCCAAAAGGCCGCCCCGAAGAGCGGCCTTTTGCACCCGGCCACAAAGCCGTGACGGGATCGCTTTACTCCGAGACGGAAAGCGCGACGAAACGCGGGTCGCCACTCCGGCGCACCAGGAGCAGGATCGATTGCCGACCGCCTTCGCGCGCCTCCGCAATCTTGCGCTCGAAATCGCCGATTGTCGTCACCCGGGCCTGGCCCGCTTCCTCGATCACGTCGCCAGCGCGCAAGCCCTTCTCCCAGGCCTCGCTGCCCTCGTCGATCACGCCAATGGCGAGGCCGCGCGCCCCGGCGTCGAGGCCGAGATCCTGGCGCAACGTGTCGGTCAGCTCCGTAAGCGTCATGCCGAGCACGGTTTGCTCAACCGGCTCCGGCGGGCTTTGCGGCGCGCTTATGCCGGCATCGGCCGCCTCGGCGTCTTCGCGCCGCCCGAGTGTGACCTTCAGCGTCTGGGTCTTGCCCTCGCGCAGCACCACCACGCGCACAGCCTTGCCTACCGGGGCATCGCCAACGATGCGCACCAGCTCGCGGGTGTTGGCCACATCGTGACCGTCAAAGTTGAGGATGAGGTCGCCCGCCTTCATGCCGCCGTCCTTGGCCGGGCCATCGGGCACGTCCGTTACCAAGGCGCCGGCGGTGGTGTCGAGCTGCATCGCCTCGGCCACGTCCGGGGTTACGTCCTGAATGCGGACGCCGAGCCAGCCACGGCGGGTTTCGCCAAAGCTTTGCAGCTGGTCGACCACCTTCGACACAACGTTCGAGGCCATCGAGAAGCCGATGCCGATCGAGCCGCCGCTGGGCGACAGGATCGCTGTGTTTACGCCGATCACCTGGCCGTCCATGTTGAACAGCGGGCCGCCAGAGTTGCCCCTGTTGATCGCCGCGTCGGTCTGGATGAAGTCGTCGTAGGTGCCCGAAAGCTCACGCCCGCGCGCAGAAATGATCCCGGCGGAAACCGAAAAGCCTTGCCCCAGCGGGTTGCCCACCGCGAGCACCCAATCGCCCACGCGCATCACGTCGCTATCGCCGAAGTTGACGAAAGGCAGCGGCTTGTCGCTTTCCACTTTCAACAGCGCGATATCGGTTTTCGGGTCTGTCCCCACCACAGTGGCCGGAAGGATGCCGATCCCATCGAAAAACTCGACCTGGATTTCATCCGCGCCGTCAATCACGTGGTTATTGGTGACGATGTAGCCGTCTTCCGAGATCACGAAACCTGAGCCGAGCGCCTGGCTGCGGCGGGTGCGTGGTTGGTCGCCCTGGTTCTGGTTGAGGAAATCCTGAAAGAATTTCTCGAAGGGCGAGCCCTCAGGCACCATCGGGTGCGGGTTGGTGCTTTCGGCTATCAGTGTCGAGGTGGTGATGTTCACCACTGCCGGGCTCACTTGCTGGGAGAGATCGGCAAAGCTATCGGGCGCACCGCGCGCGATGGCGCCGGGCACCGTGGTGAGAAGCAGCACGACAGACACCAGAAGGGCCAAAAAGGCCTGGGCGCGGGTCGGGCTGAAGGTGGTAATGGGAATCGAACGAGCCTGTGCGTTCACTGCGGCCTCCTTGCATCGCAACGAGCGCGCCTGACGCGCGCCCGATTTACAACATGGGCGCAGGGTGGCGGTTGTGCAACATCAAGACCTGTTTCAGCCCTTCACGGTGCGGTGAAACGGCGGGCTTTTGCCAAGTGCAGCACGTCCGCGCCGGCTCATATACCGAGGCTCT
>MNZL01000132.1 GCA_001873585.1 Rhodobacterales bacterium CG2_30_65_12 | reverse complement strand
CTCCACGATGGCCCGCCCTACGCCAACGGCCACCTGCACATCGGCCACGCGCTCAACAAGATCCTGAAAGACATGATCGTGCGCAGCCAGCAGATGATGGGGCACGATGCGCGCTACGTGCCGGGCTGGGATTGCCACGGCCTGCCGATCGAATGGAAGATCGAGGAACAATACCGCGCCAAGGGGCTCGACAAGGATGCCGTGCCGGTGGTTGATTTCCGCCAGGAATGCCGCCGCTTCGCCGAGGGCTGGGTGGACATCCAGCGCGAGGAGTTCAAGCGGCTCGGCGTTTATGGAAACTGGGACGCCCCGTATCTGACGATGGATTACCACGCCGAGGCGGTGATCGCCGAGGACTTCATGAAATTCCTCATGAACGGCGCGCTCTACCAGGGCTCGAAGCCAGTGATGTGGTCGCCGGTGGAGAAAACCGCGCTGGCCGAGGCCGAGGTGGAATACCACGACCACAAGAGCCACACGATCTGGGTGCGGTTCCCGGTGGTCTCATTCTTTCCTGGTGGTTCGGCGCGCGCCAAACCTGAAGGGGGCTACAGCAAGTCGGACGTTGACCGCATTGTTGGCGAACTGGAATTCAAGAACGCGCAACTTGAAGGCGCCGCCGTTGTCATCTGGACCACCACCCCCTGGACGATCCCGCAGAACCGCGCGGTGAGTTATAGCCCTGAGATCGCCTATGGCCTCTACGAGGTGACGGGCACCGGAGAGAACTCCGCCGCCAAGGTGGGCGAAAAGGTGATCGTTGCCGACAAGCTGGCCGAAGACGTGTTCAACGCCGCCCGGGTGGACAATTCGCAATACACCCGCCTGCGCGGCGTGACCGCCGAAGAGCTTGGCGCCTTCACCCTCGCTCACCCCTATCGCGGCATCCCCGAGGGCAACGGCGAATGGGACTATGACGTGCCCATGCTCCCCGGCGACCACGTGACCGACGAGGCCGGCACCGGCTTTGTCCACACTGCGCCCAGCCACGGCGAGGACGATTACCAGTTGGGCCTGAAATTCGGCCTGCCGATGACCTACAACGTCGAGCCAGATGGCACCTACCGCGCCGATCTGCCGGTGTTTGGCGGTCAGGCGATCATCCTGCCCGACGGCAAGGAAGGCCCGGCGAACGTGAGCAATATCAAGGCGCTGGCGGCCCAGGGCGCGCTCTTTGCCAAGGGCAAGCTCACCCACAGCTACCCCCATAGCTGGCGCTCCAAGGCCCCGCTGATCTACCGCAACACGCCGCAATGGTTTGCCGCCATCGACCGCGAGTTGGGCGACGGGATGGACACCTACGGCACCACGATCCGCAGCCGCGCGCTCACCTCGATCGACGAGCTGGTGACCTTCACCCCCGAGAAGGGCCGCAACCGGCTGCGGGCGATGATCGAGGCCCGGCCCGACTGGGTGCTCTCGCGCCAGCGCGCCTGGGGCGTGCCGCTCACCTGTTTCACCAAGGTGGGCGCGCTCCCGACCGACGCCGATTTTCTGCTGCGCAACGCTGAGGTCAACGCCCGCATCACCGCCGCCTTCGAGCAAAAGGGGGCCGACGTGTGGTATGTGGACGGCTTCAAGCAAGAGGTACTGGGCGGGATCGTCAACCCCGACGATTACGAACAGGTGTTTGACGTGCTCGATGTGTGGTTCGACAGCGGCTCCACCCACGCCTTCGTGCTGCGCGACCGGGCCGACGGCGCGCCCGACGGCATCGCCGATCTCTACCTTGAAGGCACCGACCAGCACCGCGGCTGGTTTCATTCCTCGTTGCTGCAAGCTTGCGGCACCAAGGGCCGCGCGCCGTATCGCGGCGTGCTCACCCACGGCTTTACGCTCGACGAGAAGGGCATGAAGATGTCCAAGTCCCTGGGCAATACCGTGGCGCCGGAGGATGTGACGAAGCAATACGGGGCCGACATTCTGCGGCTCTGGGTGGCGCAATCGGACTACACCGCCGATCTGCGGATCGGGGCGGAAATCCTCAAAGGCGTGGCCGACAGCTACCGCCGCTTGCGCAATACCCTGCGCTTCATCCTTGGCAACCTTGCCGGGTTCGACGCGGGCCAGGCGGTGGCACCCGCCGAGATGCCGGAGCTGGAGCGCTGGGTGCTGCACCGGCTTGCCGAACTCGACGAGGTGGTGCGCGCTGGCTACGATTCTTACGATTTTCAGGGCGCGTTTCAGGCGGTATTCAACTTCGCCACGGTGGAGCTTTCGAGCTTCTACTTCGATATCCGCAAGGACTCGCTCTATTGCGATGCGCCCGGCTCCAACACCCTGCGTTCGGCCCGCACCGTGCTCGATATCCTGTTTCACCGGCTCACCACCTGGCTCGCACCGGTGCTGGTGTTTACCATGGAAGAAGTCTGGCTCGAGCGCTTCCCGGGCGACGAGAGCAGCGTGCATCTCGTCGATATGCCCGAGACACCGGCGGCCTGGCGCGATGCCGAACTGGCGGCGAAATGGGCCGATATCCGCGCGGTGCGCCGGGTGGTGACGGCGGCGCTTGAAGTGCAGCGCCGCGACAAGGTAATCGGCGCCTCGCTCGAAGCCGCCCCGGTGGTGCATGTGCGCGATCCGGGCGTGGCCGAGGCGCTGCGCTCGGTCGATTTCGCCGATATCTGCATCACGTCCGCTGTGGAAGTCACCTCCGATCCGATGCCAAACGAGGCGTTCCGGCTGTCCGATGTCGAGGGCGTCGGCGTGGTGTTCGAGCGCGCCGAGGGCGAGAAATGCCAGCGTTGCTGGAAGATCCTGCCCGACGTCGGCGGCCATCCGCACACAGGCACCTGCGCGCGCTGCGACGACGCGCTGGACTGAGCACGCGCCCCCCCTGCCATTGCGCCGGGGGGGCGAGTGCTGATCCGGGGCCACACCCGAGCGGCAATTGCCCCGGCACGGGCAATCGCGGTTGAAAACCGTCCCGCGATTGCCGACACAGGGTGAAACAGGCCAACCCGGGGGGGCGGAAATGCGGGCAGAAACGATCAAGGGCGCGCTGCGCGCGGGGCTCGCGGCGCTGGGGCTCGCGGCGGCGGGCGCGGCGGTGGCGGAAGAGATCGACATCCGCACCGGTGTTGACGTGATGCTGCGCAACCAGAGCCCGGTTTCCGCCTTTCATTACGTGACCACGACCGTGGATATCGGCGGCGGCTTCCATCTGGGCCAGTCTGTCTACTCGGCGGCGTGGGGCGATGCCGGTGGGCTGTTTATCGGCGGCTTCGAGGGCTTCAAGCGGTTCCAGATCACCGATGCCACCTCGATCGACGTGGGCGGCTTCATCGGCGGCGGCGGCGGCGCGGTGGTGGTTCTGGGCGACGGGCTGATGACCAAGCCGCAGGTGACGCTCAACCAGGCCTTCGCCTCGGGGTTCATGGCCCATGTCGGCGTCGGCTGGACCAGGGTGACCGGCTCGGCGATCAACACGCCCTCGCTCACCTTCGCCGTCTCGCGCGCCACCGAGCTTGAGCTTGATCTTGGCAATACCGGCAATCGTCCGGCCTCGGGCGTGATCATTTCGGCGGCCAAGGGGCTCGGGCGTTATTACTATCCGGTGAACGCATCGCGGCGAAACGGCGCAGGCGTGATGAAGCCGATGTATCTTGTCGGCGGCGAGTTCACCTTCCGCGATATCGCCAATGACCGGCTTGAGGTGTTTGTGTCCGCCGTCGGCGCAGCCCATGGCGATGGCGCGGGCTATGCCGAATGGCTCGCCTGGCCGCGCTACTACACCGCGCCGTTCTTCGGTGGCCGGCTGCGCGGCTTTGCCGATGTCGGCGTGGGTTTTGCCGGTGGTGGCGATGTGGATACCGGCGGCGGACTGATGCTTGCCGCCAGCGCCGGGCTTGAGGCGCGGCTGTTGGGCGGATTTCATGCCGAGGCGGGCGTGATGGGGCTCACCGCGCCCACCGGCGATTTCAACGTTGCCGCCGCCTTCGTCCGCGGTGCGCTGCGGTTTGACGATCCCTCCGGCGAGAGCTTTGGCGGCGATGGTGCGCCAGCGCGGCACTGGCAAGCCTCGACCGGCCTGAGCTACCAGTTCTCGCACCCCGGTTTTCGCGCGCCGGGCCACCCGTTTACCGGCAACGATCCTTTGCTGGTGGAAAGCGGCGTCGATCTGTTCTTCGGCGACCATTTCTATGTGAACGGCGCGGGCTACACTGTGGTCGACGGTATGGCGGGCGGCTTTGCCATGGGTGCCGTCGGTCTTGGCATGACCTTTCCCGTTAGCGAGCGCTTCGCGGTGTCGGGCGAAGTATTTGGCGGCGCGGCGGCAGGCGGTGGCATCGCCACCTCGGGCGGGGTGATCTGGGGCGGCAAGGCCGAGCTCGATTACAAACTCAGCGATCGCTTCAGCCTCAGCGCCGGGGTGGGCAAGTGGTATTCGCGCGGTGGTGCGCAGCCGCTAACGCTTCATGGCGCGGTAAAGATCCCCTTCACCACGTTCCACGCCAACTGAAGGCGCGGCTCAGGCGGCGGTGCGGGCGGGGATGATCTGCTGCGCGATACCGGCAAAGAGCAGGTAGAGCGAGGTGGAAATCAGCCCTATGTGGATCCAGTTCACATAGTAAAAGTCGGTCCAGGCGGCCCAGCCGGCAAAGCCGGTCCAGGCCACGGCGACGGGCAGCGAAAGCACCTTCCAGCGCGCAGTGCGCACCGGGTGGATAAACTTGAGCGGCGTGAACATTGCCAGCGCGAGCGCCACCACGAGGATGAGCGTGACCCAGAAATTGGGCTGCACGGTGAACAGGACGATCACCACCATGTTCCAGCAGCCGGGGAAGCCGGCGAAAGAATTATCTTTTGTTTTCATGCGGGTATCGGCGAAGTACACAGCCGAGGCATAGGTGATGACGATGATCGCCAGCCATCCCGTCCAGCCCGGCAGGAGGCCTGATTTGAACAGCGCGTAGGCGGGAATGAAGACGTAAGTGAGATAGTCGATGATCAGATCGAGCAGCACACCGTCGATCTGCGGCGCGTTGGTTTTCACGTCGTAGCGGCGCGCCAGCGGCCCATCGAGCCCGTCGACCGCAAAGGCAGCAACGAGCCAGAGAAACATCAGCTCCCACTCTTCCTCGACGGCGGCGAGCATGGCAAGCATCGCCAGCACCGCGCCGATGGCGGTGAACAGGTGGACGAAATAGGCTTTGGTTCTGATCGACATGACCGCTTTCATGGACGAAATGGCGCGGCGGATCAACGGGGTCTTGCGATCCCGTGGCGCGGGGTGCTCTTGGCGCAGCCGCGTGGTGCCGTGTGTGCGTGGTCAACGCCATGATCCAGCGCCTGATGTGCGGCACGGCGACGGATGATGGCCCGCGCCGCGCCCGGCTGGCAGATCGTGCATAGGCAGATCGCGCCCAGACGGTGAAACTGAGGGCGCGTGGGTGGTGGTCCACGCCGGCCGCGTGG
Organism: Rhodobacterales bacterium CG2_30_65_12; assembly: GCA_001873585.1. Lineage (GTDB taxonomy): Bacteria > Pseudomonadota > Alphaproteobacteria > Rhodobacterales > Rhodobacteraceae > Sinisalibacter. The sequence goes on along the minus strand of MNZL01000132.1, from coordinate 1,373 downwards.
CGAACACGGCAAGCAGGCCGGCGCTGTCGAGGCTCATGATGTCCCGGTCGGTGCTTTTGGGGCCGGGGCATCTGGTCGAGCGGCACACCTGCGCCCCGCCTGTGCCGGTGAACCCCGGGGCATCCCCATCGCGCGTGATCACGGCGCGGTCCCCGCCTTCAAGATGCGGCGCGCAAAGCGGCGTAGGTGGCGCGGATCTGGGCGATACCGGGCAGGTTTTCCACCGCGCGGGCGGCCGGGTCCGAGGGCAGGGCGGGGGGTGCTGAGGCCAACAGCATCTGTGCGGGCGGCGTGGCGGCGGCTTTGAACTGGCCCACCGTGCGCCTGGCGCCGTCGCGTACCGTTTCCGCTGCTTCGGCAGCGCTTTCCCGCGCCGCACGCGCGGCTGGCCCGGTATCATACCCGAAGCCGTCGGCAATCCCTTGCAGCACCGCGTCGCGCAGGCCAACAGCATGGCTGAGCACATCCTTGCCGTTCAGGGTGCCATCCTTGTTGGCGTCAAGCCCCATCCAGGCATCGGAAAACGCCCCGGCAAGGCCGTTATGGCCTTTTGCACTTTCGGCGATATTCCCGGCAATTGAGCCCAGCACATGAACGGGCGACAGCCCGTCTGGCAGCGACAAAGGCGAAATGGCGGTCATGGCTCGTCCTTTCTGGTCAAGCGAGGTCAACTCTGCCGCCATGATTGCGCCGGAGGCGTGAAGATGCGGTTAAGCGATCCGGACAATTTGAGTGAACCTGTCACAACCCGGCGCGGGGATGCGCCGCCTCGTAGATTTCCATCAGCCGGGTGGTATCCACCGCCGTGTAGGCTTGCGTGGTAGACAGCGAGGCGTGGCCGAGCAGCTCCTGAATCGCCCTCAAATCGCCGCCAGCGTTGAGCAGGTGGGTGGCAAAGCTGTGGCGCAGGGCGTGCGGCGTGGCGGTGGCAGGCAGGCCGAGCTGGAGGCGCGCGCGCTCCATCGCCTTTTGCACCAGTCGCGGGTTCAACGCCCCGCCGCGCGCGCCGCGAAACAGCGCGGCGTTTGCTTCGCGCGGGTAGGGGCAGAGTGCGAGATAGGCGTCGACGGCAGCCCCCGCGGCGGGCAATACCGGCACCAGCCGCTCCTTGCCGCCCTTGCCGATGATGCGCAACACGTCCGCCAGCGGCGCGTGCTTGCCCTTGAGCCCGAGCGCTTCCGATATCCGCAGACCGCAGCCGTAGAGCAGCGTCACCACGGCGGCGTCACGCGCGCCGATCCAGCCGTCGGCGGCCTGGGTTCCAGCGGTGGCGATCACCTCGCGCGCGGCCTCGGCGCTGATTGGGCGCGGGAGCTTTTTGCTGAATTTCGGGCTGCGGGTGGCGAGCACGGGCGTTGCGTCAAAGCCATCGT
>MNZL01000018.1 GCA_001873585.1 Rhodobacterales bacterium CG2_30_65_12 | reverse complement strand
AGAGGGCATGACGAAAGCATTCGTATTTCCCGGCCAGGGCGCGCAGGTGATCGGCATGGGCAAGGCGCTCGCCGAGGCCTACCCGCAGGCGCGCGCTGTGTTCGACGAGGTTGATGAGGCACTCGGCGAGGCGCTCAGCGCGTTGATCTGGGACGGCGAGCAGGACCGGCTCACGCTCACCCGTAACGCCCAACCGGCGCTGATGGCCACCTCGCTCGCCGCGCTGCGTGCGCTTGAGGCTGAAGGCGTGGGCATCGAGGCGGCGGCATTCGTCGCCGGCCACTCGCTTGGCGAATACTCGGCGCTGGCGGCCGCTGGCGCGCTCACCGTGGCCGATACCGCCCGGCTCCTGCGCACAAGGGGCGAGGCGATGCAGGCGGCGGTTGCCCCCGGTGTCGGGGCGATGGCGGCGCTGCTCGGGCTCGACTTTGCCACCGCGCACGAGGTGGCCGAAGAGGCGGCGCAAGGCGAAGTGTGCCAGGCCGCGAACGATAACGATCCGGGGCAGGTGGTGGTCTCGGGCCACACGGCGGCGGTGGAACGCGCCGTCGAGATCGCCAAGGGTCGGGGCGCGAGGCGGGCGGTGATGCTGCCGGTTTCGGCCCCGTTCCACTGTGCATTGATGGAGCCTGCCGCGCAGGTGATGGCCGAGGCGCTCAGCCACGTGAACATCGAGCGCCCGACGGTGCCGCTGGTGGCCAACGTGCGCGCGAGCGCGATCTCCGACCCCACCACCATCCGTTCGCTCCTCGTCGAGCAGGTGACAGGCTCGGTGCGCTGGCGCGAAAGCGTATTGTGGATGGCGGGGCACGGCGTGACCGAGATCTGGGAGATCGGCGCCGGCAAGGCGCTTTCGGGCATGGTGCGCCGGATCGACAAGGACATCGCGGTGCGCAACATCGGCACGCCCGAAGAGGTGAGGGCGGCGGTGCAAAGTCTGACCGTCTGACGCCGCAAGGAAAGGATACGACATGTTTGATCTGACAGCCAAAACCGCCCTCGTCACCGGCGCTTCGGGTGGCATCGGTGGCGCGATCGCGAAGGCGCTGCACCGGGCAGGAGCCACGGTGGGCCTTTCCGGCACACGGGTGGAGCCGCTCGAAGCGCTGGCCGCCGAGCTTGGCGCACGGGCCCATGTGCTGCCCTGCAACCTTGCTGACGCCGAGGCTGTCGAGGCGTTGCCAAAGCAGGCGGTGGCGGCGATGGGGGCCTTGGATATTCTCGTCAACAATGCCGGCATCACCCGCGACCAGGTGTTCATGCGGATGTCGGACGACGACTGGCAATCGGTGCTCGACGTCAACCTGACCGCCACCATGCGGCTCTGCCGGGGGGCGATCCGGGGAATGATGAAGGCGCGCTGGGGGCGGATCGTCAACATCTCGTCGATCGTCGGCGCCACCGGAAACCCAGGCCAGGCGAACTACGCCGCGTCGAAGGCCGGGATGGTGGCGATGACCAGGTCGATCGCCTACGAGGTCGCCAGCCGTGGCATCACGGCCAACTGCGTTGCCCCCGGGTTCATCGCGACGGCAATGACCGACAAGCTCAGCGACGACCAGAAAGCCAGGATCAACGCCCAGATCCCGGCCGCGCGGATGGGCACACCCGAAGAGATCGCTGCTGCGGTGCTCTACCTCGCCTCGACGGAGGCGGCTTATGTGACCGGCACAACGCTGCATGTGAACGGTGGCATGGCGATGCTGTGACGGCGGGCGGCGGCCGCCCGCGCTGGTCGCCGACCGTCTGGACAAATCGTTTGCCCTTGGGGCACATTGTGCTAAAGGGAGCGCAGATTCTTGGGCCTGTGCGGCCCTCTCCCGAAGCGCCGGGGGTGTCTGAGTGGTCCCGAAGGGGCCGAAAATTGGGCTGTGTGCCCGGAAACCATGAGGAATTAACATGAGCGACGTCGCAGATCGCGTGAAGAAAATTGTTGTCGAGCACCTCGGCGTGGAAGAAGACAAGGTTACGGAATCGGCCTCGTTCATCGACGACCTTGGCGCCGACAGCCTCGACACCGTCGAGCTGGTGATGGCCTTCGAGGAAGAATTCGGCATCGAGATCCCGGACGACGCTGCGGAAGGCATCCAGACCTTTGGCGACGCGGTCAAGTTCATCGGCGCAGCCGTCTGAGCCAAGCCGCGATCACAGGTTAGTAGAACGGCGTTCCATCAGGGGCGCCGTTTTCATGTGAAAGATCGCCGAGTCGCCGCGCCTTGGCGCCGTTTCGGAACAATATTCTGATTTGCACACAGGTTGCGGTCCGCGATCTCGGGCCGGTCATGGCCTTCGGGCAGACATTTTCCCGGCGGCTGGGTTATCCCTTTTGTAACACAGACAGGAGGCTGACATGGCCGAGCCCACCCTTGACCCCATCGCCCTCGCCCCCGATGAGGTGGCGAGCCGTCTTGAGCGGGGCGAGATCGTGCTCGTCGATGTGCGCGAGACGAAGGAATACGACCTCGAACATATCGCCGGCGCGCTTTTGATGCCGCTTTCGGAACTTGATGCGGAGGTTTTCCCGATGCTGGGTGACCGGCCTCTGGTGCTGCACTGCGCCATCGGCAAGCGCTCGGCGGCGGCCGGCCGGATGCTGCTCAAGGCAGGCCATGCGCAGGTGCTGCACATGGAAGGCGGGCTCACCGCGTGGAAGGCGGCCGGGTTGCCGGTCGAGGAAGCCGCAGAGCCGGAGGGCGAAGAAAAGGTATCGCCGCTGTTTCTCTGCCCGACTCCGGGCACAGTGCTGCGCGAGGAATTTCTCGCCCCAGCAGGGCTCGCGCCGGCGGCGCTTGCGGGCGCGATCGGGGTGGCGGTGTCGACGGTTGAGAGGGTCTTGTCGGGCGAGCGCGCCATCGACGCCGAGCTTTCGCTGCGGCTTTCGCGCTATTTTTCGACGGCGGCCGATTTCTGGCTGCAGCTGCAGGTGGAGCACGACCTCGAACGCACCCGCCACGCCCTCGGCGCCGCAATCCACGACACGATCCGCCCCCGCGCCGCCTGAGCGCGGCGCCAGCGCTGCCACCGGGCGAGGTTTTGCCTCTTGGGACAACCTGAAATGCCCTTGACGCGCTCCGAAAGAAGCGGAAAACCGGTTATGCAAATGGTTGAATACGCCACGCCGCAGGGCGGGTAACGCCAGCGATCGCCACACTCGGCGCGCCCGAAGCGGGGAAACCGGTAACGCCATGCAAGACTCCGACCGCGCTTTTCTCTCCCGCCTGTTCGCTGCGGCCATCGCTGCCGCCGATCCGGCGACCGCGCTTGTGGGCCATCTTCCCGCGCGCCCCAAGGGCCGCACCGTGGTGATCGGCGCGGGCAAGGGCGCGGCGCAGCTTGCCGCCGCGTTCGAAAACGCCTGGGGGCATCCGGTCGAGGGCGTCGTGGTCACCCGCTACGGCTACGGCTGCGCCACACGGGCTGTGAAGGTGCTCGAAGCGGCGCATCCGGTGCCCGATGCGGCTGGGCTCGCGGCAACGCGGGCGCTCTTCGCCGCCGTCTCGGGGCTGACTGAAGACGATCTTGTCGTGGCGCTCGTCACCGGTGGCGGCTCGGCGCTGCTGCCATGCCCGCCCGATGGCTTCACGCTGGCCGATGAACAGGCGCTGAACGCCACACTCCTTGCCTCCGGCGCGCCGATTTCGGCGATGAACGCGATCCGCAAGCACTTTTCCGGCGTGAAGGGCGGGCGGCTTGCCCAAGCGGCACATCCGGCACGGGTGGCCACGCTGATCGTGTCTGACGTGCCGGGCGACGACCCGGCGCAAGTGGCCTCCGGGCCCACCGTGGCGGATGCGACGGGCCGGCAGGCAGCGCTCGCAGCGATCCGCGATTATGGTATCGACCTGCCCGCGCCAGTCCGCGCCCACATCGCCCGCACCCCGGCGCCAGACCCGCAAGATCCGGCCTTCGCCGCCAACACCGTGTCCGTGATAGCCTCGGCCGCCTGCTCGCTGGACGCCGCGGCGCGGGTGGCCAAGGCCGAGGGCGTGGCGGCAGCGATCCTGTCGGATGCGATCGAGGGCGAGGCGCGGGAGGTGGCCAAGGTGCATGCCGCGATCGCGCGCGAGGTAGCCACGCGCACCCGCCCTTTCGCGCCGCCGGTGGTGCTGCTTTCCGGCGGTGAAACCACGGTAACGCTCAAGGGGCAGGGCAAGGGCGGGCGCAACAGCGAGTTTCTCCTCGCCCTTGCTCTCGGGATCGAGGGGTTGGACATCGCCGCGCTGGCCGCTGATACCGACGGGATTGACGGCAGCGAAAACAACGCGGGTGCCTTTGCCGATGGCATGAGCGCTACGCGGCTGCGCGCCTTTGGCCACGACCCTGCGGCGCTACTCGCCGACAATGACGCCTTCACTGCCTTTGCCGCGCTTGGCGATCTGTTCACGCCCGGCCCCACCGGCACCAATGTGAACGATTTCCGCGCCATCCTCATTCGTCAGGAGGGCCACGCCCAGGCGCGGCGCCGTCGCGTGCGGGTCGCCGATGGATCAGATCTGAAAGCCCCTCTCGATCCGGTCGAGCGTTTCCATCGCCGGCAGAACCTGCGCCACCGCGCCGTTGGGCTCGCGCCCCGCGCGGATTGCGGCGACAAACTTGCGGTCAATGCGTTCGATCCCGTTGGTCGAGACCGCGCCGCCGGTGAGGTCGATCTGGGTGTCGCGGCCGTCAAACAGATCATCCTCGTGTTCCCCACCCGACAAAAGCTGCCCGAAAGGGAACGATTGCCCCGAGCGCCCGGCGCGAAACAGCGGCCGCAGGCCGCCGCGCATCGCCGGGCCGCCCCCACGGCACGGCGATCTGGCCGGGCTCGGCGCGCCGCTGCGATGGCGTGCGGGCATGGCTGAAAAAAAGCGCTACTGCACAGCGCTCGGATCGCCGCACCGCGGCCCGGCGATGCGCGGCAACCATCTGTCAGGTTGGAAACACCAGCGGGCGATGCAGGTGCCATTGTCGCAGATGTAGCGGAAAAACCTGCCCAATCCTCGCGGCTCATGTGGCGCATCATCGTGGCGAGATCCTGAAACACGATACCGTCGAAGGCCGCGCGTTTCGAGGTGTCGTAGATGGTGCCGCAAGGCTCCAGCAAACGGTTCCAGTCGTGATCGCGCGCCGCCTGCTTTTGCGCCTCGCTCATGACGAACTTCGCCATTTGGGCCGCGGCATCGGCCTTCATCGCCGCGCGGTTGTCGACAAGGCGCAGCGAGATGCAGAACTGGTTGAGCCAGTAGCCCGCGCGCGTGCGGTCGGCATCGAAAAGGAAGGTGCCGGGGATGGCGTCGTAGCTCTTCTGCGTCACACCCCCGAGGTATTTTTGGGCCAAAGAAGAGGGGCGGGTTTTCCCCGTTCCCACCACGGGATATGGTCGCGGCCATGACCCTGCCAGCGCTTACCTTTTCCCAAGATCAGGCCGAGGCCCACGACCGCCTGGCCGAGATGCTGCGCGGCGCGGGTGTGGATATCGACGAGGGCTCTACCCTGCCGGCGGGCAAGGGCGGCGAGCAGGTGATGGCCGTGGTCGGCAAGGCCGGCTCGGGCAAGACCATGCTGCTTGCCGCGCTCGCGGGGGCCTTGACCGAGGCGGGTGTGGAGACCGTTTCGGGCGATTGGGAGGGCAAGCGCCGCAAGGAGCGCCGCACGCTGGCCATTCTCGCCCCCACCAACAAGGCCGCCAGTGTGTTGCGCGCGCGCGGCGTGCCGGCGACGACAATACACCGCATCCTTTACACCCCCGTCTATGCGCCCGAGTTCGAGGCGCTGGCGGACTGGCTCGCGGGGCAGGGGGAAAAGCCGCAAATCGTGGGGCTGACCGAGTTGGCGCTGGCGCGGGCGCACACCTTCTACCAGACCCACAAGTCGATCCCCGGCGCACTGGCAGCGGCGGGGCTGCGCGGCTCGGATTTCATCGCCGGCTGGAAGCGGCGTGACGATCCGCTCGACATCGGCTTTGTCGACGAAAGCTCGATGCTCGACCAAAAGCAGCTTGATGACCTGAAGGAGATTTTCCCCACGCTGGTGCTGTTTGGCGACCCGGCGCAGCTTGCCCCCGTGGGCCAGTCTGGCGAGATGGTGTTCGACCGATTGCCGGCGCCGCGCACCTGCGTGCTCCACCGCATCCACCGGCAGGAAACCGACAGCCCGATCCTTGATCTCGCTCATGCGCTGGGCGATGCCAGCCTCACCTTCGAGGCGTTTGAGCGGATGATCGAAACTGCCGCGCGCGATGACGACAGGGTGGTGGTGGCGCCCCGGGTAAACGCCGATCTGATGGCGCGCTCGCCGGTGCTGGTCTGGCGCAATGTCACCCGAATCCGGCTGATTTCGGCCTTCCGGGCGGCTCAGGGCGCGCCGGAGTATGAATTGTTGCCCGGTGAGCCACTCATTTGCGACGGGATCGAGCTGCCCTTGAAGCATCGCAAGCGGCGGATCGAGCTTGAAGCCAAGGGGCTGATCAAGGGCGCGCAGGTGGTCTACCTCGGCCCTGGGGGCAAGCCCGGATTTTCGCGGCTGCACGTTGTCGGCGCGGAAGATCCGCGGATCTCGGTGGCCTCGATCGTCAAGATCGAAAAGCCGGGTGAGGAAGAGCCGTTCATCCCCTTTGCCGCCACCATGGGGGCGGCCTTTCTGCACGGGGCGGCGGTGACGATCCACAAGGCGCAGGGCAGCCAGTGGCCCGAGGTGCAGCTGTTTGCTCCCGACGTTTGCGCTGCAGCCCGCGCCGGGCGGGTGGAGGCGGGCATTCCACTGTGGAAGCGGCTGGCTTACGTGGCCATCACCCGGGCCGAGACGCGGCTGCACTGGGTCACGCGCTATGCATTGGCGCGGCCTCAGAAAAGCTTGGGCACCGCCGATCTTGTCACCGCCGCCGCACCACTGGCGCTGGAAGCCCAGAGCGAGGAGGCGTAGCGGCGCTACACGGCCCGCAGCCCGGGCGCGCCTGCGACGAACCGACCGACCACCGCCGCCGCGTGCCCGGCTTCGCGCAAAGCCGCGAGCAGCGCCTCCGCCTCGCCTTCGGCCACCGCGGCGAGCAGCCCGCCCGCCGTTTGCGGATCGTGCAGCAGCGCGCCGCGCGCGCCGGTTGCGTCATCGACCGGGGCGGTGGCGCGGTTGGCTTCCCAGAGCGATGAGCGGTGCCCGGCCTCGGCCAATGCCAGCGCGCCGTCGTAGAGCGGGATGGCGTCCAGCGTGATCTCGCCGGCCACGCCGGAGGCGGTGCAGATCGCCAGCATGTGCCCGGCCAGGCCGAAGCCGGTCACGTCGGTCATCGCGTGGGCCTGGGGGGCGAGGATCGCCGCCGCCTCGCCCTGCGGCGTTTGCATCGTGGCGAACATTGCCGCCACATCGCGGCCGTCGGCCTGGCCCAGCATCTCGGCGGCCAGCAGCGTGCCCGCGCCGATCGGGCGGGTCAGGATCGCCACGTCGCCGCTCCGCGCGCCCGCAGTGGTGATCGGTGCGCCCTCGAGCAGACCGGTGACGGTGAAGCCCAGCGTCATCTCCGCCCCCATGGTCGAGTGCCCGCCGACGATCTCGGCCCCGGCGGCGGTGAACACATCGGCCGCCGCCCGCATCACGTCGCCCATGCTGCGCGCCTGCAGGGCTTCGGCCATGCGCGGCAGGATCACGCTGGCGAGCGCGGCTTGCGGCTTTGCCCCCATCGCCCAAACGTCGCCCAATGCGTGCACGGCGGCGATCCGGGCAAGCAGGGCGGGATCCTCTGTAAAGGCGCGCAAGTGATCGGTGGTGAGCACCTGTTTGCGCCCGCCGATCTCCAGCACGGCGGCGTCGTCGCCCGGCCCGGTGAGCACGTCCGCGCGGCCCGGTCTGGGCAGTGCCGCAAGCGCCTGCGAGAGCGTGCCCGGCCCCACCTTCGAGCCGCAGCCGGCGCAGAGCGGTTTGTGCGCGCCGGCCAGCTCGGCCGCGACGCCTTCGGTCACCTGCGCGGGCAGCGGATCGGGCGCCATCTGCGGCAGGGCCTGGAACTTTGCCATGAACTTGGTGTCGATCCGGTTTTTCCAGCGCCACAGCGCCGGACCCGACACCGTGCGCCCCCATTTTTCGGCCAGCGCCGATTTTTCGCCCAGCGTGATGAGCTTGAGGTAGTCCTTCTGCGGCCGGTAGGGCTTTGTGTGCCCCGTGCCGGTGAGCACGGCGGCAAGGTTGTGCAGCAGCACCGGCGCCTCGCGCACGGCATACACCCCCGCCTTGGGCCGGGGTGCATGGGAGAGGTGGGCACAATCGCCCGCCGCGAACAGATCCCAATGCCCCTCAACGCGCAAATGGCTGTCGACCCGGATGAACCCGGCATCGGTGAGCGGCAGCGGGCTCTGTGCGAGCCAGCCTTGGGCGTGGGCCCCCGCAGTGCCGAGGATGAAGCGGGCGCGGATTGTTTCGCCGTCGGCAAGGTCCACGCCGTTTTCGTGGATACGCACCACCTGCGCGCCAGTGTGCACCGCCACACCAAGGCGCGCCATCGCCGCGCGCAGGCGCAGCGTGGTTTCGGGGGTCTTGCCGGCAATCTCCGGCCCGGCCTCGATGATCGCCACCCGGGCCGCCCCGCCCACCGCCGC
>MNZL01000125.1:1017-6877 GCA_001873585.1 Rhodobacterales bacterium CG2_30_65_12 | reverse complement strand
AATGGGCCTGTGAAGGATTGGATACAGAACTTCGAAGATATTTTTTCCTTGGAAATTAAGGAAACGCCCCGGCCATTCCTGACCAGGGCGCTCCAATTCTCTCGCACGCGGCGTGGGGTGAACCCCGCCTACCCGCTTACCCGCGCTCTTCGATGATCTCGACGAGGTGCGGGATCTTCGCCACCATGCCGCGCACTGCGGGGGTGTCTTCGAGCTCGCGCACGCGGTGCATCTTGTTCAGCCCGAGGCCCTTCAGCGTGGCGCGCTGGATGGCGGGGCGGCGGATCGGGCTACCGATCTGTTTTACAACGATGGTCTTGGCCATGTTTCCGTCTCCTTACGCGTCAGCCGCTTCGGCGGTTTCAACGGTTTCGGTCGGGGCGTCTTTCGCGCCCAGAATTTCGGCCACCTTCTTGCCACGGCGCTGGGCCACGGAGCGGGGCGACGCAACCTTCGACAACCCGTCGAGCGTAGCTCGGATCATGTTGTAGGGGTTCTGCGAGCCGATCGACTTCGACACCACGTCCTTGATGCCGAGCATCTCGAATACGGCGCGCATCGGGCCACCAGAGATGATCCCGGTGCCTTCCGGCGCGGTGCGCATCACCACGCGGCCGGCGCCATGACGGCCCTCGACATCGTGGTGCAGGGTGCGGCCCTCCTTGAGCGGAATGCGCACCATCGCGCGCTTGGCGCTTTCGGTCGCCTTGCGGATCGCCTCGGGAACTTCCTTGGCCTTGCCCTTGCCGAAGCCGACGCGGCCCTTCTGGTCGCCGACCACAACGAGCGCGGCGAAGCCGAAGCGCTTACCACCCTTCACGGTTTTCGACACGCGGTTGATCGCCACCAGGCGATCGGCGAATTCCGGGGTTTCGTCGCGGCGGTTATCGCGGCGCTGGCCCCGGCGGTTGTCACGTTCTGCCATTGAGCAGTCCTTTCAAAGGTGGTGCGCTTGGCACCGGTGTTTCCAACCCAGGTGAGCATCGCTCCCGGGTTATCGGGGAGGCGTGGCCGCCTCCCGCAGAGTTCAGAACTTAAGCCCACCTTCGCGGGCGGCGTCGGCGAGCGCCTTCACACGCCCGTGGAACAGAAAGCCGCCACGATCGAAATAGCAGGTTTCTACCTCGGCTTTCTTCGCGCGCTCGGCCAGCGTGGCGCCCACCTTGGCGGCGGCTACCACGTTGTTCTTGCCGACCACGCCGAGATCCTTCTCCAACGAGGAGGCCGAAGCGATGGTCACGCCGTTCACGTCGTCGATCAACTGGGCGCTGATGTTCTTGTTCGAGCGATGCACCGAGAGGCGCACCTTGCCAACATTGCCCTTGCGAAGTTTGTTCCGAACGCGCTGGCGGCGCTTGAGGAACAGGGTCCGTTTGCTGTTTGCCATGTGTCCGGTCCTTACTTCTTCTTGCCTTCCTTGCGGAAGATGAACTCGCCTTTGTAGCGGATACCCTTGCCCTTGTAGGGCTCGGGTCCACGCCATTCGCGGATATTGGCCGCGACCTGGCCGACGAGCTGCTGATCAATGCCTTCGACGACGATCTCGGTCTGTTTCGGTGCCGAGACGGTCACGCCCGCAGGCGGTTCGAAGTTTACATCGTGGGAGTAGCCGAGGTTCAGCTTGAGCACGTTGCCCTGCATCTGGGCGCGGTAGCCGACGCCGGTGATCTCAAGCTCACGCTTGAAGCCATCGGTGACCCCGGTGACGAGGTTTTGCACCATCGTGCGGCTCATGCCCCACTGCTGGCGCGCGCGCTTCGAGGTGCCGCGCGGGTGTACCTGCACGGCGCCCTCTTCCACCTTGATCGACACGTCGTCGGTCGCGGTGAAGCTGCGGATGCCCTTCGGCCCCTTCACCTCGATGGTCTGGCCGGACACGGCAGCGGTTACGCCACCGGGCAGCTCGACCGGTTTCTTGCCAATACGAGACATTGCCAGACCTCCTTAGAACACGGTGCAGAGCACTTCGCCGCCAACATTGGCCGCGCGTGCGCTTGCATCCGACATCACGCCCTGCGGCGTGGAGACGATCGAGACACCGAGGCCCTGACGGACATGCGGAATCTCCTTGGCGCCCATGTAGACACGACGGCCCGGTTTCGATACCCGCTTGATCTCGCGGATAACCGGGGAGCCTTCGTAGTACTTGAGGGCGATTTCGAGGGTCGGGTGACCGTTGGTGTCGGTGCCGGCCTCGTAGCCGCGGATGTAGCCCTCTGCGAGGAGCACATCGAGCACCCAGGCGCGCAGCTTTGATGCCGGGGTCGAGACGTGCGCCTTGCCGCGCATCTGGGAGTTGCGGATGCGGGTGAGCATATCGCCGATAGGATCGTTCATCTCACTCTCTCCTTACCAGCTCGATTTCACGAGGCCGGGGATCTGGCCGTGCGAGCCGAGCTCACGCAGCGCGATCCGGCTGACCTTCAGTTTGCGGTAGTAGGCGTGCGGACGCCCGGTGAGTTGGCAGCGGTTGTGCAGCCGCGTTGCCGAGCTGTTACGCGGCAGTTTCGCCAGTTTCAGAGACGCCCGAAAGCGCTCTTCCATCGGGCGCGCCTGGTCGTTGACGATGACTTTCAGCGCCGCACGGCGGGTGGCATACTGGTTTACCAGCTTCTGCCGCTTTGCCTCGCGGGCGATCATAGATTTCTTGGCCATTACTCTTGTCCTCCGAGGCTCAGCTGTTGAACGGCATGTTGAAATGCTTCAACAGCGCCTTGGCTTCCGCGTCGGTCTGCGCGGTCGTGGCGATCACGATGTCCATACCCCAGACCTCATCGACCTTGTCGAATTCGATCTCGGGGAAGACGATGTGTTCCTTGAGGCCCATGGCGTAGTTGCCACGGCCATCGAAGCTCTTGCCGGGCACGCCACGGAAGTCGCGCACACGCGGCATTGCCACGGTGATCAGGCGGTCGAGGAATTCATACATCCGGTCGCCCCGGAGTGTGACCTTGGCGCCAAGCGGCATGTCTTCGCGCACCCGGAACGAGGCGATCGACTTCTTGGCCTTGGTAATCAAGGCCTGCTGGCCGGCGATCTTGCTGAGGTCTTCCTGGGCCGACTTGGCCTTCTTGCTATCCTTCACCGCCTCGGTGCCGCAACCGATGTTGAGCACGATCTTGTCGAGGCGCGGGATCATCATGTCGTTCTTGTAGCCAAACTCTTCCTTGAGCGCGGCGCGGATCGTATCGCGGTAGACCGACTTCAGACGCGGGGTATAAGTCGCGGTATCAAGCATCAGATCACATCCCCCGTGGTCTTGGCGAAACGAACTTTCTTGCCGTCTTCCTCGCGGAAGCCGACGCGGGTGGCCTTGCCGTTCTTGTCGAGAAGCGCCAGGTTCGACAGCTCGATCGGCATCGCTTTCGGCAGCCGACCGCCCTGGCTGGTCTGGGTCTGCTTGGTGTGACGGATGAACATGTTGATGCCGTCGACAACGGCCTTGCCATCCTTCGGCATCACTTGGGTGATCTCACCCTGTTTGCCCTTGTCCTTGCCGGCGAGCACGATGACCTTGTCGCCCTTCTTGAGTTTCGCGGCCATCACAGCACCTCCGGCGCGAGCGAGATGATCTTCATGAAGTTCTTCGCGCGCAACTCACGCACCACCGGCCCGAAGATACGGGTGCCGAGCGGCTCGTTGTTGTTGGTGAGGATCACGGCGGCGTTGCGATCAAAGCGGATCGCGGTGCCGTCTTCGCGGCGGACTTCCTTGGCGGTGCGCACGACGACGGCTTTGCGCACGTCGCCTTTCTTCACGCGACCGCGCGGGATGGCTTCCTTCACCGAGACGACAATGATGTCGCCGACGGAGGCGTATTTACGCTTGGACCCACCCAGAACCTTGATGCACTGCACCCGGCGAGCGCCGGAGTTGTCAGCGACATCCAGATTGGTCTGCATCTGGATCATGTGGTTTCTCCTGACCTTTGGGGTGACGACCCCATGGTTTCGATCAAACTGGGATGTGGCCGCTCAGGCGGTGACCACTTCCCAGCGCTTGGTTTTCGACTTCGGCGCACATTCCTGAATGCGCACCTTGTCGCCGACTTTGAACGTGTTGCTCTCGTCGTGGGCCCGATACTTCTTGGTCGACCGTATGGTCTTGTGAAGGAGCGGGTGCTTGTAACGACGCTCGACCTGCACGGTGACGGTCTGGGCGTTGGCGTCCGAGGTCACGGTGCCTTGCAGGATACGTTTGGGCATCTTGAGGCTCCCTTTACTCGGTGACAGCCGCTTGGGCGGCTTTTTCGTTGAGGATCGTCTTCACGCGGGCCGCATCACGGCGCACCCGGCGCACGCGGGCGGAGTTTTCCAGCGCGCCGGTGGCTTGCTGAAAACGCAGGTTGAAGCTCTCTTTCTTGAGGTCGGCCAGCTGCTCTTTGAGCTGGTCAGCGCTCTTGTCGCGCAGTTCCTTGGCGTTCATCGCCTTTGTCCTTTCAACATCACCGGGGCGCCCCGAAAGGTCACGCCGAATCCGGTGGAGTTCGTGTGAAGGGTGCGAGATACGCGCGTTCAGGGCGCAACGCAAGCCCTTTGGGAATTTGGTTCAGGGTAATCGAGCAAGTTCGCGCGCGACACTTCGCGCAGATGCTGAATCTGTGGGTTCCCAATTGGTTTTATCGGGCGGTTGCAAAGATCGCCACGCGCGAAGGCGCGATGCTGGAGAGTGTTATTTTTCTGGGGCATTTTGCAGATTTGCCGGACCTGCGACAGCTCATTGCGGAGGCGGCTGGGGCCGAGACCTTCACCGCGATCATCGAGTTTGGCAAAGACAAGCCCGCTCCACTGCGGCCTTTTCCGCCTGCCTTCGTGAGAGGGTCGATCCTGATCACGGCCCCATCGAAACCCGCCGCACGACCGTCTTTCACGATATCGCCTGGCTTGAGCAGCGCCACGACTGGCCCGGATCGAAGGCGGGATGAAACGCGCAAGTCCTCCTCAGCCTTATCTCTTGAAAATGAACTCACCCGTTTCCCCCCGGGCGGAATCGCGTGTGTTGGTACGGGGCCAAACTTCTTGCCTCCGGCGGGGATATTTGTTGCAAGATGAAAGGGCGAGGGGGAACGATGCAAGCTTGGCAGATCCGGGTGCGCGGACAGGTGCAGGGGGTGGGGTTTCGCCCCTTCGTCTGGACCCTGGCGCGCCGGCTCGGGCTGGTGGGCGATGTGTTCAACGATGCCGAAGGGGTGCTCGTGCGCGCCGCCGGCAACGGCGCGGCGCTTGAGGCGCTGCGCCGCGCGCTCGCCAAGGATGCCCCGGCGCTCGCCCGGGTGGATGCGGTGGAGGTGGCCGAATGGGCGGCGCCGCGCCCGCTCCCGACCGGCTTCGAGATCGCCGCGAGCGGCCCGGCCGGCGCCGAAACCCGGATCACGCCCGATGCCGCCACCTGCCCCGACTGCCTTGCCGAAATCCGCGATCCGGGCGCGCGGCGATACCGCTACCCCTTCACCAACTGCACCAATTGCGGGCCGCGCTTCAGCATCATCGTCGGCCTGCCCTATGACCGGAGGCAAACCACCATGGCGGGGTTCGAGATGTGCGCCGCCTGCCGGGCGGAGTATGAAAACCCCGCCGACCGGCGCTTTCACGCCCAGCCGATCGCCTGCCCCGTCTGCGGCCCGCGCGCCTGGGCCGAGAGGAACGGGGTGGAATTGGCCGGCGAGGCCGTGGCGCTGGCGGCGGCGGCGCTTCTCGCCGGCAGGATCGTCGCGCTCAAGGGCCTCGGTGGCTTCCACCTCGCCTGCGATGCGACCAACGCCGAGGCGGTCGCGCGATTGCGCACGCGCAAGCACCGGCCCGCCAAGCCGCTCGCGCTGATGGCCGGTGCCGATGTGCTCGCCCGCCACGCTGCCCCTACC
>MNZL01000125.1:0-989 GCA_001873585.1 Rhodobacterales bacterium CG2_30_65_12 | reverse complement strand
CCGCCGCGCCGATCGTGCTCATCGACAAGGCGGGCGTGGCGCTGCCGGACGATCTCGCCTCCGGCATCGGCCAGCTTGGCTGGATGCTGCCCTATACTCCGCTGCACCACCTGCTTTGCGATGCGGTGGGCCGACCCCTGGTGATGACCTCAGCCAACCTCACCGGCGCGCCACAAGTGACCGGAAACGCGGCGGCGCGTGACGGGCTCAAGGGCCTTGCCGACATCATCGTGATGCATGACAGGGATATCGCCCGCCGCCTCGACGATGGCGTCGAGCGGGTGCTGGCCTCGGGCCCGATGGTGCTGCGCCGGGCGCGCGGACGGGCACCGGGCACCCTGCCCTTGCCCGAGGGGTTTGCCCGCAGGCAACAGGTGCTCGCACTCGGCGGCCAGATGAAGGCCGCGCTCTGTTTGACCAAGAACGGTCAGGCGCTACTCGGCCACCACCTCGGCGATCTCGACGAGCCAGGCACCTGGGCCGCCTGGCTACAGGCGCTGGCCGACTACGGCGCGCTGTTCGATCACCGCCCCGAGGTGGTGGCGGTCGATCTGCACCCCGGCTACCGCGCCACCCAGGCCGGCGAAGCGATGGGCCTTCCGGTTGAGCCTGTCCAGCACCATCACGCGCACATGGCGGCGGTGATGGGCGAAAACGGCTGGCCGCTCAACGGTGGGCCGGTGGTGGCGATCGTGCTCGACGGGCTCGGGCTAGGTCCGGATGGCACGATCTGGGGCGGCGAGGTGCTGCTGGGTGACTACCGGGGCTTCGAGCGGGTGGGCTGGCTGCGGCCCGCGCCCCTCGCCGGCGGTGATGCCGCCAACCGCGAGCCCTGGCGGGGGGCGCTCATGCGGCTTGATGCGGCGGGTCTCGGCGCGCTGGCCGACGAGCTCATGCCCGACCGCCCGCGTGAGGCCCTGCGCCGGGCGGTGGCGGCCGGGGTCAACAGCCCGGCTTCGTCTTCTGCCGGGCGGCTGTTTGACGCCTTT
>MNZL01000048.1 GCA_001873585.1 Rhodobacterales bacterium CG2_30_65_12 | reverse complement strand
CCCGCGGCTGTTTTCAACGCTGACGCACCGGGGCTGATACCCTTCCCCCGCCAATCACGATGACGGCCCGCCCCTTGCCGGGGCGGGCTTTTTCGTTCAGGCCGCCGCCGCCGGGGCGAAGCGGGCATAGAAGATCTCGCCTTTCGCGGCCATGTCGCGCAGCAGGGCCGGGGCTTTGAACCGCGCGCCGTGGGCGGCTTCGAGCCGGTCGCAGATCGTCACCGCCTGTGCTGCGCCGATCCGGTCGAGCCAGGAGAACGGCCCGCCCGACCACGGTGCGAAGCCCCAGCCGAGGATCGCGGCCACGTCGCCCTCGCGGATGTCGGTGAGCACGCCGGCTTCCAGCGCGCGCACCGCTTCCAACACCTGCGCCATCATCAGCCGGTTCTGCACCTCGCCCAGCTCGGGCTGCGGCTCGGCATGGGGGAATTTGTCGGCCAGCCCCGGCCAGAACCCGAGCCGTTTGCCCTTGTCGTCATAGGCATAGAAGCCCGCGCCCGCCTTGCGACCCATCCGGCCCTCGTCGGCCATCCAGAAGATCACTTCATCCACCGGCGCGTCGGCGTAGGCCTCGCCCATGGCCGCCCTGGTTGCCTTGGCGATCTTCACGCCAAGCTCGATCGAGGTTTCATCGACCAGTTGCAGCGGGCCGACCGGAAAGCCGAGAAGCTGCGCGGCATTGTCGACGAGCCAGGGGGCCACGCCCTCGCCCACCATTCGGATGCCTTCGTTGAGATAGGGGATGATGCAGCGGTTGGCGTAGAAGAAGCGCGCATCGTTCACCACGATCGGCGTCTTGCGGATCTGGCGCACGAAATCGAGCGCCTTGGCCACGGCGCGCGGGCCGGTCTCGTGGCCCTTGATGATCTCGACCAGCGCCATCTTTTCGACCGGTGAGAAGAAATGGATGCCGATGAACTGGCCGGGCCGGGTGCTGGCCTTGGCCAGATCGGTGATCGGCAGGGTCGAGGTGTTGGTGGCGAAGATCGCATCGTCCCCCAGCACCGCCTCGGCCTTGGCGGTGGCCTCGGCCTTCACGCCCGGATCTTCAAACACCGCCTCGATCACCAGATCACAGCCTGTGAGCGCGGCGTAATCGGCGGTGGCGGTGATCCGGGCCAGCGTAGAGACCTTCTTCTCCGTCGTCGCCTTGCCGCGCGCGATGCCCTTGTCCATGTAGCCCGCCGTATAGGCCTTGCCACGTTCGGCGGCTTCGTCGCTGGAGTCGATCAGCACCACCTCGATCCCCGCCATGGCCGAGACCAGCGCGATTCCCGCGCCCATCATCCCCGCCCCCAGCACGCCGAGCTTTTTCACCCGCTGGTCGGGAATGTCCTCGGGCCGCACCGCGCCTTTCTCCAGCGCACCCTTGTTGATAAACAGTGAGCGGATCATCGCGCCCGAGGTGGGGTCGAGCACGACCTTGGTGAACCACCGCGCCTCGATCTTCAGCGCCTCGTCAAAGCTCACCAACGCGCCTTCATAAGCGGCGGCGAGCAGCGCCTTGGCGGCGGGGTAGACGCCCTTGGTATTGGCGTTCACCATCACCGCAGCGCCCATGAAGGTGGGAAAACCGGCAGCCGTATAGGGCGCGCCACCGGGCATCTTGTAGCCCCTGGCATCCCACGGCTTGACGAGGTCGGCATCGGTGGCGGCCAGCACCCAGGCGCGCGCGGCGTCGAGAAGCTCATCGGCGGCGACAACCTCATCCACCAGCCCGGCGGCCTTGGCCTTGGCAGGCTCAAGCGTCTTGCCCTCAAGCAGATAGGGCGCGGCGGCCATCGCGCCGAGCTTGCGCATCAGCCGGGTGGTGCCACCGGCACCGGGGAACAGCCCGACCATGATCTCGGGCAGGCCGATCCTGGCCTTGGGGTTATCGGCAACGAAAATCCGGTGGCACGCGAGCGGCAGTTCATAGCCGATGCCGAGCCCGGTGCCTGTCATCGTCGCGGCAATCGGTTTGCCGCCTTTTTTGGTTTTGAAATCCATCCCCGCAAGCTCGATCTTGCGCAGGATGGCGTGCATCCGCATCACGCCATCAAAAATGCCCCGCGCGGGCTCGCCCTCGACCGCATCGCGCAAGCTGGCGAGAATATTGAGGTCCATCCCGCCCGCGAAGCTGTCTTTGCCGGAGGTGATCACCGCGCCCTTTATGCCCGCGTCGGCGAGCACCTGGTCGATACAGGCGTCAAGCTCGGCGAGCGCCTTGAAGGAGAGCACGTTCATGCTCTTTCCGGAGCAGTCCCAGGTGATGATGGCGACGCCGTCCGCGCCGGTTTTCAGAGTGAAATCAGCCATTTGGTATCTCCTCAGACGCGTTCGATGATGGTGGCGGCACCCATACCGGAGCCGATGCATAGCGTGACGAGGCCGGTCTCGCGGTCGGCCCGCTCCATCTCGTCGAGCAACGCGCCGATGAGAATTGCCCCGGTCGCGCCAAGTGGGTGGCCCATGGCGATCGCGCCGCCGTTGACGTTGAGGCGGGCGGTGTCGACCCCGAAATACTGTATGAAGCGTAGCACCACGGCGGCAAAAGCTTCGTTGACCTCGAACAGATCAATATCGCCGATAGCCATGCCGGCGGCGGCGAGCACCTTTTCGGTGGCCGGCACCGGGCCGGTGAGCATGATCGTGGGATCGGTGCCAACGCGGCTGGTCGCCACGACGCGGGCCCGGGGGGTAAGACCGAGGCGCGCGCCAAACGCCTTCGAACCCACCAGCACAGCCGACGCGCCATCGGCGATGCCGCTTGAATTGCCGGCGTGGTGCACATGATGAACCCGCTCAAGCTCGGGATATTTCATCAGCGCGATGCTGTCGAAGCCCGGCATCACCTCGCCCATCTGCTTGAAGCTCGGGGTGAGCCCGGCCAGCGTTTCCATCGAGGTGGCGCGGATCATCTCGTCGTGTTCCAGGATCGGCAGGCCGTTGATATCTGTCACCGGCAGGATGGATTTGAACCGGCCCTCCTCGGTGGCGCGTTTCGCCCGGGCCTGGCTCTCTACCGCCAACGCATCAACATCGTCGCGCGAAAAGCCGAAACGGGTGGCGATGATGTCGGCGGAAATGCCTTGCGGCACGAAGTAGGATTTCATTGCCAGCGTCGGATCGGCGGCGATCGCGCCCCCGTCCGACCCCATCGGCACCCGGCTCATGCTCTCGACCCCGCCAGCGATAAAGCCCTCGCCGGCGCCGCCCTTCACCTGGTTGGCCGCGAGGTTCACCGCTTCGAGCGCGGAGGCACAGAAGCGGTTGATGCTCAGGCCCGGAATGCGCTCATCGAGATTGGAATAGAGCACGGCGGAGCGCGCAAGGCAGGCGCCCTGTTCGCCCACTTGGGTGACGTTGCCCCAGATCACATCTTCCACAGCGGCGCCTTCGAGATGGTTGCGCCGGGCGATTTCGTTGAGCACCAGCGCCGAAAGCCGCACGGCGGGCACCTGATGCAGGGTGCCATCGGGCTTGCCCTTGCCGCGTGGGGTGCGGATTGCGTCGTAGATATAGGCCTCGATCATGTCTCTCCCTTTCAGATGTCAGCGCAAGGTAGTGGGGGCGGAAAATGAGTATTTGCGCCAAGAAAAAGGGGCGCGTTCACGGTATGTTAAGGTTAATGCGCGCAAGCTTGGTGCGCGGTACAGGCTGGAGAGCCGATGGCCGTCCAAGGAAAAGGTGCGCCCCCTGCTGGCGATTTGACTGGCCCGGTGGGGGCGCGGCCCGACACAGCGTGAAGCGCTCACGCAACCGCCGGTCCGGGAGGTTTTTCCGGGCCGGTTGGTGCGCGGCTGGCCGGTTTGCGACCACCACCTCGCGGGCCCTTTTTCTTGGCAAAAATACTCAGTCAAACCGGTTTCCTCCCGCTGGATCCTCACCGTTTTCGCGCCTCAAGCTCGCTGTTGAACAGCCGCAGCCGGTGGGTCAGCTTGTCTTCGTCGATGACGCTGTCGAAATGTTCAAACAGGAACGAGATCGCCTCGCCCTCGTCGAGCCCGGCGTCACGGGCAAAGCGCCTGAGGCGGCGATAGCCGTCTTCGGTCATGCCGATCTGGAAGCGGCGGGTGAGGCGGAAACGCTTGGGCATCAGAAGGACTCCGCCGCAAGCGCCATCACCGGTTTGGCCCCGCTCTCGATCCGGGCCAGAAGTGTGCGGGTCTCGGGCAGGCGGCGGGCCATGTAGAAGCGCCCGGTGGCGAGCTTGGTTTCGTAGAAGCCGGCATCGCCGCGTCCGTCATCGAGCGCGGCCTGCGCCACCTTCGCCATCTTCGCCCACATCAGTCCGAGCGCGACGTGACCAAAAAGGTGCATGAAATCATAGGCCCCGGCGAGCGCGTTGTCGGGGTTTTTCGTCCCCGATTGCACGAAGTAGCCAGCCGCCGTCTGCAGGTCTTTCGAGGCCGCCTTGAGCGGGTCGAGAAAATCGGCCTTGAGGTTTGCGTCGCCCTCGTTTTCCTTGATGAAGCCCTTCACCAGCGCGAAAAAGCCCATCATTGCCTTGCCGCCGTCGGCGGCCAGCTTGCGCCCCACCAGGTCGAGCGCCTGGATCCCGTTCGCACCCTCATAGATCATCGCGATCCGCGCGTCGCGCACGAACTGGCTCATGCCGTTGTCTTCGATATAGCCGTGGCCCCCAAACACCTGTTGCGCCTGCACCGCCACCTCGAAGCCGCGATCGGTGAGCACACCCTTGATCACCGGGATCAGCAACGACGCGAGCGCGTCCGCCTCGGCGTCACCCTGCCGCTCGGCACGGTCGATCAGCTCGGCGGCCCAGAAGGTGAGCGCGCGGGCACCCTCGACGAAGCTTTTGCCCTCCATCAGCACCCGCCGGATATCGGGGTGAACGATGATCGGGTCGGCCGGCCCATCGGGGTTGGCCGCGCCCGTCACGGCACGGCCCTGAAGCCGGTCGCGGGCGTAGGCCACGGCGTTCTGGTAGGCAACCTCGGCCTGGGCATAGCCCTGCAGCCCGACCGCCAGCCGCGCCTCGTTCATCATCGTGAACATCGCGCGCAGGCCCTTGTGCGCCTCACCGAGCATCCAGCCGGTGGCGCCATCGTAATTCATCACGCAGGTGGCATTGCCGTGAATGCCCATCTTTTCCTCGATATTGCCCACACTTACCGCGTTGCGCTCAGCGAGTGTGCCATCGTCGTTCACCAGCACCTTGGGGACGATAAACAGCGAAATACCCTTGACCCCCTCGGGCGCGCCAGGAATGCGCGCCAGCACCAGGTGCACCACGTTCGCGGCCATGTCGTGATCGCCTGCCGAGATGAAGATCTTGGTGCCGGTGATCGCGTAGCTGCCATCGGCCTGCGGCTCGGCCTTGGTGCGCATCAGCCCGAGATCGGTGCCCGCGTGTGGTTCGGTCAGGTTCATCGTGCCGGTCCACGCGCAGCTGACCATCTTCGGCAGCCATTTGCGCTTCTGCGCTTCGCTTCCATGCGCGCGGATCGCCGAATAGGCGCCATGGGTGAGGCCGTGATACATGTTGAGCGCCATGTTGGAGGCGGCGAAGATCTCGCCCATGGCGATGCCCATCACATGCGGCATGCCTTGACCGCCATACGCTTCGTCGCAATCGAGCGTGGTCCAGCCGGCGGCGCGCAGGGCGTCGAACGCCGCCTTGAAGCCCGGGGGCGTGTGCACCACGCCGTTTTCCAGGGTGCAGCCTTCGCGGTCGCCCACCGCGTTGAGCGGCTGGTAGACCTGCGCGGCAAACTTGCCACCCTCTTCGAGGATTGCCGCCGTCGTCTCGCGGTCGAGATCGGCGTAGCCGGGGATATTGGCGGCGGTGACGTTCAGCAGTTCGTGCAAAACGAAATCCATGTCGCGGGTTGGTGCGGTGTAGCTCGGCATCGGTCGATGTCTCCTTGCGGCGTCAGGGCGTCGCCTGCGCGGTCTCTGGGGGGGCGGCTATTCAGCCGCGTCTTTGCGTTTCATCGTGGCGAGCATGCGCGCGCCCCAGTTGATCTGTTGGTCAAGGTCAGCGATCGCCTCGTCGAGATCCTCGCGGTGAGCCCTGAGCTCGGCAAGATGGGCGCGGGCGCGGTCAATCGTCTCGCGGTATTGGGTTTGCTGCTGGTCGCCGACGTCATAGAGATCGAGCAGTTGGCGAATTTCTTCGAGCGGGAAGCCGAAGCGCTTGCCGCGAAGGATCAGCTTCAGCCGCGCCCGGTCGCGCCGGGTAAACAGCCGCCTCTGGCCATCGCGCAGCGGTGAGAGCAGCTCTTTGGATTCGTAAAACCGCAACGTGCGCGCGGTCACGCCGAAAGTATCGCACATCTGGCGGATGGTCATCGTGTCCTTGGTCATCTCGTCCTCGTCTCGCGGCCCGGAACCTGCCGGGTGATGATGCATCCGTTTTGGTTGACGTCAACGTCAACTTCTTGTGAATCATCGAAATGACGCGACGTATCAATGCGGTAAGGCGGCGCGCCTGGCCCCGGTTTGCTGCCACCGAGCTTTGCAGCGGTGATTCGCAGGGCATTTGCGTGAGCACACTCACGCAAGCCGGATCAAGCCTGCGGCAAGCGCAAGATGGTGCCAATGATGGGGATCGAGGCTGCTCCTGGGGCGAGACACAAGATGTATCTGCTCGTTGCCAAGTGGTGACGGGGCCAGCGCCAGGTGGCCCAAACAGCCATCCCCATTATTGTTAGTGTTCAACTGGTTTAACCACACCGTTTCACCGAGTTTGAACCCGGAAGTGGCCGGGAGTCCTGCGCCTATCCGGGATGGGTTGGGTGTGTCCGGTGTTTCTGCCGACGCTGCCACCAGGCGTGAATGGCGCTCTTGCCGACGCGGCGCGCGGGCGGGAATGTCTCGGCCACGGCTGCGGCAAGTTGGTGAAATGTCATGCGGTCGATCCGGGCTGCGACGAAAGCCGCAAGTTCGGGGTCAGCGTCGATCTTCACCGGACGGCC
>MNZL01000140.1 GCA_001873585.1 Rhodobacterales bacterium CG2_30_65_12 | reverse complement strand
TTCACTTCCTGCCCGCGCTCCTGCGCGATCACGGACGGCGCACATCGTGGGGATATGGCCTCACGCTGCATGTGTGCGACCTGATGCCAAAAAGCCGGGGCAAGATCACGCTCGCCAGCGCCGATCCACTGGCCGCGCCCCGGATCGAAGCGGGGTATCTCGACCACCCCGACGATATCGCCACCCTGCTCGCGGGGTTGAAGCTCGCCCGCGCCATCATTGCCGCGCCACCGCTCGCAAGCCAGGTGCGGCGCGAGGTTTTTCCCGGTCCGGATGTGCAGGACGATGCCGCGATGATCGCCGATATCCGCGCCCGGGCCGAAACGATCTATCACCCGGTCGGCACGTGCCGGATGGGGGCGGATGCGGGTTCGGTGGTCGACCCGGAGGCACGGGTGCGCGGGGTTGAGGGGCTCAGGGTGGTCGATGCCTCGATCATGCCCGCCCTGCCCACCGGCAACACCAATGCGCCGACGATGATGATCGCCGAGAACGTGGCCGACATGATGGTGCGGCGGGCCTAGCCCTCCCACGCCCGCGCCGAAGGGGGCGCAATGCGCAGCAGGTCGACCGCCCGAGCGGCGATCTGGTTGATCATCTCGGCCAGGCTGTCAGGACGCAGATAGAACGCCGGAACCGGCGGCAGCACGATCGCGCCCATCTCGGTAACGGCCGTCATGTTGCGCAGGTGCGCAAGGGTGAGCGGCGCTTCGCGCGCCAGGAGCACGAGACGGCGGCGTTCCTTGAGCTGCACCCCGGCGGCGCGAGTGAGAAGGTTGTCATCAAGCCCGTTGGCAATGGCGGCGAGCGAACGCATCGAGCAGGGCGCCACGATCATCCCCGCCACCGCGGCAGAGCCCGAGGCGATGGCGGCGCCGATATCGGTGATCGGGTGCACGCGGGTGGCGAGGCCTTCAAGCGCTTCCTGCGCCTCGGAGCCACATTCCTCGGCCAGTGTGCGCGCGGCAGCGGCGGAGGCTACAAGGTCGATCTCGGCGCCGAGCGCGGCGAGCGCGCGCGCCACCGCCAACGCCAGTGCGGCCCCGGAGGCGCCGGCGACGCCGAGCACGACTCGGGCGCTCATGCCTCCCTCCCCGCCATGATCCGCGCCGCGAGGGCTTCGGCAAAGGCGGCATCGTCTGGCGCGGTGTGCATCGCCCTGCCCCAATCGCGGTGCGTCTCTGCACCGATCTTGGTGGTGGCGTCGATCCCCATCTTGCCGGCGAGGCCGGGCTCGGGCGAGGCGAAATCGAGGTAATCCATCGGTGTGCGCTCCAGCATCATCACGTCGCGCGCCGGGTCCATCCGGGTGGCGAGTGCCCAAGCTATATCATCCCAGTTGCGCGGGTCGATATCGGCATCCACCACGACGATCAACTTGGTGTAGGAAAACTGCGCCAACATGCCCCAGAGCGCCAGCATCACCCGGCGGGCCTGGCCGGGATAGCGCTTGTCGATCGCGATCACCGCCATGCGGTAGGAACAGGCCGCCGGCGGCAGCCAGAGATCGCGGATCTCGGGGATCTGGGCACGGATCGTCGGCAGCGCGAGCCGGTTGAACACCTCTCCGATGATCGACGGCTCGTCGGGCGGGCGGCCGGTGTAGGTGGACAGATAGAGCGGATCGCGGCGGTGCGTCACCGCCGTAACCTGCATGACCGGGAAGGGCTCGGCGGCGTTATAGTAGCCGGTATGGTCGCCAAACGGCCCCTCGGGTGCTGTTTCGGTCGGCGATGCCCAGCCTTCGAGCACGATCTCGGCGTCGGCCGGCACCATCAGCGGCACGCTGCGGGCTGGCACCAGCCGCGGCTGCGTGCCGTTCAGCACCCCGGCAAAGGTGAGCTCCGAAACGTTTTCGGGCAGCGGCAGCGCAGACGAGAGCAGCGTGGCAGGATCGGCCCCAAGCGCGATTGCCACCGGCATCGGCGCGCCTTCGCGAGCCCAGCTCCGGTGATGCGCGGCGCCGCCGCGATGCGGCAGCCAACGCAGGATCACCCGGTCGCGCCCAATCACCTGGGCGCGGTAAACGCCGGCGTTGTAGCCAGACAGATCGTCAGCCGCGCTGCCATGCGCCCGGGTGACGACCACCGGCCAGGTGATAAGCGGGCCGGCATCGCCCGGCCAGTGGGTCTGCACCGGGATCATGCTCAGATCGACGGCCTCGCCCTTATGCACCACCTCCTGCACCGGGGCGCGGCGCAGGATCTTTGGCCGGGTCGCCAAAGCGGCCTTCAGCATCGGCCAGCGCGACAGCGCATCGCGCAGGCCAGAGGGCGGTTCGGGCGCGCGCAGTGCGGCGAGAAATTCACCAAGCGCGTCAATCCCGTCTGGCGTGATCCCGAGCCCCGCCGTCACCCGCTCGGCCGTGCCGAACAGGTTTGCCACCACCGGCATCGCCGCCTGCTCCCCGGCCTCATCTACCGGGCGCTCGAAGCGCAGCACCGGCCCGCCGGCTTCGAGCACCGCACGGTGCACCGCTGTCATCTGGTGCTTCAGCGCCACCGGCTCGGCCACCGGGGCGAGCTGGCCGGTTTCGGCGCACCAGTCAAGGAAGCGCCGCAGGCTTGGGAACGGGGGCAAGCTGCGCACCGGGGATCTCCACTTAGGGTTTCCTCGCCGCTTAGCAGCAAAAAACGCCGGTCGAATTGACCGACATCAATTCCGCGCGCGGTTCGATCGCCTAACAAGGCCCAGCGCGGCGATTCGCCGGCCTGCAATCCAACCCGAGGAGGCCGTATTTGACCAACGCCTCAACGTTGATTCCCCGCATTCCCCGCGCGCTCTCGCTGGCGCTGCGGCCGTTGCCGCTTGCGCCGCTGTCGTTTGCCCTCACCGGCTATGTGCGCAAGAGCGCCGCGCGTCACCCGAGCCTGATTCGCCGCCTCGGCGAACATGACCGCACCCACTTCGTGCTCGATCCGACCGATCTGCCCTTCGTTATCTGCCTCGATCCGGGCGCTGGCTCACCGCGCGTGCGGGTAACACGGCGGCCGGGCACAGGCGCGGCGCGGATCGCCGGGCCGCTCGCGGCGCTGATCGGGCTCGTGCACGGCGCCTATGACGGCGACGCGCTGTTTTTCTCGCGCGATCTGATGATCGAGGGCGATACCGCCGCCGCGCTCGCGCTGCGCAATGCGGTGGACGATGCCGAGCTTGATCTTGCCGACGACATCGCGCGGATGACCGGCCCCTTCGCCGCGATTCTGCACAGCGCGCTGGCGTTTGCCGAACGCCGCACCGGGGTAAGCCTTTCCCGCCCCGAGGAGGCCGGCGCATGGTGATGGAAATCGTCTGCCCAGCAGGCACACCCGCCGCCTTGCGCGCGGCGGTGAAGGCGGGCGCACACACCGTCTATTGCGGCTTTGCCGACGAAACCAACGCGCGCAACTTTCCCGGTCTCAACTTTTCACGCGAAGAAATGCGCGAGGGCGTGGCTTTCGCCCATGGCCATGGCGCAAAGGTTCTGGTGGCGATCAACACCTTTCCGCGCGCGGGCGGCGAAGCCTTGTGGCACCGCGCCGTGGCCGATGCTGAACAGGCCGGGGCCGATGCGGTGATCCTCGCCGATCTCGGCCTGCTCGCCAATACCGCGCGCCAGCATCCGGGGCTCAGGTGCCACCTCTCGGTGCAGGCCGCCGCCGCCAATGCCGACATGATCAATTTCTATGGCCGGGAACTCGGCGTGAAGCGGGTGGTGCTGCCGCGCGTGCTCTCGGTGCCCGAAATCGCCGCGATCAACGCCGAGACCGAGGTGGAAACCGAAGTGTTCGTGTTTGGCGGGCTGTGCGTGATGGCTGAGGGGCGCTGCGCGATGTCGTCCTGGGCGACGGGCAAATCGCCCAACATGAATGGGGTTTGCTCGCCCGCGAGCCACGTTGAGTATCACGACCAGGGCGGCGTGCTCGACGCCCGGCTTGGCGGCTATACGATTCACCGGGTCGGGGCCGGCGAGAGTGCGCCCTACCCAACGCTGTGCAAGGGTGTGTTTCGCGCCGGCGACGCCGAGGGGCACCTGTTTGAAGACGCGGTGAGCCTGAATGCCGAGCACCTCATCCCGCAGCTGAAAAAGGCGGGCGTGACCGCGCTCAAGATCGAGGGACGGCAACGCTCGCGCGCTTACGTGGCGCAGGTGGTGCGCAATTTTCGCGCCGCCGTCGATGCGCTGGAGGCCGGCCAGCCAATGCCCGAGGGGATGCTGGCGCGGCTCTCCGAAGGCCAGGCCACCACCACCGGCGCCTACAAGAAAACATGGAGATAGCGGTATGGAGCTGACGGTAGGGCCAAACCAATTCTTCTGGCCAGCCGATCGCTGGGCGGCGTTCTACACCGATCTCGAAACGGCGCCGGTTAACCGGGTGGTGCTGGGCGAGCTGGTCTGCTCCAAGCGCCTGCCGTTTTTCCAGGACCGTATCCCCGAGGCGGTCGCCGGACTGGCTGCGGCTGGCAAGGCGGTGAGCCTGACCAGCCTCGCGCTGATCACGCTGCCGCGCGAGCGCAAGGCCACGGCCTCGCTGCTGCGCGCCGGGGCCGAGCTGGGGGCGGATGTGGAGATCAACGATCTCACCGCGCTCGCCTACCTGCCCGAGGGGCAGCGCTTCGCGGTGGGTCCGCTCGTCAACGTCTACAACGAGAGCACGCTTGGCTGGCTGGCCGAGCGCGGCGCGGCGCGGGTGTGCCTGCCGCCGGAGCTGCCGCTTGCCTCGGTCGCCACGCTGGCGCGCGCGGGGGAAGGCCTGGGCGTCGCCATCGAGGTCTGGGGCCATGGCCGCGTGCCGCTGGCGATCTCGGGCCGGTGCTACCATGCCCGACTGCACAAACGCACCAAGGACAACTGCCAGTTCGCCTGTGAAGACGATCCCGACGGGCTCACGGTGCGCACGCTCGACGATGAGCCGTTTCTGGCCATGAACGGGGTGCAGACGCTTTCAAGCGGCTATGCCAGCGCCGTCTACCAGGTGGAGGCGCTGCGCGACGTGGGCGTGGCCGCCCTGCGCCTCTCGCCACAATCGACCGATTTTGGCGTGTTGGCGACGATCTACCGCCAGCGACTCGACGGCACGCTCGACGCGGACGCCGCCGCGAGCGCGATCGCCGCGCTTGACCCGGCAAAGGAGCTGGCCGACGGTTTTCTGACCGGCGAACGCGGCGCTGCGTGGTCGGGCGCCGCCACCCGAACCGCCTGAGCGCCCCGATCGAGCCATTACCGCTGCCTTACATGCCGGCGGTGAGCATTGGCCGCAGAAGCGCCATCGGATGCGCCCTGAGCGTGAGCCGCAAGGCTGCGTAGTCTTCCACCACTTCCTCGCCAAGGCTCATCTGAGGCAGCGTTACCGGGCCGTCATCGAGGCCTTCGCCGTCGATGTCGGCGGCAAAGAGCGGGAGCGGCTTTTCGCCGGTGATCGCCTTGGCCCGCCACAGCGCCGCGCGCCGCGAGAGGCCGAGCCCGGCAAACACGTCAGCCTCGGCCAGCCGGGAAAGCAGGCGCGGCGCGGTGCCGGCGCGGCGCCAGACATCCTCAACCGCGAGGTAGCCGTTGCCGCGCGCCGCCGTGATCCAGCCCGCTTCCTCCTGCCCCAACCCGCGGATCTGGCGAAAGCCGAGCCGCAGCGCCAGCCCGCCGTGGCCATCGGGCTCCATCACGTTATCCCAGTAGCTTGCGTTGATGCAGACCGGCCGCACCTCGACCCCGTGTTCGCGCGCGTCGCGCACGATCTGGGCCGGGGCATAGAAGCCCATCGGCTGCGCGTTCAGAAGCGCGCAGGCGTAGATGCCGGGGTGGTGGCGCTTGAGCCATGCGCTCGCATAGACCAGCAGCGCAAAGCTCGCCGCGTGGCTTTCGGGAAAGCCGTAGGCGCCGAAGCCCTCGATCTGGGAAAAACAGCGCGCGGCGAAATCGTCGTCATAGCCATTGGCGCGCATACCGGCCATGAACCGATCGTGAAATGCGCTCACCGAGCCGTGCTTCTTGAAGGTGGCCAGCGCGCGGCGCAGGCGGTCGGCCTCGTCCGGGCTGAACCCGGCACCGATGATGGCGATCTGCATCGCCTGTTCCTGAAACAGCGGCACACCCAGCGTTTTCGCCAGCACCTCGCCCAGCGCGTCGGAGGGAAAGCTCACCTCCTCCTCGCCATTCCTGCGCCGGATGAAGGGGTGCACCATGTCGCCCTGGATCGGGCCGGGGCGGATGATCGCCACCTGGATCACCAGATCATAAAAGCTGCGCGGCTTCATCCGCGGCAGAAAGTTCATCTGCGCCCGGCTTTCGACCTGGAACACCCCCACGCTGTCGGCCTTGCACAGCATGTCATACACAGCCGGATCTTCCGGCGGCAGGCTCGCCAGGGTGTAATCGAGCCCGTGGTGTGCCGAGACCAGATCAAATGCCTTGCGGATGCAGGTGAGCATCCCCAGCGCGAGGATATCCACCTTGAGGATGCCGAGCGCGTCAATATCGTCCTTGTCCCAGGAGATCACCGTGCGGTCTTCCATCGTCGCGTTTTCCACCGGCACCAGCTCATCAAGCCGGCCTTCGGTGATGATGAAACCGCCGACGTGCTGCGAAAGATGACGCGGGAAGCCCTGAATTTCGTCCACCAGATCGAGCACCTGGGAGAGCCTGCGGTCGCGCGCATCCAACCCGATCTCGGCCAGACGTGCCGCGCGCACCCCGCCACCGCCCCAGCCCCAGACCTGGCTCGACATCGACGCGATCGTGTCTTCGCTCAGCCCCATCGCCCGCCCCACCTCGCGGATCGCCCGTTTGCCCCGGTAATGGATCACCGTGGCGCAAAGCCCGGCGCGGTGGCGGCCGTATGTCTCGTAGATATGCTGGATCACCTCCTCGCGCCGTTCATGCTCGAAATCGACGTCGATATCGGGGGGCTCGTCGCGTGCCTCGCTCACGAAGCGCTCAAACACCATGCTGCCGATCTCGGGGCTTACGGAGGTCACGCCGAGGGCGTAGCACACCACCGAATTGGCCGCGCTGCCCCGCCCCTGGCAGAGGATGCCGCGCGCGCGGGCAAAGGCGACGATATCGTTGACGGTGAGAAAGTAAGGCTCGTAGCCAAGTTTTGAGATCAGCGCCAGTTCGTGCTCAATCATGCCTTTCACCCGCTCCGGCACCCCGCCCGGGTAGCGGGTGCGCAGCCCCGCCCGGGCAAGCCGTTCGAGCCTTTGCGCGGGGGTTTCGCCAGCGGTGATTTCCGACGGGTATTCATAGCGCAGCTCGTCGAGGCTGAAGCTGCAGCGCGCCGCGATCTCGCCGGAGCGATGCACCGCATCTTCATACCCGGCGAGGAGCGCACGCATTTCTGCCTCCGAGCGCAGCCGTTTCTCGGCATTTGGCTGGGCGAGGCGGCCAAGGTCGTCCACCCGTTTGCCAGTGCGAATGGCCGTCAGCACGTCAGCCAGCCGGCGGCGGCGGGCGTGGTGGATGATTGGCGCAGCACTCGCCACGAGGGGCAGGCCAAGCGCGCGGGCCAGCGCCGCGAGGCGGGCAAAGCGGGCCGGGTCGCTGCCGTCATAGGCCGGGGCCATGACCAGCGAGAGCGCAGGGCCAAACGCGCGGATCAGCCGCGCCACCTGCCCGCGCCAGCCCTCGGGGATAGGCTCGGGAACATGCAGCAGAAGCTCCATCCCTTCGCCAAACTCCACCACGTCACCCACCCGGATCAGCGCCTGCCCCTTCGGGGCGCGGCGGCGGCCGAGCGTGATCAGCCGGGTAAGGTGCCCCCAGGCGGCGCGGTCGCGCGGCAGCGCGGTGAGGCTCACGCCCTCCTCCGTCACGATCCGGGCGGCGGGGAGGAGACGCGGCACGGTGTAGATATCGGCAGACGGCGGGCGCGGGCACCCTTCCGGCGCGGGTGGGCCGATCAGCCCATGAGCGGCGTCGAACGCCCGGCGTTCGGCCACTCCCCTTGCGATCTCGCGCAGCTCAACATGGGCGCGGACGATGCCGGCCACCGAATTTTCATCGGCAATGGCAAAAGCCCGCATGCCCATGAGCGCCGCCCGCCGGGCATACTCCTCGGCGTGCGATCCCCCGGTGAGGAAGGTGAAATTCGATGTGATCGACAGCTCGGCAAACATGGTGAGTCGCGAGTATATTCACTTTTTGTTCTCATGTGGAGTCCCCTGCCCTCACCGCGCCCGTGCTGCAAGGCTATTTGCAGGTTCCGTTCAGGCAACCGATCATCTTGTCGAGCACCGCCTGGCTGGGTGCCTCAAAAGACAGGATCGCGCAGGTGCCCGATTCGCGAAACACATAGGCACTGCCCTTCACCGCGAGAAACACCAGAAACCGCCGGCCATCGGCCTCGGGTTTGCAGGTGTCGTCCATGCAGAACTGGGTGATCCGCACCGGCACATCGAGCGCCTTGGTAAAGCCCTCGGGCGTGGCTGCCATGCCAGTGAATTGCCCGGCGATATCCCGTTTCGAGGCTTCGGTGCCATCGGCACCCATCACCCATTCCTCGTCCAGCACCGTGCCGCCGGCAAAGCCGCCGACCGCCATGACATAAGAACCGGGCGCAGCCGCCACCGCCTGAAACGCCGCAACGGGCGTGCTGGCAAGGCTGTCGCAGGCCATGGCTGGCACGCTCGACGCGAGCAGGGGCAGCATGGCGACGGCAACATTCGCAAAAGAACGCATTCTCGGTAAACTCCAATCAAACAGGGCCCGCCGTTATTGAGAGCTTACACCGTTTGCCAGATCAAAGGATGCGCCAAGATAGCGCAGGCATGCCCAAAATTCAGACAGGTGAGGCACTTGATCCGGCACCGCAGTCGGCAAACGGTCTCAAATCCGATCCCCGAATGTGGCGATCACCCGCGTGTAGATATCACGCTTGAACGGCACGACTTTCTCGACCAATTCGCCCGGCTCGATCCAGGTCCAGCAGCGAAACTCGGGGTGCTCCGTCTCGATCACGATCTGGTCGTCGCGCCCGCGAAAGCGCAGCAGAAACCAGCGCTGTTTCTGCCCCCGGTAGCGACCCTTCCAGATTTTCGGCACCACGTCGAGCGGCAAGTCGTAGGTGAGCCAGTCGGGGTGCTCGGCCTCCAGAGTGACCAGATCACGCCGCACACCGGTTTCTTCCTCAAGCTCGCGCAGCGCCGCCTCGGCCGGGTCTTCGCCCGTGTCGATCCCGCCTTGCGGCATCTGCCAGGCGGTCTCCCCGGTGCCAAGGCGCATCGCGTCAAGCCGCTGGCCGGCAAAGATCAGCCCCTGCGGATTGACCAGCATGATGCCAACATTTGGGCGGTAGGGGAGCTTGGCGATTTCGTCTGGTGTCATGGTGGCCTCCGTGCTTGGCTGCACCCTAGCGCCGGCACCGAAAAAGGCCACCCCCCGACGGGAGTGGCCGATTGTCTCGCTGCGAGCCGGTTGGCCTTACTGCGTGGTATCCAGCGCAATTGTGGCGACGCCCTTGATCAGGTCGATCGCGTAGGAAAGCTGAAAATCTTCGTCACGCAGCTTGGCGGCTTGCTCGGCGGCAGCGCGCTCGGCTTCGATCAACTTGATCTCGTCTTCGGTAAGGCTGTCGTTGTTGAGGCGGCCGCGCAGATCGGCCTCGGACCGGAATTGCGGGGTATCTTCCGCCTGAGTCTCGTCGACCGGAGCGCGCGGCGGCTGTTCGACTACGATGTCGGGGCTCACGCCAAGCGCCTGAATCGAGCGGCCCGAGGGCGTGTAGTAGCGCGCAGTGGTGAGCCGCATCGCACCATCGCCCCTGAGCGGCATCACCGTCTGCACCGAACCCTTGCCGAAGCTTTTGGTGCCGACGGTGACAGCGCGGTGATGATCCTTGAGTGCGCCGGCGACGATCTCGGAGGCCGAGGCCGAGCCGCCATTGATCAGCACCACCATCGGCTTGCCGCCGGTGATATCGCCAGGCTTGGCGTTCACCCGCTCGGTATCCTCGGGGTTGCGGCCACGGGTGGAGACAATCTCGCCGGCTTCGAGGAAGGCATCCGACACGGCAATAGCCTGGTTGAGCAGGCCGCCCGGATTGTTGCGCAGATCAAGCACCACGCCCTTGAGCTTCTCGGCCCCGCCGATCTCTTCCACCACCGCATCGAGGCCATCGGTAACGTTGGCATAGGTCTGATCGTTGAAGGTGGTCACGCGGATCACCGCGATATCGCCCACGGCGCGCACTGTGGCGGCGGTGAGCTTGATCGTATCGCGGATGATCGACACATCGAAGGGTTCGTCGATACCCTCGCGCACCACGGTGATGATGATCTCCGAGCCAACCGGCCCGCGCATCATGTCAACCGCTTCGTCAACCGTGAGGCCGAGCAGGCTCACGCCGTCGACATGGGTGATGAAATCGCCCGACTGCATGCCGGCCGCCTCGGCCGGGGTGCCATCCATCGGCGAGACGACCTTCACGAAGCCGTTTTCCTGGGTGATCTCGATCCCGAGACCGCCGAACGAGCCGCGTGTCTGCACCCGCATATCGGCGGCGTCGGCCGGTGGCAGGTAGTTCGAATGCGGATCGAGCGAAATGAGCATGCCATTGATGGCCGCCTCGATCAGGTCTTTCGGCTCGACCTCCTCGACATATTGCCCGCGGATCCGCTCGAACACGTCGCCAAACAGATCGAGCTGCTGATAAACGCTATCATTGTTCTTGGCGCCCTGGGCGATCAGCGGCCCGGCGATTTGTGTTGTCACAAGTGCGCCAGCCAACGTGCCGCCCACTGCGGCCATCAGGAATTTCTTCATGTCTGCTCCGGTCTTTTTCAGTTTTCGGCGCCCGCGAACCATTCGCCCGGATCGACCGGCGCGCCATTCCATCTCAGCTCCATATAAAGCGATTCCGACGCTTGCGCGCCACCTCCTTGCGGCGAGGATATCAAAAACGCTTGATCCTCAGCCTTGCTCGATCCCCCCATCAGCCCCACCGGGGCGCCTTTTGGCAAGACTTCGCCGACCACACCGAACAACTGGCCGAGCCCGGCCAGCACCAGCAGATAGCCCTCGCCCGGCTCGAGAATCGCGACTTCGCCGTAATCCAGCAGCGGCCCGAGGTAGCGGATCGTGGCGGGCCAAGGCGTGGTGACGAGGGTAAGCGGGCGGGTGGCCACCACCCAGCCGGGGCGGCGCACCCCAGCGGCGTCGGCCTCGTCGAAGCGGCGAATCACCCGGCCGAGAACCGGCAATTCGAGCGCGCCACGCGCGGTGGCAAAATCGGCCGCCTCCACTGTCACTGTCGGGTCTTCAACCGTGGCCGACATCAGCCCGCCCGCGAAACTTTCCAGCGTGTCGGCAGAATTGATCAGGTTTTCCATCGCCACCTCGTCGGTAAACAGACGGCGCGGCAGATCGGTGCGGTCTGATACCGCCTGGCTCAGCGCGGTGCGCGCCCGTTGCACGCCCGCGAGCCCCTCTTCGAGCGTTGTAACCGCCGCCGCCTGCAACGCCCTGAGCACGGCGACCTCTTGCAGCGACTGGCGCAGATTGGTGGCCTCGCGCGCGAGCGCCGGGGTCACTTCCGAAAAGATCAGCCCCGCGCGCACCGTGCCGAGCGGCCCGGAGGGATGCAAAAGCAGATGCGGCTCCGGCGCCGCCTCGATCGCCTGCAACACCCCGAGTAGCTCGGCGAGCCGGTCGCTTTCGGCGGCAAACACGCCCGCGATGGCGCTTTCGCGGATCGTT
This sequence comes from Rhodobacterales bacterium CG2_30_65_12, assembly GCA_001873585.1. Lineage (GTDB taxonomy): Bacteria > Pseudomonadota > Alphaproteobacteria > Rhodobacterales > Rhodobacteraceae > Sinisalibacter. The sequence goes on along the minus strand of MNZL01000140.1, from coordinate 15,231 downwards.
GCCTGCCGCACCCCCTCACGCAGCGCGGCGAGCCCGCTTTCATAGGCTTGCACGGTCCGGGTGAGCGCCGCCACCCTGTCGCGCGCGCCGTTCGCCGCTTCCAATGCCTCGCCCGCCGCGCGCAGATCTTCCATCGCCACCCGAGCGCTCTCGGTCGGGCCCGATTGCGCCCAGGCCGGGCCCGCGAGGACTGCCGCCGCGAAAAAGAGCGCGAGCCGCTTCACCGAACGATCAGGCTCTTGCCGGTCATCTCTTTGGGCTGTTGCAGCCCCATGAGCTCCAACAGCGTCGGCGCAAGATCGCTGAGCAGCCCGTCACGCAGACGCACGCCGTCGGGGCCGCCGAACATCACCACTGGCACCGGGTTGGTGGTATGGGCGGTGTGTGGCCCGCCCGTTTCGGGATCGACCATGGTTTCGCAGTTGCCATGATCGGCGGTGACGATCACCGCGCCGCCCACCTCTTCCAACGCCGTGATCACCCGGCCAAGCTGGGTATCGACGGCTTCAACCGCCTTGATCGCTGCGTCCAGAATACCGGAATGACCAACCATGTCGGGGTTGGCAAAGTTGGTTACGATCAGATCATAGCCCTTGTGGATCGCTTCGACGAACTTGTCGCCCACCTCCGCCGCGCTCATCTCGGGTTGGAGATCGTAGGTGGCCACCTTTGGGCTTTGCGCCATGTAGCGATCTTCGCCCACCTCCGGCTCTTCCTTGCCGCCGTTGAGGAAGAAAGTAACGTGCGGGTATTTTTCCGTCTCGGCGAGGCGGAACTGGCGCAATCCCTTCTGCGCCACCCAGCTCCCCAGCGTGTTGACGATATCGCGCGGCGGGAAAACCGTGGTCATGTAGGCGTTGTGGCGGGTGGAATACTCCACCATGCCGAGCCGTGCGGCGAGCTTCGGGCGCTGCCCTACGTCGAACTCGGCAAAGCCCGGCTCGCCGATCGCGCGCAGGATCTCGCGAGCACGGTCGGCGCGGAAATTCAGGAAAAAGATTCCGTCGTTGTCGTGAATGCCGGTGAAGCCCGCGAGCACCGTCGGCTTGATGAACTCATCGGTTTCGCCGCGCGCATAAGCCTTGGCGATGGCGCTGTCGGCGCCGGCTGCGGCCTCGCCCATTGCCTTGACCATCGCGTCATAGGCCAGCGCCACGCGGTCCCAGCGGTTATCACGATCCATCGCAAAGTAGCGCCCCGAGACGCTCACCACCTTCGCACCGTCCGGCAATTCGGCCTCGAACCGGGCGATCTGCTCGCGCGCCGATTGCGGCGCCACATCGCGCCCGTCGGTGATCGCGTGAACCGCCACGGGCACACCTGCCGCGGTGATCGCCTTTGCGGCGGCGACAATATGATCCTGGTGCGCATGCACACCGCCGGGCGAGGTCAGCCCCATCAGATGCGCAGTGCCACCAGATTTTTTCATGGTGTGAATGAAATCAAGAAGTGTCGGCCGTTTTCCAAAGTCGCCGTCTTCGATCGAGAGCGAGATCATGCCAAGGTCCATCGCCACCACCCGGCCGGCGCCGATATTGGTGTGGCCCACTTCGGAATTGCCCATCTGCCCCTGGGGCAGACCCACGGCGCGCCCGTCGGTCTTGATCGTGGCATGGGGGCAGGTGGCGATGAGATGATCGAAATTGGGGGTATTGGCGAGCTTTACCGCATTGTTCTCGCGCGCTTCACGGATGCCGAAGCCATCGAGGATGCACAGGCAGACAGGTTTGGGGGTGGTCATCAGGGGCCTCGCTTTCTGTTGGTCTCTAGTTAAGCCGGAGCAGGACAAGGGGCAATGCCGCGCTCACGTCAGTGTGCGGACCGGGGGCTTCACACCCCCGGACCCCCGTGAGGTATTTCCAGACCCAAGAAAACATCTCATCTTCTTTGGTCTACAAATACCTTCGGGGGGTCTGGGGGGCAGACAGCCCCCCAGCCTCACGCCCGATGATAGGGCGATCCGGCAAGGATCGAGGCGGCGCGGTAGAGCTGTTCGGCCAGAAGCACCCGCACCAGCATGTGCGGCCAGACCATCTGGCCAAAACTCAGGGCAAAATCGGAGCGGGCGCGCAGAGCGGGGTCGAGCCCGTCCGCCCCGCCGATCAGAAATGCGACATCACCGCGCCCGGCATCGCGCCAAGTGCCAAGCTGGGCCGCAAAATCGGGCGAGGCCATGGTGCGACCGCGCTCGTCCAGCACGCAGACGAGCGCGCCCTTGGGCAGCGCTTTTTCCAGAACGGCGGCCTCTGCCGCCATGCCCCCGCCCTTGCGGTCGTCAACCTCAATCACCTGCGCCGGGCCGAGGCCCAAGGCGCGCCCGGTTTTGCCAAACCGCGCGAGATAATCTTCAACCAGCGTGCGCTCGGGGCCAGTTCGCAACCGCCCTACGGCCACGACATGCACCCGCATCAGGCGTTGGCGGGCGAGGCCGCGCCGGGCGCCATCCACATCTTTTCAAGCTGGTAGAAGTCGCGCACCTCGGGGCGGAACACGTGGACGATCACGTCGCCCGCATCGATCAGCACCCAATCGCCCTGATCCTTGCCCTCAACCTTGCAGATGAGGCCCAACTCGTGTTTGAGCCGATCGGTGAGCTTGTCGGCAATCGCCGAGACCTGGCGCGAGGACCGGCCCGAGCAGATCACCATGTGATCGGCCATTGCGCTTTTGCCGCGCAGCGGGATCGATACGATCTCTTCCGCCTTGTCATCTTCAAGCGATGCGATAATGCGCTCGAGCAAGCTGTCGCTCGTTAATGGTGCGGGCACAGGTTTCAACCGCGCCCCCGATGCGGCCGCACTTTGCGCCGCGTCTGCTGACTGAGACAGGACATCGTCCTCCTTCGTGACGCGCCGTTTCCGCCCCGGCGCCGGGATGAGGTGAAGATAGCAATTCGGCACACGGTTCTCAACTGGGGGCCTTGTTTTCGCCCAGCAGGCGCACTTCGCGCTGCGGATAGGGGATGTCGATCCCGTTGGTTTTGAAGGCATCCCAGAGCGCGAGGTAGACATCGCCACGGATATTGGTGAGCCCGCCGGTGGGATCGTCGATCCAGAACCGCAGGATGTAATCGACCGACGAATCACCGAAGCCGACGATGTGGCAGACCGTCGGGCGCGAGCGCAGAACCCGCTCCACCGATGCCGCCGCCTCTATCGCCACCTTGCGCACCAGGTGCGGATCGTCGTGGTAGGCGGTGCCAAAATAGATATCGAGCCGGACAAAGGCATTTGTGTGCGACCAGTTCACCACCTGGCTGGTGATCAGGTCTTCGTTCGGGATCAGGTATTCGCGCCCGTCGCGGGTGACGACCGAGACAAAGCGCGCGCCCATCTGTTCGATCCAGCCGAAGGTCTCGCCAAGGCTGATCACGTCGCCCGGCTTGATCGACTTGTCGAGCAGCAGGATGAAACCCGAAACGAGGTTTGAGACAACCTTTTGCAGACCGAAGCCGAGGCCCACGCCGATGGCGCCGGAGAGGAAGGCGAGGCCCGTGAGATCAACGCCCACAGCCTTGAGCCCGATGAAGAAGGCCGCGCCGTAGAGCGCCACCTGCAGGAGCTTGACGAGCAGCACCTGCAGCGACGGGCTGATATCGTCGTTCTTGCGGATATTGGTCGCGGTGTTCTTCGAGACAAAGCGCGCGGCGAAGAACAGCGCGCCGATGATCGCCACCGCCTGCACCACCATCCAGGCCGAGAGCCGGATCTCGCCCAGCTCGATGGCGATGCCGTCGAGCAGCGCCACGGCATCGTCACTGAGGCCGAGGATTGAGACGGTGATCCAGATCCACCCCGCCGTGCGCACGATTCTGCGCAGGAAGCGATTGCCTATGAAACGGCTGACCAGGGCAATCACCAGCCAGGCAAGCGCCAGATCGCCAATGAGGGCGAGCAGATAGGAGCGCGAGGGCCAGGTCACCTCGCGCATGATCCAGATCACCGGCCAGATCAGCGCCACGAAGAACATGAGGCGCATTCGCCGGTGGATCAGCACGCCGAGCCGCATCCGCCAGGTCGGCCAGCCCTCGCGCGTGCGCAGCCATTCCTGCCAGCGCGGCGCGAAATACTTCGCGGCGATATACGCGGCAATGCCGATGCCGAGCACAATGAGCACCTGATAGGCGTTCCATGGCCGCAGCAAGCCCTGGAGAAAAACCAGCATCTCGTCCCAGAGGCCCAGCGCCACATCTTGCGGCGCGGGGGCGTTCGGCGGGGCAACGGCTTGCGCGGAGTCAGCCACGGAGGCCGCGCCGCCACCACCCGTTGCCGTGGTCTGGTTTTCCATGCGCTCCCTTCCTTTTCAACGAAGGTGGCAAATCGCGCGCGCAGCGTCCAGCGCGAAGGTTTGCGAGACCCGCCCGCATCCTTCACATCACGAAACATCGAAAAATGGGTTTTGGCCATGGACGCGCGCACCGCTGTGGCGCTGCTACCCGTTCATCAAATTCCGCACGATACGCTCCCCGGGCAGGTCGGACCGCAGGATCTGTTCGCGTGTCGTGCGTGCGAAGGTGCCTACCAGATCTCGGTAGAATCCGTCTGCGGTCGTCACGGACGCACGTGCAAGCGCACCGGTCCGGGTTTCAGCGGCTGTGCCGGCCTCGATCTGAATTTGGTAGCTCGCCAGAAGGCTGTTTGACGCATCGAGCAGCCTGACCGACCCAAGCAGTCGAGATTTGTCTCGCCCGAAGGCAGTTCGCACACAGCCGGCAATTTCATGCCGCAGCGCGCCGGTCAGGTCAGGACCAAGACTGCTTGGATAGTCTGCCGCGCGGGCGCTCCAGGGGCCGAACATGTAGAGAAAGTTGGATATACCGGGTCGGCATTCACGGGAAGTACAAAATGCCGGGTCGGCATTCGGAGAGAGATTGGACCTACTCTCGCAAAAGATGAGAAATGCACATGGGTTCCTCGGCGCTGGGCATGCCGCGTCTGTCTTGCAAGCCATGCTGCCGTGTTGGCGAGGCGCCGCGATGATGGTTGTCAGCCAACCGCTTTCGGCGTATCCCCGCGCCTATGGCAAACATTTTCGATATGTCCGACCATGTGCGCTTGCCGCAGCGCTTTCAGCGCCAGGCGCGGACGGTGTTTGCACGACTTCGCTGACAGGGTTCTGACGGCCCGAGGGGCCGTTCGTACACTACGCAAAGATTCCGCCATTCGAGAACATCACCATGCCAAAGACACTCTACGATAAAATCTGGGATGCCCACGTCGCCGATGAGGCCGAAGATGGCACCTGCCTGCTCTACATCGACCGCCACCTCGTTCACGAGGTGACCAGCCCGCAAGCCTTTGAAGGGCTGCGCATGGCGGGGCGGCAAGTGCACGCGCCCGACAAGACCATCGCCGTGCCCGATCACAACGTGCCCACCACGCTTGACCGCGCCAAAGGCATAGACAACGAGGAAAGCCGCATCCAGGTAGACGCGCTCGACCAGAACGCGCGCGATTTCGCCATTCACTACTACCCGGTCGATGACATTCGCCAGGGCATCGTGCATATCGTCGGCCCCGAGCAGGGCTGGACATTGCCGGGGATGACGGTGGTCTGCGGCGACAGCCACACCGCCACCCATGGCGCGTTCGGTGCGCTGGCGCACGGGATCGGCACGAGCGAGGTGGAGCATGTGCTTGCAACCCAGACGCTGATCCAGAAGAAATCGAAAAACATGAAGGTGGAGATCACCGGCAAACTCAACCCCGGCGTGACGGCGAAAGACATCACCCTTGCCGTGATCGGCAAGACCGGCACCGCCGGCGGCACCGGCTATGTGATCGAATACTGCGGCGAGGCGATCCGCGATCTTTCGATGGAAGGCCGGATGACGGTCTGCAACATGGCGATCGAGGGCGGCGCGCGGGCCGGGCTGATCGCCCCGGACGAGACGACCTTTGCCTATGTGAAGGGCCGCCCTCATGCGCCAAAGGGTGCGCAGTGGGACGCCGCGCTGGCGTGGTGGAAAACGCTTCACTCGGATGACGACGCCCAGTGGGACAAGGTCATCACCCTCAAGGGCGAAGAGATCGAGCCCGTCGTTACCTGGGGCACCAGCCCTGAAGACGTTCTGCCGATCTCGGGCGTCGTGCCCTCGCCTTCAGACTTCACCGGCGGCAAGGTGGAGGCGGTGAAGCGCGCGCTCGATTACATGGGGCTCAAGCCCGGCACGCCGCTGAGCGACATTCCGGTGGATGCGGTGTTTGTCGGCTCCTGCACCAACGGGCGGATCGAGGACTTGCGCGAGGTGGCCAAGATCCTCAAGGGCAAGAAGGTGGCCGAGGGTGTGCGAATGATGATCGTGCCGGGCTCCGGCCTTGTGCGCGAGCAGGCCGAAGAAGAGGGGCTGGCCGACATCTTCAAGCAGGCCGGTGCCGACTGGCGGCTGGCCGGCTGCTCGATGTGCCTTGCCATGAACCCCGACCAGCTCGCCCCCGAAGAGCGTTGCGCCTCGACCTCGAACCGCAATTTCGAGGGCCGGCAGGGCTACAAGGGCCGCACCCACCTGGTATCGCCAGCCATGGCCGCCGCTGCGGCAATAACCGGCCACCTCACCGACGTTCGGGAGATGATCTGATGGACAAATTCGAAAAGCTCACCGGGATCGCGGCGCCGATGCCGCTCGTCAACATCGACACCGACATGATCATTCCCAAGGTTTTCCTGAAAACGATCAAACGCTCGGGCCTTGGCGTGAACCTGTTTGACGAGATGCGGTATGACCGGGAGGGCAATGAGATTGCCGATTTCGTGCTCAACAAGCCGCAATACCGCAACGCTGAAATCCTGATTGCAGGCGATAATTTCGGCTGCGGCTCATCGCGCGAGCACGCGCCCTGGGCACTGGCCGATTTCGGTATCAAGGCGGTCATTTCGACATCCTTCGCCGATATCTTCTTCAACAACTGCTTCAAGAACGGCATTCTGCCCATCGTTCTGCCGCGAGAGCAGGTGGATTTGCTGATGTCGGATGCCGAGAAAGGGCAGAACGCGCGGATGACGGTGGACCTTGAAGCGCAAGTGATCACCACCTCGGACGGTGCCGAGATCCCCTTCGAGGTAGACGCCTTCCGCAAGCACTGCCTGCTGAACGGGCTCGACGATATCGGCCTCACGCTGGAAAAGAAGGCGGCGATCGACGCATTCGAAGCCAAGGCTGCCCAAGCGCGGCCTTGGGTGTAAATCCATATTTCGAAGGCAATCAAGCCTCTTCCACAAGATCATGGGCCGCCCCACAAGGCGGCCCCTTTTCTGCTGCAGAAATGATGCACAATCGCACCACTTCCTCCCAATAAACGCCCGGAGAACCGCGCCTTATCAATCCGTTACTTGCTATGGTGCATGGATGTGGGCAACAATATGGCAAAGATGAGGCAGTCCGCCACAATTGGCGGGACCAAGTTGGGAAAAGGGCGGCGGCATCGTATCGCACCCGACCAGGTTGAGGATTAGGGCAGTGTTTTCACGTCTCCCCGGCGCTCTTGCGCGTGCGTTTCTGATGGTGTTGCTGGTGTCAACGCCGGCGCTTGTGCTTCCCAATGTCGGCCCCGACGGAACGCAGATCGTCGTTCTGGTGGCGATCTTCGCCGCCGCCATGACATTGTTTGAATATGCCTCGACCTATCCGGGGCTGGTGGAGTTCCGCGACGCCCCGCCGTTCAACCGGATCCGCTTTCTCAGCCTGTTCCTCACCGTGTTCCTGCTCTCGGTGGTGTTCTCCGGCGAGGCGAGCCAGTCGACCGCCGGACAATTTGTCATCGCTGTCGGCACGCTGATCGGCATGGCGATGGATTTTCCCTACAGCCCGGTGCGGCTGGTGGTGCTGATGTTGCCAGACTCCGCCTCGGCACTCGATGTGATCGTTCTGCGCACCGCGGCCGGAATGGCCTACCTGATCTCATTGCTCTCGCTCTCTGTGTTCCTCATCGTTCTGCGCGTCGCCAACTGGCCAACGCGGGGACCGAGCTTCAACGTCTGGATCAACCTGCCCACCTTTGACCCGACCACTGGCGGTGATGTCGTCGAGCGGCTCGAGCGCGATGCAAGGGTCAACGTGGCGCTCGGCTTTCTTCTGCCGTTCATCACGCCGGCCATCGTCAAGGTTGCCGCGGGCGTGTTCGGCTCGTTCTCGCTGGCCAACGACCATTCGATGATCTGGACGCTGGCGGCATGGTCGTTCCTGCCGGCCAGCCTGTTCATGCGCGGGATCGCGCTTCAGAAGGTTGCTTCGATGATCGCCGAACAACGGCAGCGCGGCGCGCCGGCCAGTGTCGATCAGGAGCTGCAACCTGCCTGATGGGCCGGCTCACCGCCCTCTGCCTCGCTCTCAGTCTCGCTGCGGCCTCGACGACCCGCGCCGAAACGATTCGCTTCGCCACCTACGCTGCCGAGCTCGATCGCCGTGGCCCGGGCCTGCTGCTGGCCGATATCCTGAAAGGCGAAGAGCAAGTGCAGGCGGTGATCGCGGTGATCGCCGAAGCGAGGCCCGATGTGCTGCTGCTGACCGGGTTCGACCACGACCGCGAAGGCCATGCGCTCGCGGCCTTTGCCCAGGCACTGGGTGCAGTCGGCGTGGACTACCCCCACCGCTTTGCCGCGCCGCCCAATACCGGGGTGGAAACCGGGCGCGACATGGACGGCAATGGCAAGCTTGGCGAGGCGCGCGATGCCCAGGGCTATGGTGCCTTCACAGGCGCCGGGGGCATGGCTGTGCTTTCACGCTACCCGCTCGGCGAAGTGCGCGATTTCAGCACCTTCCTCTGGGCCGATCTGCCGGGTGCGATCGCGCCGGTGGTCGATGACCGGCCATTCCCCTCGCCCGAGGCCCACGCGGCGCAGCGGCTTTCGTCGGTCGCGCATTGGGAGGTGCCGGTGGCGCTGCCTGGAGGAACGGTTCGCCTGCTCGCCTTCAACGCCACCACGCCGGTTTACGACGGCCCGGAAGACCTGAACGGGCGGCGCAACCATGACGAGATCGTTTTCTGGCGGCGGTTGCTCGACGGTGATCTGCCGTTCGATCGGCCCGAGGGGCCAGTGGTGGTGATCGGCAATGCCAATCTCGATCCTGCAGACGGCGAAGGGCGGCGCGAGGCGATCTCCGCGCTCATCGCCGATCCACGCCTGGCCGATCCGCGCCCGGCCAGCGACGGCGCGCGCGGTGTCGCAAACCCGGGCCATGCGGGCGATCCGGCCCTCGACACCGTAGACTGGTCAGACCCCCGGCCCGGCAACCTGCGCGTGGACTACGTTCTACCCGATGCGCGGCTCACCGTCGTGAGCGCCGGCGTGCTCTGGCCCGCACCAAGCGATCCGTTTGCCGAAACGGTGAACGCCGCAAGCCGCCACCGCCTCGTGTGGGTGGATATCGTATTGCCCTAGACGGCTTGAAAAAGGCCATACACTCGGCACTTTCTTGACGCTGGGAGCGCGGGGCGCTACGCCAGCGTCGACCACGTTTCAGCGCAAGGAAAACCCCATGTCTGTTGGCTCCATTCTCATCCTCCCCGGCGACGGAATCGGCCCCGAAGCGATGGCGGAGGTGCGCCGGATTATCGACTGGTATGGCGACAAGCGCGGCCTTGCCTTCGACGTAAGCGAAGACCTGGTGGGCGGCGCGGCCTATGACGCGCACGGCACACCGCTGACTGATGCCGCGATGGACAAGGCGCAAAGCGTCGATGCCGTGTTGTTTGGTGCCGTGGGTGGGCCGAAATACGATACCCTCGATTTCAGCGTGAAGCCCGAACGCGGCCTTCTTCGGCTGCGCAAGGAAATGGACCTCTTCGCCAACCTGCGCCCGGCCCAGTGCTTCGATGCGCTGGCGGATTTTTCTTCGCTCAAGCGCGACGTGGTTGCCGGGCTCGACATCATGATCGTGCGCGAGCTTACCTCCGGCATCTATTACGGCGAGCCGCGTGGGATCTTCGAGGAAAATGGCGAGCGAGTGGGGATCAACACCCAGCGCTACACCGAGAGCGAGATCGCCCGGGTGGCGCGCTCGGCCTTCGAATTGGCCCGCAAACGCGCGGGCAAGGTCTGCTCCATGGACAAGGCCAACGTGATGGAATCGGGCATTCTCTGGCGCGAGGTGGTGCAAACGGTGCACGACGAGGAATATCCCGATATCGAGCTCAGCCACATGTATGCCGACGCTGGCGGCATGCAGCTCACCCGCTGGCCCAAACAGTTTGACGTGATCGTAACCGACAATCTGTTTGGCGATCTTTTGTCGGACGTGGCCGCCATGCTCACCGGCTCGCTCGGGATGCTGCCCTCGGCCAGCCTCGGCGCGCCAATGGCGAACGGCCGCCCGAAGGCGCTTTACGAGCCGGTGCACGGATCGGCGCCGGATATCGCCGGCCAAGGCAAGGCCAACCCAATCGCCACCATCCTCTCGTTTGCCATGGCTCTGCGCTATTCGTTCGATCTCGGTGACGAGGCCGACCGGCTGGAGAAGGCCGTGGAAAAAGTGCTGGCCGATGGGGTGCGCACGGCGGACCTGCTCAATGAAGAAGGCAAGATGCCCGCAACCACCTCGCAGATGGGCGACGCGATCCTCGCCGCGCTCGACGCCTCGCTCTGAGTGGCTCTTGAGTGACACACGCGGCGTGGGGCAATCCCTCGCGCCGCTTCGCTTTTCCTTCCCCGCGATATGCGGTAGACCGCGCCCATGCCATTCTTTGCCCGGGTCAAGTTCTGGGAGGCCCCATGTTTCTGTCCGGTCCGCTCTACGCCCTTCTCGCCTTTGCGATCTTCTCGACACATGACGTGATCATCAAGGTGCTGGGCGGCTTCTACGCGCCGTTCCAGATCATCTTTTTTTCCACCCTGTTCTCTTTCCCGTTCGTCACCTTCATGCTGATGCGCGATGCAACCGAGGGGCATTTGATTCCGAAACATCCGTGGTGGATGGCGCTGCGCACGGTGGCGGCGATGATTACCGGTTTTTCGGCCTTCTATGCCTTCTCGGTGTTGCCGCTGGCGCAGGTTTATGTGGTTATCTTCGCTTCACCGCTGCTCATCACGATCCTGTCGATTCCGCTCCTTGGCGAGCGGGTGGGGATTCACCGGATCCTTGCGGTGATCGTCGGTCTGGCCGGGGTGATCGTGGTGTTGCGCCCCGGGTCGGCGGAGCTTGGGCTCGGCCACCTCGCGGCAGGCGCGGCGGCCCTGTTCGGCGCGCTGACCTCGGTGATCGTGCGCAAGATCGGGCGCGACGAGCGCACCGTGGTGCTCATGCTCTACCCGATGGCGGCCAACTTCCTGGTGATGGGCGCGCTGCTCGCCCTCGTTTACGCGCCGATGCCGCTCCAGCATCTCGGCGGCATCGCGGTGATCTCGCTGTTCGGGTTTGTTGCCGGGCTGCTGCTGATCGCCGCCTACCGCAACGGCGAGGCCGCGATTGTCGCACCGATGCAGTATTCACAGATCATCTGGGCCACGCTCTATGGCTATTTTCTGTTCGACGAGAGGGTCGATCTGCCCACCGTGATCGGGGCGGGAATCATCATCGCCAGCGGGGTGTATATCGTGTTCCGCGAGAGCCGGCTTGGGGCCAAATCCAACACCCCGGTGCTGCGCACGCGCTCGCGCGGTCCCAGCGCCGCAAGTTTCCGCATCTCGCCCCTGCTGCGGCGGGCGAGGAAGAACGGATAAGCGCTTGCAAAGGCCCCGAAGCTGGGCTATCCCGCCCGCCACGGTCGGAGTGTAGCTCAGCCTGGTAGAGCACTGCCTTCGGGAGGCAGGGGCCGGAGGTTCGAATCCTCTCACTCCGACCAGTTTTCAATACACAGTGAGCCTTTTGGCTGTCGTCTGGCGGCTCGGTGCCGGGTTTTTTGGGGATTCGGCGGTTGGTATAGCTCTGCCTGCGTTGCATCATCTTCGGGTTGTGCCTATTAGCTGAACCGACTTCGGGTTTGAAAGGTTGCGACCGATGAGAGACACGGCGACAATCGACTCTGCCAACATCGCCCGTGATCCGGGAGCGATGCCGGCGGAGGATGAGATTGACCTGATCGAACTCGCGCGGACCATCTGGCGCGGCAAGCTCGTGATCGCCCTGGCAATGATCGCTGCGGGTGCCGTCGCCTACGCCTATCTTACCTTCATCGCGGTGCCGTTCTACACCGCGCAAGCTGTCGTCGCGCTTGAGAACCGGCAAGAAACCGTGGTGAGCCTCGACAGCGTGATGTCCGGCCTCTCGGGTGACCAGGCGACCATCAACACTGAGGTGGAGGTGCTGCGCTCACGCAACCTGGTGGGCCAACTTGTCGACGAAATGGCGCTGCTGGAAGATCCGGAGTTCAACCCGTTTCTGACCAGCGATCAACCGACGCCTTCGGCTCAGATCGCTCAGGATGCGGCGATCGACGCCGTGCTCGACGCGATCAGAATTGCCAACGTGCGTTCATCCTACGTCTACACGATCACGGCAGTGACGACCTCGGCGGAGAAATCGCAAAAAATGGCCGATACCCTGGCCGGGCTCTACATCCGCGACCAGCTTACGGTGAAGTTTGAGGCCACGGCGCAGGCCTCGTCCTGGCTCACCGAGCGGGTGACGACGCTGAAGGCGGATCTGGAGCAGGCGGAATCCGAGGTGCAGGCGTTCAGCGCGTCGACCACCCTGATTTCGCCGGAAGCGCTCGAGGCGATCAACCGGCAGATCAAGGATAGCCGCGACCGTCTGGCAACGCTGGGCCAAACGCGCGAAACCCTCGCGGCCCGGGTGGCGGCGCTTGAGGCGGCGCTTGCCAGTGGCGACCGGGCACAGATGCTGGCCGCCGCCGAGGAGCCTGCGCTGGAGCGGCTCGCCGATGCGCCTCAGGCCACGTTTGCGGCGCAATATCGCGCGGTTATGGAGCGTGCTCAAGTTGATCTCACGCGCGCCGAGGCGCAGGTGATTTCGCTCGGCGCGTCGATCCAGAGGCAGGAGGCAGACTTTGACCGGCAGTCGCGCGACCTGGTGGCGCTTGAGCAACTGCAACGCGAGGCCCTCGCGACGCGCACGATCTACGAATACTTCCTGACACGGCTGAAGGAGACCTCGGTGCAGGAGGGGATCCAGCAGGCCGATGCCCGCATCCTGTCTTACGCCGCCTTGCCGAGCGCGCCAACGCAGCCGCGCAAAGTGCGGGCGATGGCCCTGGCGCTGACGCTTGGTCTGATCGTCGGCTCCGGGATCGTTTTTCTGCGCGAAATGCTCCACAGCGGGTTCCGCAATGGCGAACAGCTCGAACAGGCCACCGGGATCACGGTGATGGGGCAAGTGCCCCTGATCCCGGCGCGCAAGCGCAAGGGTGTGATCGAATACCTGGTTGAAATGCCCACCTCGGCGGCGGCGGAAGCGATTCGCAACCTGCGAACCTCGCTCTTGCTGTCGAATATCGACAATCCGCCGAAAGTGATCCTGTCGACCTCCTCGGTGCCGGGTGAAGGCAAGACGACGACGGCGATCGCACTGGCGCAGAATTTCACCGGACTTGGCAAGTCGGTGCTGCTGATCGAGGGCGACATTCGACGCAAGGTCTTTTCGGAATACTTCGATCTCGACGAGAGCCGGGGGCTGCTCGCGGTGCTTGCGGGTGAGGCGCAGTTCGAGGATGTGGTGCAGCCGCTCGCGCTGATTGGCGCCGACGTGCTGATCGGGGAACGGAGCACGACGAATGCGGCCGACGTGTTTTCGTCGGACCGGTTCAAGCAATTCATGGTCGAGATGCGCGCGCGCTACGACATTGTTATCATCGACACGCCGCCAGTGCTGTTGGTGCCAGACGCGCGCATTATTGCGCACGAGGTTGATGCCGTGCTGTTCACGGTGAAATGGGATCACACGACGCGCGCCCAGGTCCGCGAGGCGGTGCGCCAGTTCGCCACAGTCGGGCGCCCGATCACCGGCCTGGTTCTGGGCCAGATCGACCCCAAGGGCATGAAGCGCTATGGCTACGGCAACAGTTATGGCGCCTACGCCAACTACGGTAGCAAGTATTACAATTCCTGAGCGGGAGTTTCGCTTGATCCGTCCGCACGCAGGAGGCTAGACCGGTCTGCATGAAACGCTTGGTCCGTCTGTTCTCCCGCAGCGCCTCGACTGACGCTGCACCAACTTTCGACGCCCCCCTTGCGCCTGATGAGCGGCTCGCGGTGGTGGGTGATATCCACGGCACCGACGGGCTTTTGGCGGCGCTGCTTGAGCGGATCGCGGCGCAGGGGCCGGCTCGGCTCGTTTTTGTTGGCGATTATGTCGACCGGGGCGAAGACAGCGCCGGGGTTCTCGCCCGGCTGCATGCGCTTTCATCAAGCAATCCGAGGGCGGTGTTTCTTGCCGGCAACCACGAGGCGATGATGCTGGGCTTTCTCGACGATCCGGAGCATGAGGCGCGGCGCTGGCTGCGCAATGGCGGGCTGCAGACGCTGGCAAGCTTCGGTATCGGCGGTTTGAGCGAAGTGCCGGACGCGGCCCGCGCCGTGGCGGCGCGCGATGCGCTGGCGGCGGCGTTGGGGCCGGAGCGCCTTGCCTGGCTGCGGGGCCTTCCCACCCGGTTCACCAGCGGCAACGTGGCCGTTGTGCATGCCGGGGCCGATCCGGGCGTGGCGATCAACATCCAACCCGACGCCACGTTGCTCTGGGGGCACCCCGCGTTTGCCACGCGGGCGCGCGGCGATGGGGTTTGGGTGGTGCATGGCCACACGATCACGGCCGAGATCGCCCCGCGTGAAGGGCGCATCGGCGTCGATACCGGCGCTTACGCCAACGGGCGGCTTTCGGCGGCTCTGATCGGGCCGGGCAGCTTCGAACCGGTCTCGGTAACCTGGCGCGATACCCGCGCGCCGCAGGGTTAAGCGTGGGCTTGCAACAGGTCGTGGCACACCGGCCACATCCGGCCATCCGTAGCAAAAGCGGGTGTGTCGCCCCAGTCGGCGCGATGCTACACTCCCTTAAAAATTGTAACGGGTGGGAATGAAACCGAACCGGCAAAAGAGATGGGAAAGAAACGGAATGCGGATTCTAATTCCAATGGTATTGAGTTTCTCGCTCTCATCTTGCGGGGGCCTTTACAATTCGCCGGGGGTCGTGGCCGGCAAGAGCGCCGTGGGCGAGGTTGCTGTAGCCGAGATCGACGCCGCCAGCGTGGTGGTGGCAAACCGTGCGCCGTATCGCCCACGCACCTTGCCGGCGCTGTTTGCCCAGTCTGCCGGCACCGGTGGCGCCGCACGAGGCGCGGGCGCTCT
>MNZL01000177.1 GCA_001873585.1 Rhodobacterales bacterium CG2_30_65_12 | reverse complement strand
CGCCAGTGCGCGCGGTGAGGCCGAGGGGGAAGCGCTCCGCGAGGTCGTTCAGCGCCGCGATGAGCGCCGCGCGCCCGGCGGCATCAAGCGGCGTTTCGGCGCGCGCCGCCAGGGCGTCGGCCTCGGCAGGATACCCGGCGCGCGCGAGGAGCCAGGGCAGGAGCCCGAGCGCGCCCCGGATACGACCGCCCAGCCCCTCGGCATTGGTGTGCGAGAGGCCGGGGGTTGCCAGCCGGTGAAGATCGCCGAGCGCCACCCGCAGGTTCACCGCGAGCGGCCGGGTTGGCGCAGAGTCAGCCATGGCGGGCCAGGCCGGCGCGAGGCACAACAGCGCGTTGGCCGCGATACTCAGGAGCATCGCGGCCAGCTTGGGCAATGTGTCGATGCGGGAACGCGTCGGCGTCATTTCCCCTCCATCAACCGTTTATTCGGCGGCGATTGCCTGTGTCACCGGCATGTCGGCATTGGTCCAGGCGACCATCGAGCCGTCGTAGAGCTGCGCGTCCTTGTTGCCGAGGATTTCGGACGAGGCAAACCAGCCGACCGAGGCCCAGTGGCCGGTGTTGCAGAAGCTCACCTGCGGCCCCGAGGTGGGCACCCCGGCGGCATCATAGAGCTTGGCCAGCGTCGCGGCATCGCGGAAGGTGCCGCCACCGTTGATCGTCGCCCAGCTCTGCGGCAGGTTGATCGCATTGGCGATGGTGCCCGAGGATTTCGCCCGCGGATGGCGGTTGACGCCGAGAAACTGGTCGTTGGGGCGGTTATCGACGATCACCACGCCGGCATCGGCGACGGCCTGCATCTCGGCCTCGTCGATCAGCATTTCCTCGCGCAGGGCGATGGTGAAGCTGGCCGGAGTGGCTTCCACCGCGCCCTTGTCGAGCGGGTTTACCGGGGTCTTGTCGCCATCCACCTCGGCCAGATAGGCGCCCATGCCGCCGTTCAGAATCGAAACCTCGTCATGCCCGAGCACCTTGAAGGTCCAGTAAATCCGGGTCGCGGTGCCCATTTCCGAGCTGTCCGCGCCGGCCGGCACGATCACCACATGGCTTTCATCGCCAATGCCGAGGCTGGCAATGTGGTCGGCGAGCTTCGACGGTTCGGCGGGGAAAAACCCCGGCACGCCATTGCGCGCTTCGCGCCAGCCGGATTTGCCGTAGTTGGTGTTGACCGCGCCGGGGATATGGCCGCGCAGATAGGCTGCCGAGCCGCGGGTGTCGAGAAACACCACGCCATCGGCGCCGGTATTGGCCTTCACCCAAGCGACGTCGACGAGCGGATCGGCGGCCATCGCCGGGGCGGCTGCGAAGGCGGTCACGAGCGCCAGCGCCAGCGCGCCGAACGTGGCGCGGATCGTATGTTGAAGTCTTTTCATTATGTCCTCCCTGACATGTTTGGCGGGGCCGGGGCCCCTAGAGCGTAACGACGCGGTCGGCGGCGAGGATTGCCTCCGCCACAATCGCCCATCCGTCTTTATCGTCCGGGGCAAGCCCCCTCACATCGGCCTGCGCGACGGAACGCGGGCCGTTCAACGTCTCGACCGCTTCTTCGACGCGCGCGGCGTCGGGGAAAAGGCCGGTATTCAGAACGAGAATCTTCATGGCTCTGCCTCAGATGCTGATCACATAGTTTGCGGCGGCAATCGCCGCCCCAAGCGCGCCCGCGTCGAGATACGGCAGATCACCCGCCATCCCGGCCACGGTGGTTTCGGGTTCGATATCGGAAAGCTCAAGCAGTTCGGCCTGCTCGGCGTTCTCCGGCGTGGCGGCCACGGGGTCGGTCATGAACACGAGCCGCACCGTGTGGCCGAAGATGGTCAGGCCTGCCGCTACCCGCATCGCCTCGGTGTGGTCGCGCCGACCGAGCACAAGGATGGATTTTTTCTCCATCGGTTCCTCCCTCACAAGCTCACAACGCGGGCGGCCTCGGCCATCAGGCCGGAATTGACTGTCTGGCTGCTGCGGTCCACCGGGCATTCCTGCCCGGCCATGTGCAGATCCCACGAGTGCTCACAAACGGCGACCCGCACGGCGTGGTCGACGGCGGTGGAAAAGCTCTGGTCTGCCAGCACCTTCACGCCGTCGTCGGTCATGAAACAGGCCCAGCTTGCGCCGTGGGCGGTAAGAGCCCAGCCAAGGGCGGCGGCAATCGGGGCGGCCTGCGGCGTGGAGATGTGCAACAGCACGTCCATGCAAAATCCTTTCGGTTCAGTCCGCCGGCCCGAAGGCGACGGTATCGGTCAGCCCGCGCGCATAGGCGGTGAGCCTTGCCATGAGCGGGGTTTCGGGTGTGGTGGCTGTGAGCGCGAGCGCGCCAAGCCGCATCGGCGCGGTAAATACCGCCTCGCGCGAGAAACTGCGTGTTTCGCCGCTGTCTTCCAAAGCGGCGGTGCCAGCGTAGACGACCACGGCGCTTTGCCCCGCGAGGTAGAGCAACGCGGCACTAGCCAGCGCCTCGGGTGCCTCGGCGGGGTAGATTGCCACCGTCTCGGATCCGTCGAGGCCCAGCGTGCCGAGCAGCCAGCGCAATGCGCCGAAGTCGATCGGCCCGCCCTCGGCGGCAAAGAGCCAGCCCGCCGGCAGGCAGCGCGCAGCGGGCAAGCTGGCCTGCGCGCAGGCCGCTTCGGCGCGGATGTCGATCACGCGGGCGTTCTCGGTCAGGGCCGTGACGCGTTCAACCGGCGCAGCGCAGAGCGGCGTGGCGGCAAGCGCCAGCGCCAGCAAAATATGCCGCCACTCCGGCATCTCAGCAGCCGCCGAACTTGAGCACAGGGGCCGCGCCGCCCGCTGTTGCCACCGGGGCGGGTGGGTTTTCGACATAGTAGCCCATGAGCTCGATCACCGGCAGTTCGCCAAAGCCCTGGCCGACGTCGACATCGTTGAGCACTTCGGCCGGTTGCGGTGTGCGCCAGGCCTCGACGGTGGCCTGGTCGAGCGCCGCGAACGGGTAGGCAACCCAGGCAATGGCAACACATGCCGCCAGCGTGCCGACGCAGAAGATGATGCTGGAACGATCCATGTGCGCCTCCTCAGAGCGTGTCTTTGAGAAAGGCGATGTACATCATGGCGAACGCGAGCACGCCCAGCAGGATCTGCGCCGTTGTTTCAAAGTCCATCTCGATTTTCTCCTAGTCGCCGCGATAGTGGCGGATCAGGTCGTCCATGCTGACGGCTTCGCCGGTGATCGGGTGCTCCACTTTCGGTGTGAAGTGGGGCAGGCCGTCGCGGTTTACCCGCATCGAGGGCGGTGGCGCGATGAACATCCAGGCGAGCCCCACCACGGTGATCGCAAGTGCGCTCCAGGCGTAAGCTGCCATCAGGAGTTTTGCCGGGGCCATCGGCTCAATCCTTGCGGATGTAGACTTTCCAGCAGCGCGGGCTCTGGATCGTCTCAAGATGGGTCGCGCCGAGCTCGTTGCACATCGGCGGCAGCGCTTCGACGCTGGTCGGGTTGTCGAGCAGCACTTCGATCACCTGGCCCGCGCCGATCTGGCCAACCGCCTTCTTGGTCATCAGCTGCGGACGCGGGCAGCTATCGCCGATGCAATCGACCACCTGCGCCAGTTCCACCACCGTGCCGTTGGTGAGCGTGGCGCTCCCTGCGTCGGCGCAGGCGGCGGCTTTTTTCTTTCCAAACAGTGCCATCGTGTTCTCCTGTTGAGGTCTGTCTTATTCGGCCGGTTGCGCGGCGGTTGCGTGCGTGGCCATCGCGTGGTGATGCTCTTCCTGCGCCATCTCCTTGCGACGGATCGCGCGGTAGATCAGGTAGAGCACGCCGGCTTGCACGACGCCGAAAACAACGGCCGGAACGCCAAACTTTTCCTGCAGCGTGGCGGCGTTGGCATAGCCCAGTTGCAGCGCTTCGAGGTTAGGCTCGCCGGTCATCGAAGCGGGTGCGGGCGGCCAGTAGTTCGCCGACCACACCAGCGAGAACAGGAACATGCCGACGAAGGTAAACAGAAGCGCCCAGAGCGCGCCGATGTTGCCCTCGCCGGTCTTGACCCAGGTCGAGACGGTGCAGGCCCCGGCCAGCACCATGCCGATGCCAAAGATGAACAGCCCGGCGAAGGTGTTGAGGCCAACGTCGAAATACATCGGGTGGCCCTCGCCGAAGGTCATGAAGGTGGTGAAGCCGATGGTAAGAATCATCATCCCCACCAGCAGCGCCTTGGTGTTGCGGTAGGTCTTGAACAAGATCGCATCACGCAACGCGGCGGTGTTGCAAAAGCGCGAGCGCTGCACCAGGAGGCCGACCACAGAGCCAAACAGAAAGGCGACGAGGCATTGTCCGATCACGCTCATGTCTCAGCCCTCCAGGATGCGCTTGTAGATCATCGAGCCGACCCAGGCGCCGGCGATGATGCCGCTGATCGCCAGGTAGCCGCCCATGTTCATCTCCGGGCCCATACCGAAGAAGGTCGAGACGTTGCAGACGAAGGCGAGGCGGATGCCGATGCCCATCAGCAGCCCGCCGATGGTGATCATCACCCACTCGGAGAGGCGGCGCGGGAAGCGGATGTAGAACTCCTTCGACAGCACCGCGCCGACGAAGGCGCCAAACAGCATGCCGAGCGAGATGTAGATCTTCCAGTAACCGGCGTCGGGCTCGAATACGAGGGTCCAGAATGGCAGGCGCCCGAGCGCCTCTTCGCCGATGATCGCCTGGGCGATGAGCCCTGTCATCATCGTTTCGCCGCCGCCCACCGTCCAGGCGCCGACGACCAGGAACAGAAAGATATCGAGCACCGAGATGGCGACGAGCGCGATCACCGGATCGAGGGTCTTCTTGAAAAACTCTGGCGTCAAAATGTCCTCCCGTCGTCTCGTTGCGCCGGTCTGAGGTGCCGGCCCTTGCGAAAACGCTAGGTGCGGACCAGCCTCAGGTGGTAGTATTTATTGGAAACATCCGAAAAAGAATTCCTTGAGTTCCGGAAGAGCTTGGAACAAGGGTGTAATTTCCCGAGGGGTGGAAGGAGGAAAATCGCACAATGTCGATCTACGTCGAACTCGAGGCGGCCGACTTCCTCGGCCACATGTTCAACGCCTGTTCGCTCGACCAGGTAAACGAATTCATCCCCGAGCGGCGCGGTTTTCGCATCCACGGCCATTCGACGACGATTCGGCTCGAACGTGTGTTCTGGACCGTGCTCGAAGACATGGCCGAGCGCACCGGTGTGCCGCTGCCGCACCTTGTCGGCCGGATCCACGATCAATGTCTGGTGGCGAACGACAAGAACATCGCCTCCTGCCTGCGCGTGATCTGCATGAAATACATGAACATCTACGCCTGACGCGAGTGACCGCACAGAAGCCGGCACAGAAAAAGGGCGCCGGGATGCGCCGACGCCCTTGCTGTCATGTTCGCCGACTCACTCGGTCCAGCGAACGCCCGTGAGGTCGTTGGCCTGGGTCGGCGCGTTTTCCCACAACCCCTCGATCTTCGCGTTGGCCACGCCGGTCTTGGCGAGCTGGAACAGATAACCGTTCACGTAATCGCCAGCGATCATTTCCTGTGCGGCCTTGTTCAGCGCCGACCGCTGCGCCGGGTCCGACGTAACGCCCAACTCGGCGATCAGCGCCTGAAAATCCGGATTGTCATACTGGAAGTAGTAATCCGGGCGGGCGTAGATGTTGATATCTGCGGGCTCGGTGTGGCTGACGATGGTCAGATCGAAATCCTTGCCCTTGAACACCTGCTCAAGCCACTGCGCCCATTCGAGGTTGGCGATCTCGGTTTCGATCCCCACCGCGCGCAACTGCGCGGCAATGATCTCGCCGCCGCGCCGCGCGTAGGTGGGCGGCGGCAGCATCAGCCGGAGCGTCGGCACCGTGCCGATCTCGGCGATCAGCGCGCGCGACGTGTCGGGATCGTAGGCGGAAAGCCCGGTGAGATCGACGTAATCGGGATTATGCGGGGCAAAGTGCGTGCCGATTGGTGTGCCGTAGCCAAACATCGCGCCGTCGATGATGTCCTGGCGGTTGATCGCGTGGACAATCGCCTCGCGCAGACGGATATCGTCGAGTGGCGGCTGCTTGTTGTTCATCGCAAGGATCGTTTCGCCTTCGGTCGAGCCGACGATCACCTTGAAGCGCGGATCGGCCTCGAACTGGCCCAGCGTTTCGGGCGCGGGGAAGTTGGGGAAGGCATCCACGTCGCCCGCCATCATCGCGGCAAAGGCGGCGTTGGGGTCGGAGATGAACTTGAACGTGGCCTTGGCAAGCGCCGGGGCCGCGCCCCAATAGGCGTCGTTGCGGGTGAGGGTCACATGATCGCCCTGCACCCACTCGGTGAAGGTGAAAGGCCCGGTGCCGACCGGTGCGGTGGCGGCGGCCTCGACGCTTTCGGCGGCCACGATCACCGCATCGCCCCAGGCCATGTTGAACGGGAAATTGCCGTTGGGCTCGGTGAGGGTGATGCGCACGGTGAACGGGTCGACCGCCTCGGCGGAAGCGATCCCGGCAAAAAGCGCCTTCTGGGCGTTGGTCGAGTCTTCCGCCCGAGCGCGGTCGAGGCTGAACACGACATCCTCGGCCGTCATGTCGGTGCCATCGTGGAAGCTGACGCCCTGGTTCAGCTCGAACGTGTAGACCGTGCCGTCTTCGCTCACCTGCCAGGCTTTCGCCAAGGCCGGCAGCACCGCGCCGTCGGGGCCGAAGCGGGTGAGCCCCTCAAAGACGTTGGCATATACCACCTCGTCGATCGCGGCGGCTGCGCCGGCGGTCGGGTCGAGGTTGGGCGGCTCAAGCACCATTCCAAGGGTAATCGTGTCTTGCTGCGCCTGTGCCATCCCGGCAGTGAGCGCGAGCACGGCGGCGGCGAGGGTGAGGTGTTTCATGGGGGCGCGTCCTTCCTGTGGCTCCGGTTTGGCCCGGATGCCGCATTGAAACGCGGGCGCGGCGCCTCGCGCAAGGGTTTTCGCATGACGGCAGGCGGGGCGAGGGGGCCGGCCCCCTCGCGCTC
>MNZL01000093.1 GCA_001873585.1 Rhodobacterales bacterium CG2_30_65_12 | reverse complement strand
CAGAAGGCGGCTTCGAGCGCCACCTTGTTGAGCTCGGCAAAATCGGCCTCAGTCCAGCCAAACGCGGTGCCCAGCTCATCGTATTCGCGCACCATGTCGGTGTGGAAAAAGGGCGGATCGTCGGTTGAAACAGTTACCTTCACACCCGCCGCGCGCAGCCTGGCAATCGGGTGCCGGGCCCACGACGGCGAGACCCCAAGCGCCACGTTCGAGCCTGGGCAGACTTCGAGCACCACGCCGGTGTCGGCCAGCATTCTGACAAGCTCCGGATCGTCGATCGCCTGCACGCCGTGGCCGATGCGTGCGGGCCTGAGGTGGGTGAGCGCATCGCGCACCGACCCCGCCCCGCCCCATTCGCCGGCATGGGCGGTCAGGTGCAGCCCGGCCTCGCGCGCGATGTCGAAGGCATAGGCAAAATCGGCGGGGTGGCCAGCGTTTTCATCACCGGCAAGGCCGAAGCCGACGACGAAATCCCCCGCCGTTTCGGCGGCGCAAAGGGCGGTTTCGCGCGCCGCTTCCGGGCCGAAATGGCGGATCGCGGTCACGTTGCCGCGCAGGGTGATCCCCAGCGCTTCGGCGGCAGCGGCGGCCTCGCCCATGGCCTGCAGGTAGTCGCGCCAGGCCATAACATCGCGCCTGCCGCAAAAGTCGGGCGAGAGGAAGCTCTCAAGGTAGACCACGCCGGCCTCGGCGGCCTCGCCGAGCACGATGGCGGTGAGCAGGGCATAGTCATCGGGCGTCTTGAACGGCTTGGTCGCCTGTTCGTAGACATCGAGAAACTGCAAGAAATCCCGGTATTGGTAGGCGCCTTTCCCATCAAAAATACGCGAAACATCCAAGCCCTTCGCACGCGCCATGTCGCGCACGAACGCCGGTGGGGCAGCCCCTTCAAGGTGGTGGTGCAACTCGATCTTGGGCAGGCTCTTGAAACTCACAGAAAACTCCTTCCCGCGCCGCGCGCGGCCAATCCCAGGTGTGCGGCGAGGCTGGCGCCGATGTCGGCAAAGCCGACCTGACCCACCGCGCGCGCGCCCGCGCCCCAGCCAAGCACCGGCACCCGTTCGCGGGTGTGGTCGGTGCCGATCCAGGTGGGATCGTTGCCGTGGTCAGCGGTAAACAGCGCCAGGTCGCCCGGATGCAGAGTGGCGAGAAAGCGCGGCAGGGCACGATCGAACCATTCGAGGTGGGCGGCATAGCCGGGCACGTTGCGCCGGTGGCCGTAGTGCGAGTCGAACTCGACGAAATTGGCAAACGTCAGGCTGCCGTCCTCGGCCTCACCACCCCAGCGCAGCAACGCCTCGAACAGCTCGCTATCGGCGCCGTGAATGCCATCGTCCATGCCGTGATGGGCAAAGATATCATCGACCTTGCCCACCGAATGCACCGGGCGGCCCTCGGCCTTGGCCCAGTCCATCAGCGTGGGCGACGGCGGTGCAAGAGCAAAATCGCGCCGGTTGGTGGTGCGGCTGAACCCGCTTTCGACCGAGCCCACGAAGGGCCGCGCGATTACCCGGCCCACCCGCATCCCGTGCACCATGGGTGCGACCGCCTCGCACATCGCATAGAGCCGGTCGAGCCCGTAAGCCTCTTCATGTGCGGCAATCTGCAGCACGCTGTCGGCGGAGGTGTAGACGATGGGCCAGCCGGTCGCCACATGTTCGGCCCCGAGTTCGTCGAGGATCACCGTGCCGGAGCTGTGCGTGTTGCCAAGGATGCCGCCAGCGCCACCGGCGGCGATAAGAGCCGCGGTAAGGGCGGGTGGAAAGGCCGGTTCGGTGTTGGGAAAATAGGTCCAGTCCCACGGCACTGGCACGCCGGAGATTTCCCAGTGTCCCGAGGGGGTATCCTTGCCCGGGCTCACCTCGGTGGCCGCGCCCCAAAGCCCGGTGGGCACCGCGCCAAGGCCGGGCGCGCGCAGGCCGCTGGCCAACTCCAGCGCCGCGCCAAGCCCGAGCGCATCAAGGTTGGGCAAATGCAGAAGGCCCGACCGCGCCGCGCTATCGCCCGCACCGCTGGCGCAGCTCTCGGCGATGTGGCCCAGCGTGTTGGCGCCGGTATCGGGCTGGCCATCGTTGAAAAACCGGTCGGCGTCCGGCGCGCCGCCGATGCCGACGCTATCGAGCACGACAAGAAAAGTACGCCCCATCTCAGCCCTCCATCTGTGCCTTGGCGAAGGCGTAAGGCAGAAGCGCCTCGATCTTCATCTCCAGCCTGTCGCCGGCGAGGTTGGCCATCGTCACCACCACGCCGCGCGGGGCAAACTCGGCGATCTTCTGGCGGCAGCCGCCGCAGGGGGTGACGGGCGCGGGCGCGTCGCCCACCACCGCCATGGCGGCGATCTCGGTTTCTCCCGCCGCGACCATCGCCGCAATCGCGCCCGCCTCGGCGCAGGTGCCTTCGGGGTAGGCGGCATTTTCGACGTTCACGCCGGTGAAAACCCTGCCCGAGGGGGTGCGGATGGCGGCGCCGACCTTGAAGCCAGAATAGGGCGCGTGAGCATTCACGCGGATACGTATGGCATCGTCAACCAAGGACATGGGCCGCCTCCATTTGACCGGATGGTTCAAACCTAGTGCGCCCGCGACGGGGCGCAAGCCCAATCAACCGCCGAAGGGCGCGGTGGGCATGACCAGCGCCGGGCGTTCCGGGGCAAGATCGCCGGGCGCGCCCTCGCCCTCGGCGGGCAGCACGACCGAGCCTTCCTCGCCGGCCCCTTCGAGCGCCGGTTCGGGGGCCGGTTCGGGCGTGTCTGAAGACGGCCGTTCATCGTCTTGACGGTTCTCGGTGGATCTGGCTTGTGCCGGGCTGAGATCTTCCTCACCCGCTCCCGAGCGGGCGCTTTCAGCTTTTGGCTCCGCCTCGGCCCGTGCCGCTGCGCGGTCGGCCGCCTGCGCCGCTTGGGCCGCAATGCCGGCGATTTCCTCGACCAGGGCAAAGCTGTCGTCGGCGATGCGAAACACCTTGCGGCAGGCCTCAAAGCCGTAGAGCCCGCAAGCGGTGCCGTGCAGATCGAGCGCGAGCAGCCCGCCGGGCTGGGCAGTATAGCCCCGGATCACGCCGTCGAAAATCTTGCTAAACCCCTCGCCACGGGCGAGGAAAAAGCCCACCGTGCAGCCGCCCGAGCCGCAGTAGAGCGAGGCCATTTCCGAGCAGACGGCGGCGGCGTAGTCGATCACCACGTCGTCGCGCCCGTCGCCGTCAAGGTCTTCATGGCGCTCGAACCCGGGCTCCATCGCCACCGAGCCTTCGAGCTGGCCGCAGGCGCGAACGATCTCGTCAAGCACCATGGCGGCGGGGTCGTCCAGTGGCACCTCGGGCAGCGGGCAGGCTTCCATCACCGCGCCGAGCGATTTCGACGATCCCCGCAGCGACAGCGGCACAACGATTGCGCCAGCGGGGTTCTGGATCACCAGTCCGGCGCGGTTGCCCTTGCGCAGCTGCTCGATCAGTGCGCCGTGCAGGCGGGGATCGAACGGCGCTGACAGGCTGGCCATGCCCTCGGTCTGCGCGCCCGTCTGGAACAGCAAAAGCCCCGACGCGCGCCCGTCGACCCGCAGCTCGACGGCGATCTGATCCGCCAGGCTGGGGCTGGCATCGCTGAACAGCGCGATCTCGTAATGCAGCGCCGCATCGTTTTCGCAGGTGACGCGGAAACACGGGGCGGAATCGCCCGCCGCGCCGGGCTCGGCGCAGACATAGGCCCCGGCGCCGCCTGCCCCCTCGGTATCGACCATGCCCCAGCCCTGCGCCACGGCCGGCGTGGTAAAACCGGCCCAGCCGGCAAAGATAAGCAAGATCAATGCAATGCGATACGGCATGTGGCCCCCGAAAACCTGCACGACAGGGTGCCCGGGTGCGCCGCCCAAAGCAAGCCCCGAACCGATTCTCGCCTCGATTTGCAAGACACGGCGGAAGATTTGCAAAATTCGGTCAGTTTCTGGTTCGGCTGCATATTTCAGGAAGGTTTGCAAAAGTTTGCAGTGATTTTGGGCGACAACTTGCAAATTTTTTGGCGAATCCGTCCCGGATCGTGGCAATGATCTTGCCTGAGGCGCTCGCGCTTCGTAACACACCTCAAGCGGATTTGGAGGAGGACGCGATGGGCTACAAAGAGGTTTACGCGAGCTGGCAGGATGACCCGGAGGCATTCTGGATGCAGGCCGCCGAGGCGATTGACTGGGTGAAACCGCCCTCCAAGGCGCTGTTCGAGAAGGGGGGCGGGCTCTACGAGTGGTTCTCCGATGGGATGGTGAATACCTGCTGGAATGCGGTCGACCGGCATGTTGAAGGTGGGCGCGCCGAACAGGTGGCGATCATCTACGACAGCCCCGTAACCGGACAGCAGCAGAAGATCACCTATGCCGAACTGCAGACCCGCGTTGCCGCCTTCGCCGGTGGCCTCGCCGCGCGGGGGATCGAAAAGGGCGACCGGGTGATCATCTACATGCCGATGGTGCCTGAGGCGCTCATCGCCATGCTCGCGGTGGTGCGGATCGGTGCGATTCATTCGGTGGTGTTTGGTGGCTTTGCCGCCAACGAGCTTGCGGTTCGGATCGACGATGCCGAGCCGAAGGCGATCATCGCCGCCAGCGCCGGGCTCGAACCCAACCGGATCGTGCCCTACAAGCCGCTGCTCGATGGTGCGATCGAGATCGCCCGTCACAAGCCCGCGTTTACCGTGATCCTTCAGCGCGACGAGAAACCGGCCGATCTCAAGCCGGGGTATGATCACGACTGGGCCGAGCTGGCCGGCGCCGATCCGGTGGGGTGCCTTCCCGTCGAAGGCAACCACCCGGCCTATATTCTCTACACCTCCGGCACCACCGGTCAGCCCAAGGGCGTGATCCGCCACACCGCCGGGCATCTGGTGGCGCTGAACTGGACGATGAAAAACATCTACAACGTCGATCCTGGCGAAGTGTTCTGGGCCGCCTCCGACGTGGGTTGGGTCGTGGGGCACTCCTACATCTGCTACGGCCCGCTGTTTCACGGCAACACCACCATCGTATTCGAGGGCAAGCCTGTGGGCACACCCGATGCGGGCACGTTCTGGCGGGTGATCAGCGAACATGACGTGAAGAGCTTTTTCACCGCCCCCACCGCGTTCCGAGCGGTCAAGCGCGAAGACCCGACCGGTGAATTCATCAAGAAATACGATCTTTCCGGCCTGCGCGCGGTGTTTCTCGCCGGCGAGCGCGCCGACCCGGACACGATCATGTGGGCGCAAACCCAGCTCAAGGTGCCAGTGATCGACCACTGGTGGCAGACCGAAACCGGCTATGCCATCGCCGCCAACCCGCTGGGGATCGAACTTTTGCCGGTGAAACTGGGCAGTCCCTCGGTGCCGATGCCGGGCTATCAGGTCGATATTCTCGACGAGGGCGGGCACCCCGTGGCCCCGGGCACGCTCGGCGCCATTGCCATCAAGCTGCCCTTGCCGCCGGGCACCCTGCCAACGCTGTGGAACGCCGAGGAGCGGTTCAAGAAGAGCTACCTTGCCAGTTTTCCGGGCTATTACGAAACCGGGGATGCCGGGATCAAGGACGAAGACGGCTATCTTTACATCATGGCGCGCACCGATGACGTGATCAACGTTGCCGGCCACAGGCTTTCGACCGGCGCGATCGAGGAAGTGCTCGCCTCGCACCCGGACGTGGCCGAATGTGCGGTGATCGGCGTGAGTGACGCGCTCAAAGGCCAGTTGCCGCTCGGCTTTCTCTGCCTCAACGCAGGCGCCGACCGTGACTCCAAGGAGGTGGTGGCCGAATGCGTGAAGCTGGTGCGCGACAAGATCGGCCCGGTGGCGGCGTTCAAGGCCGCCGTGGTGGTCGACCGTCTTCCCAAAACCCGCTCGGGCAAGATCCTGCGCGGCACGATGGTTTCAATCGCTGACGGCAAGGCGTTCAAGATGCCCGCCACGATCGACGATCCGGCGATCCTTGACGAGATCCGCGAGGCGCTGGAGAGCCTCGGTTACGCCGGGGCCTGAGCCAGACGTGCTGCATGTGAATGGGGCGGTCCCACTCGGGCCGCCCTGCTTTTTTCAGACCTTCGGCGGGATATAACTTGTTGTCCCCACGCAAATAATCCTGTTCAACTGATTGCCGTATTAATCAACGGACGATTCAATTACGCTTACCAAGCCTGAATTTGGCCTGCTGGCCAGGGTTCCTGAGCTTATGTGTGCAAGAAATAGACCTGACAGTGTGAGGCATGAATGACGACTGACGCGAACGAGGGTCCGCGCCCGGTCGACGAATCTGGCGTGGCGAGCTCGATTACGGCGCTGTTGGTCGCCGGCACCGATGATCTGCCTGCCCTTGCGGACGATCCTTTTGACGAAGCGAATGTTCAGGTGCGGCGGGTGCGCGGGCTGGATGCTGCCGAGGCCGCCTTCGCCCAGGGCCTGCCGGAGATCGTGTTTCTTCCGGTGGCTGTCGATGGCCGTTCGGCACGGGGCCTGCTTGAGCGGATGCGGGCGGCGCGGCTGCAGCCGGTGGTTGTGGTGATCGCCTCGAACGACCAGATCAACGCCGCCGCCGAAGCACTGCGCAGCGGCGCCTTCGATTGCCTGTTCCGGCCGTTTTCCGATCGGCGCCTGGCCAAAACGCTGGCGGCTGTGATCGCGGCGTTGCCCGCTGCCCGGCGCCCGGTGCCGCGCCCGGAACGTGGCAGGCCGGCGTGCGATAATCGCAGCGCTCAACGCCCTGCACCCGCTCCTGCCAGCCGGGCCGCCACGCTGCCCGCGCCTGACCGGCTGATCTTCAACTCGCCCGAAATTCGCGCGGTGTTCGGCCAGGTTGACGCTGTGGCGCAAACCGACGCGCCGGCGTTTATCGTCGGAGCCCTTGGCACCGGCAAGGGTATCGTCGCGCGCTGCCTGCACGAGCATTCGCGCCGTGCCGGAGGCGCTTTCGTCACGGTCAAGTGCGCCGCGCTCACGCCGGAGCGCGCCGAATCGGCGCTGGCCCGTGCGGCTGG
>MNZL01000038.1:7203-7683 GCA_001873585.1 Rhodobacterales bacterium CG2_30_65_12 | reverse complement strand
CGCATCACGCACGAACGCGGGCGCTGTGGGATCGTCGGGCCGGCAGGCGCGCACGAGGTCGAGGATCATATCGACGATACCAGTCCCGACCGGCATCCGCCGCAACAGCGCCTGCGCGGCGATCAGCTCGGCGGCGGCGAACACCGGCTCCACGCCGGCCTCTTCAGCGCCTGTGGTGGCCATCACGATATCGCGCTCGGCGGCGCGGTCGGGGTAGGCGACATCGACCTGCAACAGGAAGCGGTCGAGCTGGGCTTCGGGCAGCGGGTAGGTGCCTTCCTGCTCCAGCGGATTCTGGGTGGCGAGCACGTGGAACGGGGCTTCGAGCCTGTGCGCCTCGCCGGCCACCGTCACCTCGCGCTCCTGCATCGCCTGCAAAAGCGCCGATTGGGTGCGCGGGCTGGCGCGGTTGATCTCATCGGCGAGCAGCAGTTGGCAGAAGATCGGCCCCGGCAGGAAGCGAAACGAGCGCGCGCCGCC
>MNZL01000038.1:0-7188 GCA_001873585.1 Rhodobacterales bacterium CG2_30_65_12 | reverse complement strand
CTTGCCTTCTTCGAGCACTTCCGAGCCAAGAATGTCGGCCGGCATCAGGTCGGGGGTGAACTGGATACGGCCCGCGTCGAGCCCCATCACCGTGCCGAGCGTATCGACAAGGCGGGTCTTGCCCAAGCCCGGCAGGCCGATCAGCAGCGCATGCCCACCCGCGAGCATTGCCGAGAGCGTGAGGTCGACCACCTCGCGTTGGCCAATGATCCGGCGCGCCACCATCTCGCGGGCGCGCGCCAGCTTTTCGCCCAGCGCCTCGATCTCGGCCACCAGGGCCTCTGGCTTGTTCATGGCGAAACTCCTGTTCATAGTCGGGGGCATTAAACGGCGGATGGGCGCGAGGCACAAATGACAAAACAGACAGGCGGCGGAAATCCCGCACCCAGCGCTGACAGCCTGGCCAAAGCGGCGCGCCGGGCGGTGAACAAGGGGCCGGCACCGGTGCATCTGTGGAGCCCGCCGTTCTGCGGCGAAATTGACATCCGTATCAGGCGTGATGGCACCTGGGATTACCTCGGCACGCCAATCGCGCGGGTAGAACTGTTAAAGCTCTTTGCCTCGATCCTGAAGCGGGAAGGCGACGCGTTCTTCCTCGTTACCCCGGTCGAAAAGGTCCGCATCCGTGTTGACGATGCACCCTTCGTGGCGGTCGATGTCGAGGCGCAAGGGGCTGGCGCAGCGCAGGCGCTCACCTTCACCACCAACCTGGGCGATAGCGTTGTCGCCGGGCCGGAGCACCCGATTCGGGTGGAGCGCAGCGCCGACACCGGCGAACCGGCACCCTATGTCGAGCTGCGTGACGGTCTCGAAGCGCTGATCGACCGAAAGAGCTTCTTGCGGCTGGTCGAACTCGGAGGCGATGCACTGCATCAGGGCAAACGTTGGTTTGGCCTGTGGTCGCGGGGCGTGTTTTTTCCGGTGATCCCGTCGGACGAGCTTGCCGGCTGATTACTCGCGCCGCACCGGGCTCAGGCCCGCGTTCCAGCCATCAACAAGGCAGCGGGCGCGGATGAAAAGCGGCCCTTCGGGCATCCGGTCCAGCGTCAGGCTGCGGGTGAAGGGCTGTTCGGCCTCATGCGGATGAGCGAGCACGCGCAGCCCAAGGCGGTTACCCGCTGCGTCGAGCACCTCCCAGCCGTCGGCATAATGCGCCCAGCCGGAATCGGGGTGGCTGAGGCTTACATGCACGCTACGGCCCTCGGCCCATGCGTCTTCCACCACCGGCGCGTCAGCGAAGGCCGGGAGGGGCAAGAGGGCGAAGATGAACGCAAACCGCATTTGTGTAGTATGACAGGCGACGGCCCGCCCCGCGAGGGGGTGCACGCGCAAGTGATCGCGCGCGAGGTAGACTCGGGCCGCCGGCACCGCCCGGCGCGGCCGCTATTGGTCCAACTCGCGCTCCAGAAATCGCTCGAAGGCGTCAAGGTCCACCACCTCGAACTGGCCAAACGCCTGCATCCACAGGCTTGCCTCTGCCAGCGCGTCGGGCTCGAGTTTGCACCACTTCACCCGGCCGCGCTTTTCCTGGCTGATCAGCCCGGCGCGGGTGAGGGTGGCGAGGTGCTTGGAGATCGCCGCGAGTGAGATCTCGAACGGCTCGGCCACATCCGTCACCGCCATGTCGTCTTCGAGCAGAAGGATCAGGATCGCGCGCCTGGTTGGGTCGGCGAGGGCGGCGAAGACGAGATCGAGACCGGGTTTCATGCGCTGTGCGATAGAGGTGCAGGCGGCGATCGTCAACCGATCGGTTGAATATGCCTCGGCCCGCGCGATCCGCCTCTCATCCACCCCAGGCAAACCTTCTATCTTGAAAAATTATTTTTTATCAGTGGCTTGAACAAAATTCTGTTGGCGCTAAACCCCGTTGACTCGTCGCCAACCGCCGCTTAGCACCATGACAGGCATATGGGGGGCAGATCTGCTTTGGCAAACCCGCTGGACGACCTTCCGAAAGACCGCCTTCAGGCGCTTGAGGACAGGCTGACGCGTGCGAAGACCGAGGTGGAGGACGCGCCCCACATGAAGAAGGATTATGCCCAGGCGAACCTCGCCTGGCGGATGGTCATCGAGCTGGTGGCCGGTCTCGGGATCGGCTTCGGCGTGGGATACGGGTTGGACCGCCTCTTTGGCACGATGCCCCTGTTTTTGGTGATCTTCATCTTTCTTGGCTTTGCGGCGGGCATCAAGACGATGCTCAACTCGGCCAGGGAGATCGAGAAGCAACAGGCTGCGAAAGCGGCCTTGGACGAGGAAGAAAGACGTGGCGACTGAAGCGCAAGGCAGCGAGGGCGGACTGGCATTCCACCCGCTCGACCAGTTCATCGTGGAGCCCCTGTTTGGCGGCGAAGGACCGATTCACTGGTACACGATAACCAACGTCACCCTCTGGCTCGCCATCGCCGTGCTTGTGATCATCGCCGTCTTCATCTTTGGCACCCGTGGCCGCGCTGTGGTGCCATCGCGCTCGCAGTCGATCGCCGAGGTGCTCTACGGCTTTACCTACAAGATGGTCGAAGACGTGGCCGGCAAGGACGCGATCAAGTTCTTCCCCTACATCTTCACGCTGTTCATGTTCATCCTCGTGTCGAACTATCTCGGCCTTGTGCCGATGAGCTTTGCCACCACATCGCACATCGCCGTTACCGGGCTTCTGGCCATCACGGTGTTTCTCAGCGTTACCATCATCGGTTTTGTCAAGAATGGCGCCGGCTTTCTCGGCCTGTTCTGGGTCTCGTCGGCGCCGCTGGTGCTCAGGCCGGTGCTGGCGATCATCGAGCTCATTTCCTACTTCGTGCGCCCGGTCAGCCACAGCATTCGTCTTGGCGGCAACATCATGGCGGGCCACGCGGTGATGAAGGTGTTCGCGGGCTTTGCGGCAATCGCCGCCATCAGCCCGGTCGCGGTTCTGTCGATCACGGCCATCTACGGGCTGGAAATGCTCGTGGCCGGGGTTCAGGCTTACGTCTTCACCATCCTCACCGTCGTCTACCTGAAAGACGCGCTGCATCCCTCGCATTGAGGGCAAGACCCTACAAGATCAACGCAATTCCATCGTAAGGAGAGAAATCATGGAAGGCGATATCGCACAACTCGGCCAATACATCGGCGCTGGCCTCGCTGGCATCGGATCGGGCGCTTCCGCCATCGGCGTGGGCCACGTGGCCGGCAACTTCCTCGCCGGTGCGCTGCGCAACCCCTCGGCCGCCGGCGGCCAGACCGCGACCCTCTTCATCGGCATCGCCTTCGCGGAAGCGCTCGGGATCTTCTCGTTCCTCGTTGCGCTGCTGCTGATGTTTGCCGTCTGATCCACCAGGGCCCATCCTTACGCGCGGTGAGACCGGGGACTCGGTCTCACCGACGTTACATCCGGGTTTCAGGAGGACACCATGGCAAGCGGAACTGAACTGACCGCCGACGCAGCGCAAGGCGCGGCCGATCTGGCCCACGAAGCCGGCAGCGGCGGCATGCCGCAACTTGATTTCGGCACCTTCCCGAACCAGATCTTCTGGCTCCTCGTCGCGCTCGTCGTGATATTCTTGGTGCTCAGCCGCGTGGCGCTGCCGCGCATCGCTGCGGTTCTGGCCGAACGCCAAGGCACGATCACCAACGATATCGCTGCCGCCGAAGAGCTGAAGCAAAAGGCCGTTGCGGCGGAAGAGGCCTACAACCAGGCGCTCGCCGAGGCGCGGACCGAGGCGGGCAGAATCGTCGCCGAGGCCAAGGCCGAAATTCAGGCAGGGCTCGACAAGGCGATTGCCGCGGCTGAGGCCGAGATTGCCGCCAAGTCCGCCGAATCGGAGGCAGCCATCGGCGAAATTCGCGCCGGCGCCGTCGACAGCGTGAAGGCCGTGGCCAAGGACACCGCCAAGGAAATTCTCGGCGTGTTCGGCACCAAGGCCGACTCCAAGGCGATCACCGCTGCGGTCACAGCGCGGATGAAGGGGTAAAAGAGATGAAGCAGCTTCTGACCCTCCCCCTCGCTCTCGCGGCCAGCCCCGCGCTCGCCGCCTCGGAGCGGTTCGTCTCGCTCGGCAACACCGAGTTCATCGTGTTGTTGGCCTTCATCGTCTTCATCGCCGTGCTGATCTACTACAAGGTGCCGGGCATGGTGGCCGGCATGCTCGACAAGCGCGCCGATGGGATCAAGGCCGATCTCAACGAGGCCCGCGCCTTGCGCGAAGAAGCGCAGACGATCCTCGCCTCGTACGAGCGCAAGCACAAACAAGTGGCCGAACAGGCTGCACATATCGTTGAGCACGCCAAGCGTGAATCGGCTGAAGCCGCCGAAGCAGCGAAAGCAGAGCTGAAAGCCTCGATCGTCCGCCGGATCGCGGCGGCGGAAGAGCAGATCAAATCGGCCGAAGCGGCAGCGGTGAAAGAGGTGCGCGATACCGCCATTGCGGTGTCTATCGGTGCCGCACAGGACCTTATCGCAAAACAGATGACCGCCGCCGACGGCAACAGGCTGATTGACGACGCGATCCATGATGTCGAGACAAAGCTGCACTGAGCCAAGATCGCAGCTCAGAATGAAAGGCCCGGGCGCGCAGGCCCCCGGGCCTTTTCGTATGCATCGGTGCGGCGCCTGGATCAGCCCGCGGGTGGTGAGGCCGATCGGCCGCGACGAGCCGGGCAGGGGCACGTCGAGCGGCACCATCATCCCACGGGTGATCTCCACCGCCGCCTGGCGCGGCGACAGAATGGTGAGGTAGCTGCCGCGCGCCAGCATCCCGCGCACCAGCACCATCGACGAGGTGATAATCCGCACTGGTGTTTGATCCATTTCGCCAATCCCGAGAGTGCGAAACAGATCCGCGCCAGCCGGCGCGTCGCGCGGCGGCGCGATCAAGGGGTAGGCGAGGGTGTCGGCGAGCGTCAGCCCGGTCTGGCCGGCAAGCTTATGGTCGGGTCCGGCGATGATTGCCAGCGGATCGTCAAACAGCGGCTCCTGCACCACGTCGTCGGCCTGTGGCGGCTTGCGCAGCGCTCCGATCAGCACGTCGAGATCGCCGTGGCGGATCTCGCGCAGCAGCTCGGCCTGCCTCAGCTACGGCGGGCACGCCCGCCGCGCTACGCACCGCCGTCAACGCGGACGCCGATACCGTCTATTGCGGGGTCCAGGACGCGACCAATGCGCGCAACTATCCGGGCCTGTACTTCACTCCCGACGAACTTGGCGAGACGGTGGCTTGTGCGCACGCGCGCGGCACCAAGGTTCTGCCGGTGCTGAACACCTACCCTCCGGCGGGCAAGGACGATCTGTGGCGGCAGGCCGCGGGCACCGGCGCGCGGCTGGGTGTAGATGCCTTCATCGTCGCCGACATGGGCATGGCCGACTACATCGCGCGCAGACATCCGGACATCCGCCTGCACCTTTCTGTGCAGGCAGCGGCCTCCAGCCCCGAGGCGATCCGCTATTGCTGCGAGCATTTCGGGGTGACGCGTGGTGCTGCCGGGTATCTTGACAATCCACGAACTCCGCCAGATCCGCAAGGAGACCCCTTGCGAGATCGAGACCGCCATCTTCGGCAATCACGGCCTGATGGTGGTGGGTCGGTGCAGCCTGACGAACGACGTGCCCGGGCAGTCGACGAAGATGGATGGCGACGGCTCGCCCGCCTCCGATGTGGAATATGTCCGCGATGCTGACGGCTCGATGCCCTCGCACCTCGCGGGCTTCACCCTCGACCGTTTTGGCCCGGACGAGAAGGCGGGCTATACCACGATCTGCAAGGGCCGCTTCACTGCGCGGCACCGGCCCGAGGGCCATGATTCCTTCGAGGAGCCGGTGAGCCTGAACCTTTCACGACTGCTGCCGGAACTGATCGACGCAGGCGTGCATGTCTTCAAGATCGAGGGACGGCAGCGGTCGAAAAGCTATGTGCGGGGCGTCGTCGTGGCCTTCCGGGCGGCGGTGGACGACATCCGCACGGGGCGGCAGGCGAACATCGCGGATCTTGTCGCGTTGACCGTTGGGCAGAAGCAGGCCCAAGGCGCCCTCGCGACAAGAAAATGGCGGTGAACGACGTGAAAAAAAATGACACTCGGCCCCATCGCCTATCACTGGTCCGCCGACAGGCGTCGCGACTTCTATGCTCGCATCGCTGACGAGGCCCCGGTCGATCAGGTCTATCTGGGCGCAGTGATTTGCTCCAAACGCGCGCCGTTCCATGAGGCCGATCTTCCCGAGATGATCGAGCGACTGGAGCGCACGGGCAAGAGGGTGATCCTGTCCTCGCTGGCCGAAGTGATGCTGAAACGCGAGCGCCCGCACCGGATCGGCCCGTTGATGAACGCCTATAATGAAGTGACGATCCAGTGGATGGCCGGGCAGGGTGCGACCCATGTCTGCCTCCCGACCGAAATGCCCGCCCCGGCCATCGCCGTCGCCGCGCAGACTGCGCGCGATCGGGGGCTCGGCGTCGAAGTGCAGGGATTCGGTCGCGCCTCGCTTGCGGTTTCGGCGCGCTGCTACCACGCTCGCGCTCATGGTCGTACAAAGGACAACTGCCAGTTCATCTGCGAAGACGATCCCGATGGGATGCCGCTTCGAACCCGCGACGACCGGCCGATCCTGCGCGTAAACGGCATCCAGACTCTGTCCGAGAGCTACGTCGATCTGTTGCCGGAAGCCGCGCAGCTGCTGGCAGATGGTGTCACCCATCTATCGCTCATGCCGCAAGCAAAGGATATGGTCGCCGTGGCAACCGTCTTTCGGGACGCGCTGGACGGGAGATTGCCAGTTGACGAAGCCAACGCCCGTCTCGCAGCGCTGAGTGGGCGTGCGGATCTGAGCAATGGGTTTTACCACGGGGCGGCGGGTTACCGCCGGATCGACATGGCGGCGCCGGGCTGACAGGGTGCAAATCGGCGACACGTTGCCGCAACGACCGTCGATCAGATGCGCGACTGGGGCAGGCCCGCGATCATGACCTTAGAGTCTGATTCAAAACTAATCCATTTCTTTCAGGTTCTTACGAGATAGCGTGTAACGCGTCGGATGTGGGCGATGGTGACCCATGCCTCGGCGCTGGCGATGGATTTTTCCCAGTCCTTTGACAGGCGGCGGCATCTCCCCAGCCACGCGAGAGTGCGTTCCACGACCCATCGGCGGGGCAGGATTTCAAACCCTTCGGCGGTATCGGAGCGCTTGACGATCTGGACCGTCCAACGTCCGATGGCCTT
>MNZL01000135.1 GCA_001873585.1 Rhodobacterales bacterium CG2_30_65_12 | reverse complement strand
GCGGTCGCCGATCCAGATCATGTGGCCCGAGCCGGCGACGATCTGGCCGGTGGTCGAGTCCACCCGCGTCAGCGCCTCTTCATATTCGAGCAACAGCGCCTCGTGGCTGGTGTAGAAATCCACCGTCTGCAGCGCCCTGGTGGTGCCGCCGTCAACCCCGGCGGCGCGCATGAACGCGAGCGTATCGGAGATCCGTTCAGCCATTTCGCGGTAACGCACGGCCTCGTCCTGCTCGGTAAAACCAAGCGTCCAGCTGTGAACCTGGTGCACGTCGGCGTAGCCGCCGGAGGAGAAGGCGCGCAGCAGGTTCAGCGAAGCGGCGGACTGCGTGTAGGCGCGCAGCATCTTGCCCGGATCGGGGCGGCGCGCCTCGGGCGTGGCGGCGAGATCGTTGATGATGTCGCCCCGGTAGGACGGCAGCTCGACGCCGCCAATCGTCTCATAGGGGGCCGAGCGCGGCTTGGCGAACTGTCCGGCCATCCGGCCCACCTTCACCACTGGCATCTTGGCGCCGAAGGTGAGCACCATCGCCATCTGCAACAGCACCTTGAAGGTGTCGCGGATCACGTCGGCGGAAAACTCGGCAAAGCTCTCGGCGCAATCGCCGCCCTGCAGCAGGAAGGCCTCGCCGCGCGCCACCCTGGCGAGCTCGGCCTTGAGCCGGCGCGCCTCGCCGGCAAAGACCAGCGGCGGATACTTGGCCAGTTGCGTCTCGACAGCGCCGAGCGCACCAGCGTCGGGGTAGTCGGGCATCTGCACCCTGGGCAGGGCACGCCAGGAAGATTTCGTCCACTCGGTCATCGCCGTCTCCGTCTGTATCGCAGGTCCGTCAGCGGCACCGCCGCGATTGGTCGGGGAGGTATAAACCGGGCTTGCCGCATGTGCAAAAGAAACTTCCCCGCGCTGACCGCGCCCGGGCGATCTTGCGCCGCCGCGCCAAAGCTGATGTGGTCTTGGCAAAACGAGCGGAGAGCTGGGCATGACACAATCCAGAAGCAAGACCGGACGGCACCCGGGCACCGCACCGCGCGGCTTTGTTTTCGTCCTGCTCGACCGCTTCACCCTGCTCTCCTTCGCCGGTGCGGTCGACGCGCTGCGGCTGGCCAATCGCGCACTCGGCTTTGAGGCCTACCGCTGGCGGCTTGCCGGCGAGGGCGGCGGCAACGTCACCTGCTCGGCTGGCTGCACTCTCCGGCTCGACATCGGGCTCGACGAGTTGCACCACGACGACACGGTGGTGATCTGCGGCGGCGAAGACGTGCATGCGGCAAGCTCGAAGCCGCTTGTATCCTGGATCAGGCGCGAGGCCCGGCGCGGGGTGGCAATGGGGGCCTTCTGCACCGGGGCCTATACCTTGGCCGAGGCCGGGCTGCTCGACGGCAAGCGCGCGACGATCCACTGGGAAAACCACGACGGCTTTATCGAGGACTTCCCGCAGGTCGATCTGACCCGCTCGGTCTATGTGATCGACGGCAACCGGATGACCACCGCCGGCGGCACCGCCTCGATCGACCTGATGCTGGCGCTCATCGCTCAGGATTACGGGCCGGAAGTGGCCAATGCCGTGGCCGATCAGCAGATCTACACCACGATTCGCACCGACCGCGATCAGCAGCGGCTCTCGGTGCCCACCCGGATTGGCGTGCGCCACCCCAAGCTCGGCCAGGTGATCCGCGAGATGGAGGACAACATCGAAGAGCCGGTGAGCCCGGCCGAGCTCGCCCGCCAGGTGGGGCTTTCGACGCGCCAGCTCGAACGGCTGTTTCGCCGTTACCTCAACCGTTCGCCAAAGCGCTATTACATGGAGCTACGCCTCGGCAAGGCCCGCAACCTGTTGCTCCAGACCGACATGAGCGTGATCAACGTGGCGCTCGCCAGCGGCTTCACCTCGCCCTCGCATTTCTCCAAGTGTTACCGGGCGCATTATCAGACCACCCCCTACCGCGAACGCGGCAGCCATGGCGGTCAGGGCGACCAGCACACCGCGCAGGACTGAGGCGCTGGCGCTCTGCCTTTGGTTGTGCTGGCGGCGGCGCTTTGCCGGATGCTCGCAAGGTTGGCAAGAAAATTGCAAGGATAGGCGGGGTTCTTGCTGCAATCCGTCGCGGTCAAAGGCTTTTCTTTTCCAAAAGAAACGCTAGGGTGAGCCCCGGAGTTTTGTCCAATGTTGGGAGATACAGATGAAAAAACTGCTCATGGCGAGCGCCGCCTCGGCCCTGATGGCCACCGGCGCCTATGCCGAGGACATCAAGATGGGTGTGCTGCTGGCCTTCACCGGCCCGCTTGAATCAATGGCCCCCGCGATGGCCGACGGCGCCGAGCTTGCGATCGC
Organism: Rhodobacterales bacterium CG2_30_65_12; assembly: GCA_001873585.1. Classification (GTDB taxonomy): domain Bacteria; phylum Pseudomonadota; class Alphaproteobacteria; order Rhodobacterales; family Rhodobacteraceae; genus Sinisalibacter. The sequence continues at coordinate 4,760 of MNZL01000135.1, read as the reverse complement.
CGAAGCCACGGCGAACGGCAAGTTCCTCGGCGGCACGACCGTAACACCGGTGCGCGGCGACTCGACCTGCGTCGACGCCGCTGCGGCCACCGCCGCCGCCGAACGCCTGGTTACCTCGGACGGGGTCAAGGGTATCGTTGGCGCAATGTGCTCCGGGGCAACCGGCGCAGTGCTGCAAAACGTCGCGCTGGCCAATGGCATGCTGATGATCTCGCCCTCGGCCACCTCGCCGGCGCTGTCGAACGCCGAAGACAACGGGCTGTTCTTCCGCACCGCGCCATCGGATGCACGCCAGGGTGAAGTGATGGCCGACATCCTGCTCGAAAAGGGCTTCACCTCGGCCGCCGTGACCTACACCAACAACGACTACGGCAAGGGCCTGGCCGACAGTTTCGCCTCGGCCTACGAGGCCAAGGGCGGCACGATTACCATCAATGCCGCCCATGAAGACGGCAAGGCCGACTACACCGCCGAAGTGGGCGCTCTGGCCTCGGCCGGCGGCGATATCCTCGTCGTCGCGGGTTATGTCGATCAGGGCGGCTCGGGCATCGTGCGCGGCGCGATCGACGCCGGCGCCTTCGACATGTTCAACTTCCCCGACGGCATGGTCGGCTCGAAGCTTGAAGAAAACTTCGGCGGCGAGATCGACGGCTCGATCGGCCAGCTTCCGGGCACCGACAGCCCGGGCAACGCCACCTTCGCCGCGCTTGTCGGCGATGCCTTCGATCCCACCTCGGCCTATGCCGACACCGCCTATGACGCCGCCGCGCTGATCCTGCTGGCGATGCAGGCCGCCAACTCGACCGATCCGATGGTCTACAAGGACAAGGTGATGGACGTGGCCAACGCGCCCGGCGAGCAGATCTTCCCTGGAGATCTTGAAAAGGCGCTGGACATCCTGGCCAGCGGCGGGGATGTCGATTACGTCGGCGCCTCGGCCGTCGAACTGGTCGGTGGCGGCGAAGCCTCGGGCGCGTTCCGCGAAATCGTGATCGAGGGTGGCAAGGTCACCACCGTCGGCTACCGCTGATCGCGCCATCGAACGGCTTGCGAATCGCACAGCCCGGGGGCAAACCCCCGGGCTGTGGCACATGACAGGGGTGGGACAAGGTGATCAAGGTCGAGAACCTGCACAAGCATTTCGGTGGCTTTCATGCCGTCGACGGGGCGTCGCTCGAGATCGGGAAGGGCTCGATCACCGGGCTGATCGGCCCGAATGGCGCGGGGAAAACTACTCTTTTCAACGTAGTCGCCGGCGTTCTTCAACCCACCTCCGGGCGCGTGACGATGGAGGGCGAAGACATCACCGGCCTGCCGCCACACGTGCTGTTTCACAAGGGGCTCTTGCGCACCTTCCAGATCGCCCATGAATTTGGCTCGATGTCGTGCCGCGAAAACCTGATGATGGTGCCGGGCGGGCAAGCTGGCGAAAAGCTGTGGGATACCTGGTTTGGCCGCAAACGCATTGCCGACGAAGAGCGCGCCCTGCGCGCCAAGGCAGACGAGGTGCTGGAATTTCTGACCATCGAGCACCTTGCCGACCACAAGGCCGGCCAGGTTTCGGGCGGGCAGAAAAAGCTGCTGGAGCTGGGCCGCACGATGATGGTGGATGCGCGCGTCGTCTTCCTCGACGAGGTTGGCGCGGGCGTAAACCGCACCCTGCTCAATACCATCGCCGACGCCATCCAGCGGCTCAACCACGAGCGCGGCTATACCTTCGTGGTGATCGAGCACGACATGGATTTCATCGACCGGCTGTGCGATCCGGTAATCTGCATGGCCGAGGGCAAGGTGCTGGCGGAAGGCAGCCTTGCCGAGATCAAGGCCAACGAGCATGTGATCGAGGCCTATCTCGGCACCGGGCTCAAGAACAAGGCCCAGCTGGAGGCCAAAGGATGAGCAAACCGTTTGATGCCCCCGGCTACAACCGCGACGGCTCGATCGTGAACCCGGAGGGCCGGGGCGAATTTACCCCCGGGCCCCAGCACGGCAAGGCCAGGCCCGCGCCCGGCGGCCCGTTCCTGATCGGCGAGGCCATGACCGGGGGCTACAGCAAGTCCGGCCCCGATATTCTCACCGGCTGCACCATCGCCGTCGACAAGGGTGAGATCGCGGTGATCGTCGGCCCCAACGGCGCCGGCAAGTCTACGGCGATGCGGGCGCTGTTCGGCATGCTCTACCTGAGCAGCGGGGCAGTCCGGCTCGACGGCGAAGACATCACCGATCTCGCGCCGCAGGCCAGGGTGATCAAGGGCATGGGCTTCGTGCCACAGACCCACAACATCTTCACTTCGCTGACGGTCGAGGAAAACCTCGAAATGGGCGGCTTCATCCGCAAGGACGATATCACCGAGACAATGCAGCAGGTCTACGATCTGTTCCCGATTCTGAAGGAAAAGCGCACCCAGGCGGCGGGCGAGCTTTCGGGCGGCCAGCGCCAGCAGGTTGCCGTGGGCCGGGCCCTGATGACGCGGCCCAAGGTGCTGATGCTCGACGAGCCCACGGCCGGCGTGAGCCCGATCGTGATGGACGAGCTGTTTGATCGGATCATTGATGTGGCGCGCACCGGGCTGCCGGTGCTCATGGTCGAACAGAACGCCCGGCAAGCCCTCGAAATTGCGGATAAAGGTTATGTTCTGGTGCAGGGGGCCAATGCCCACACCGGCACCGGCAAAGAGCTGCTCGCCGACCCGGACGTGCGCGCAAGCTTTCTTGGAGGCTGACGGATGCGGATCGCTCTTCTCGCCCTCGCGCTTGCGCCGCTGCCTGCCCTTGGCGGGCCGGTTTGCACCTTTTCCCAAGAGTGTTACATGACGCTCGACTGCGAAGAGACGGCCTATGAAGTGACCCTTGAGCTCGATGCGGACCGGATCAGCACCGTCGCCGAGAGCATGGAAATCCTGCACTATCACAAGATCGGCGAAACGACCCAACTTGTCGCGCAAGGGATGGGTGCGCTGCATATGCTCACCATCGGTCCGAATAGCGCCGTGATGAGCGTGCATATCGGCGCAGGGCCGGCGGCGATCACCTATTACGGGGCGTGCGAATGAGCGGGTTTGCCGCTGTCGCCCTGATGCTGGGGCTTGGCCTGCCGGCCGCCGCCAACGCCGAAGGTGCGCGGATCGTGTTTGACTGCACCGGCGCAGATGGCACGATAACGCGCTTCGTCGTTGCCCCCGTCGAGACCGACGCAACCGGCAAGGGGCCGATCCGGGTCATCTTCAGCGGCAAGACCTATGACGGTGTTGCCGCCTCGAACCGCGGCCCGTTCCAGTTTGGCACCGAGGCCGAGCATTTCGCCCTGCTGATCGAAGGCGAGGCAGACGGCGGCGGCCTCAAGGCCCAGCTTCACCACGCGACTGCGACCGCAAGCACCCTGACCCCTTTTACCTGCGAGACCGACATCTGATGGACTTTCTCAACGCCATCGTGGCGCTATCCAATTTCGTGCTGATCCCGGCCGTGGCCTATGGCTCGCAGCTCGCCCTCGGCGCGCTCGGGGTCACGCTGATCTACGGCATCTTGCGGTTTTCCAACTTCGCCCATGGCGATACAATGGCCTTCGGTGCGATGGTGACGATCCTGTTTACCTGGTGGTTCCAGTCGATGGGCTGGCATCTCGGGCCACTGCCGACGGCGCTGCTCGCCCTGCCCTTCGGCATCGTCGCCACCGGTCTTCTGGTGCTGATTACCGACCGGGTGGTCTACCGCTTCTACCGCCGGGTGAAGGCCAAGCCGATCGTCTCGGTGATGGCGTCGATCGGGGTGATGTTCGTGATGAACGGCCTCGTGCGCTTCATCATCGGCCCGGGCGACCAGAACTTTGCCGACGGCACCCGCTTCATCATCTCGGCGCGCGATTTCAAGGCCTGGTCGGGGCTCGCCGAGGGGCTGTCGCTGCGCACATCGCAAGTGATCACGGTGATCACGGCGGTGCTCGTGGTGGCGGCGCTGTTCTGGTTCCTGAACCGCACCCGCACCGGCAAATCCATGCGCGCCTTTTCCGACAACGAAGACCTCGCGCTGCTGTCGGGGATCAACCCTGAGCGGGTGGTGCTGATCACCTGGCTCATCGTCGGCGCGCTGGCCACCATCGCCGGCGTGCTCTACGGGCTCGACAAGTCATTCAAACCCTTCACCTATTTCCAGCTTCTGCTGCCGATTTTCGCCTCCGCCATCGTCGGCGGCCTCGGCAATCCGCTCGGCGCCATTGCCGGCGGCTTCGTGATCGCGTTTTCCGAAGTCACGGTAACCTATGCCTGGAAAAAGGTGCTGGGCTATCTGCTGCCCGATAGCCTTGAACCTTCAAGCCTCGTGCAACTGCTCTCGACCGACTACAAATTCGCGGTTTCGTTTGCGATCCTCGTGGTCGTGCTCCTGTTCAAACCCACCGGGCTCTTCAAGGGAAAATCGGTATGACCGGCATCAACTGGAGAAACCTCGCGCTCTTCGCCATTGTCGCGGTGCTGATCGGCTGGACCGGCGCGGTGCAGAGCTGGAACTCGGCGCTCGGGATCATCAATATGGGGATCATCTCGGCGATCATGGCGCTCGGGGTCAACATCCAATGGGGCTACGCCGGGCTGTTCAACGTCGGGGTGATGGGCTTCGTCGCCCTCGGCGGGCTCGGCGTGGTGATCACCTCCGAAGCGCCGGTGGCGGCGGCCTGGAGCGCGGGCGGGCCACGCATTCTGGCCGCGCTCGCCTTCGGCGCGCTGGTGCTGGCGGCGGCGGTGGCGCTCTACAAGCGCATGGCG
>MNZL01000059.1 GCA_001873585.1 Rhodobacterales bacterium CG2_30_65_12 | reverse complement strand
CCGGTCCTGCCTTCAGATCGCGGCCACGACCTTGGCCATCATCTCGCGCACCTCGCCCGCAACGGCCTTGAGCTCGTCGTTGTCGATGCTCGACATCGAGGCGCGCGGGTCGATCGCAGAAACCTCCACGCCGCCCGGCACCCCGCGCAGGATCACGTTGCAGGGCAGCATCGCCCCCACCTTGGGCTCTAACCCCATCGCCTGCCAGGCCATGCCGGGGTTGCAGGCCCCAAGGATGCGGTAATCTTCCATGTCCTTGTCGATCTTCTTTTTCATCGTCGCTTTCACGTCGATCTCGGTCAGCACGCCAAAGCCGTTGGCGGCCAGGGCCTCGCGGGTGCGTTTGTCGATCGCCTCGAAATCGGCGCCTTCAAACGTGCGGTCAATCGTGTAGCTCATTCGGTTTCCTTTCGGTCTGGATCGGGGCCGCCCTTGAACGGCCCCATTGATGTAAGAATTTCCATGTCTTCTTCCACCGCTTCCGCCTCGCGGGATACAAATTCTTCCACCGCTCGGCGAAAGCCCGCATCGCCGATCCAATGCAGCGAATGGGTGGGCACCGGCAGATAGCCCCGCGCCAGCTTGTGATCGCCCTGCGCCCCGGCTTCAACCCGGGCAAGACCGTGCTCGATGGCGTAGTCGATAGCGCGATAATAGCACAGCTCGAAATGCAGGAACGGGTGATGGTCGCACTCCCCCCAATAGCGGCCAAAAAGCGTATCGCGGCCAATGAAATTGAGCGCGCCGGCGACCGGCACACCCTCGCGCAGCGCCAGCACGAGGAGCACGTCATCAGCCATGGTTTCGTGGACGATATCGAAGAACGCGCGGGTGAGGTAGGGCGAGCCCCATTTGCGCGCGCCGGTATCCTGATAGAAGCCCCAGAACGCCGCCCAATGCTCGCGCCGCAGCGCATCGCCGGTCAGGCTCACGATCTCGCCGCCGAAGGCCGCCGCCCCGGCCCGTTCGCGCCGAATCGCCTTGCGTTTGCGCGACGAGAGCGAGGCGAGGAAAGCATCGAAATCATCGTATCCCCGGTTTTGCCAATGATACTGCGTGCCGACCCGGTGAATGAGCCCCATCGCCGCGCCCGCCAACGCCTCGGCCTCGGTGCAAAACGTAGCATGCAGCGAGGAAAGCCCGGCGTCCGCCGCCACCTGCACTGCGCCCTGCACCAGCGCCGCCATGCCGCGCGCCTCATGCCCGGGCCTGACGAGAAAGCGCCGGCCGGTGGCAGGCGTGAAGGGCACGGCGATCTGCACCTTTGGGTAATACTGCCCTCCAGCACGCTCCCAAGCCTGAGCCCAGGAATGATCGAACACGTATTCGCCCTGGCTGTGCGCCTTGAGATACATCGGCGCACAGGCGATCATCTCGCCGCCGTCATGCACGGTCATATGGCGCGGCGCCCAGCCGGTGCCGGGGCCAACCGAACCCGAAACCTCGAGTGCGCGCAGAAAACGATGGGTGGTGAACGGATCAGCCGGGCGGGCGCTGCCCTCGGGTGCGGCGCAGTCATCCCAGTCCTGCGCCGGTATCCCGGCGAGGCTTTCGTGCAGGCGGATCTCGAAGGTTTGCGCGTCGTTCATCGTCTGCATAGGATCGGGCGCGGGGGGGAGCGTCAAGCCGGGAGCGCGGCGGCGTAGCCCTCGAAGGTAATGTTGTCGGCCAGTTCACGCGCTTGTGTCTCTGCCTCTGGCGAGCGGATCGTCCAGCACAGCACCGGCACGCCCCGCGCCTTCAGCTCGGCCACCCTGGGGCTCGCCAGATCGCGCGCATCATGGCTGATGAAACTTGCGCCCACCGCCTCGAAATCGGCAATCGCGGCGAGTTGGGCGCGGCGCGTTTCGGGCAGCGCCTGAGCGTCCGGGTCGTCGAACCGATAGGTGGTCAGCCCGCGCGGCAGATCCGGCGCAACCTCGGCCATCGCCGCCACCGAATAGGGGTTGAACGACATCACCGCCACCGGGCCGTCATAGCCGGCAAGCGTTTCCGCCACCGCCCGTTCGAGCGGGCCCACGTCTGGCCCCATCGCGCGGGTCTGATCCTTGATCTCGATCAGCAGCCCGACCCGACCCGCGACGATCTTGAGCACCTGCGCCAGTGTCGGGATGCCCTCGCCACCGCCGGTAAGCGGGATCGCGGCAAGTTCCGCCGCCGTGCGGGCGTTGACAGGCCCGCTCTCACCAGTCAGCCGGTCGAGCTCATCGTCGTGAAACACCATCGCCACGCCATCGGCGGAGAGCTGCACGTCGGTCTCGATGTTGTAGCCTGCCGCCACCGCCGCGCGGATCGCAGCGGGCGCGTTCTCCACCCGCCCGGCGGCCTTGTCATGCAGCGCGCGGTGGGCGATTGGGGCGGAGAGGAAAATCTCGGGTAGCATCGCGTCAGTCAATTTGAAAGATACCTTCAATCTCGACCGCGACGCCAAACGGCAGGCTCGCCGCCGACACCGCCGAACGGGTGTGCCGCCCGGCCTCGCCCAGCACCTCGACCAGAAAATCAGACGCCCCGTTCACCACCTTGGGCTGGTCGCCGAAATCGGGCGTGGAATTGACGAATCCGGTGAGTTTGACCACCTGTTTGAGCCGGTCGAGATCACCACCACACGCGGCCTTGAGCTGGGCCAGCAAGCCGATGGCGCAGGTGCGCGCCGCCGCCGCACCTTCGTCCACACTCAAGGTCTGGCCGAGCTTGCCGGTGATGAAGGCGCCGTCCTTCGCAGAAATCTGGCCCGAAACAAAGACGAGATTGCCGACAACCACCCAAGGCACATAATTGGCGGCAGGCGCGGGGGCATTTGGCAGGGTCACGCCGAGCGCGGCTAGGCGGGTTTCGATCTGGCTCATGGGTCGTCCTCTTTGAAGAAGTTCACGGCGACGCTACAGCGCCCGCCCGTCTGCGTAAACGGGTGAAGAGAGGAGTTTCCCCCGGGCGCGACACGTTCTAGTCTGGGGGCCGGAATGACAATGGGAGAAACCATGCCGAACCCCACCGCCGCGATGCTCGTGATCGGCGACGAGATTCTCTCGGGCCGCACGCGCGACAGCAACCTGCATCACCTTGCCGGCCGGCTCACCGCCCACGGCGTCGACCTGCGCGAAGCCCGCGTGGTGGCCGACGACCAGGCGGCGATCGTCGCGGCGCTGCGCGCGTTGTCCGACAGCTACGACCACGTGTTCACCTCCGGCGGCATCGGCCCGACCCATGACGACATCACCGCCGACGCGGTGGCCGCCGCCTTCAACGCAAGCATCGACATCCGCGACGATGCGCGCGCGGTGCTCGAGGCGTTCATCCGCGCGCGCGGCAACGAGGTTACGCCCGCGCGCCTGCGCATGGCGCGCATTCCCGAAGGTGCGGCGCTGATCGAAAACCCGGTCTCTGCCGCCCCCGGCTTCAGCATTGGCAACGTGCACGTGATGGCCGGGGTGCCGAAGATATTCGAGGCAATGCTCGAAGGCGTGCTCGCCACGCTCAAGGGCGGCACACCGCTGCTCAGCCAGACCCTGCGCGTCGATCTGCCCGAGGGCGATATCGCCGGGCCGCTCGCCGATCTGGCAACGCGGTATCCGACCCTTTCGATCGGCTCCTACCCGTTTAACGACCGCGGCATGTTCGGCGCCAATGTCGTGGTGCGCGGCCAGGATGGCGCCGCCGTCAGCGCCGCAATGGTCGAACTCGGCCAGCTTTTTCCGGAGGCGACCGCATGACCAAGCCGCTCCCACTTCCCGATGCCGCCACCGTGATCGAGGTTTGCGAAGCTACCTGGCCGCCCGCTGCCCGCCAGCACCTTGGCGCCTGGACGATCCGCGATGGCCAGGGCGGCGGCCAGCGTGCATCTGCCGCCACCGAAGATTGGCCGGTGACAGACGCTGATTTGTCGGCCGCCGAAACCGCAATGCTGGCGCTCGGCCAGGAACGGCTGTTTCAGATCCGCGCCGGGGAAGACAAGCTCGACACCCTGCTCGAAGACCATGGTTACATATTGCGCGACCCGGTCAATATCTGGGCTATCGACGTGACCAGGCTCACCGGCGAGGCGATTCCGCCCGCCACCGCCTACACGATGTGGCCGCCGCTCGAACTGGTGCGCGAGATCTGGGAAGAAGGCGGCGTCGGGGCGGCACGCCAGGCGGTAATGCAGCGCGCAACTTGCGAGAAAACCGCGATCCTCGTGCGGATCGGCGACCACCCGGGCGGCGCGGCTTTCGTTGGCCTGCATGAGGGCGTGGCGATGGTGCATGCGCTCCATGTGTTGCCCGCCCAGCGCCGTCAGGGTGCGGGCCGGCTCCTGATCCGCGCGGCGGCGAAATGGGCCCAGGGCCAGGGCGCGCGGGTGCTGAGCCTGATCGTGACCCAGAGCAACCATGAGGCCAACCCGCTTTATGCCAATCTCGGGATGACCATCGTCGGCCATTACCATTACCGTGTTCGCCCGGAAGGCGCATGAGATGAGCAATAAAATCACCGCGCTCGACCTTGCTCCGGTAGACCCGCTGCCGGACGCCACGCAGACGTATTTCGCCCTTTGCGACGAAAAGCTCGGCCTCGTGCCCAATGTGCTCAAGGCCTATGCCTTCGACATTGCCAAACTCGATGCCTTCTCGGCGCTCTACAACGAGCTGATGCTGGCCGAAAGCGGGCTTTCCAAGCTCGAACGCGAGATGATTGGTGTGGTGGTGAGCTCGATCAACCATTGCTGGTATTGCCTCGTTGCCCACGGCGCGGCGGTGCGCACGCTGTCGGGTGATCCAGAACTCGGCGAGGCGATGGCGCTGAACTGGCGCGCGATCACGCTTTCCGACCGCCACCAAGCGATGCTCGCGTTCACGGAAAAACTCACCGAAACACCCAGCAAGATCGAAGCCGCCGACCGCGAAGGCCTGCGCGAAGCGGGCTTTTCCGACCGCGATATCTGGGATATTGCCAACGTCGCCGGCTTCTTCAACATGACGAACCGGGTGGCCGCAGCCACCGACATGCACCCCAACGACGCCTATCACACACAGGCCAGATGACCCGATCCGCCGCCCTCCTCGCCGCCGTCCTGGCCACCGCACCGCTGGCGAGCCCGGCGGCGACGATCAACATGCCCGCCGGCGCAACGCTGAGAACGGAACAACTGGAGGCCGCCGGCAGTTACCTCCTGCCGACCGGGCCGTGGCGCGAAGGCGCCGGTGTGCCGGTTACGGCAACGTCGGGCAAGATCACCCGTCAGGCGTGGCGGATCGGTGGCACCGGGCTTTCAAGCTACCAGATTCTTGTGAACCTGCGTGCCCAGCTTGATGAGCAGGGCTACGACATCTTGTTTGAATGCCACACGCAGGCCTGCGGCGGCTTCGATTTTCGCTATGGCACCGAGGTTATCGGCGAGCCCGAGATGCATGTCGATCTTGGCGATTTCCAGTTCCTCTCCGCCACCAAGGCGGGCGATGCCGCCGACGCGGTAAGCCTGCTTGTGAGCCGCTCCGCCTCTGCGGTCTTCGTGCAAGTGGTGCAGGTGGGCGAGGCCGTGGCGCAAGCGATCGCCACCGCGCCGATGACGGCGACAAAGGCCGAGCCGGGCACGGCGCTACCCGCCGAAATCGAGCCCGACATCGGCGTAGCAATGGAACGCGCGGGGCGCTTCGTGCTCGCCGATCTCGTCTTCGCCACCGGCTCGTCCGATCTCGGCCCGGGCCGCTTCGCCTCGCTCACCGAACTCGCCGACTACCTCAAGGCCAACCCCGGCAAACGCGTGGCGCTTGTGGGCCACACCGACGCGCAAGGCTCGCTCGCGGGCAATATCTCGCTCTCCAAGCGCCGCGCCGCCTCTGTGATGGACCGGCTGATCAAGGATTTCGCCGTGCCCGCCGCCCAGCTCGAGGCCGAGGGCATCGGCTACCTTGCCCCGATCGCCTCGAACCAGACCGAAGCGGGGCGCAACCGCAACCGGCGGGTGGAAGCGATCCTGGTGTCCACCGAGTGATCCCGCATGGGGAAAAAGAGCGCCGGCGTGGCTATCGCCACCCGACGCTCAAGTGTGCCCTTCAGAAGTCAGGCTGGGGAATTGAAAAACGAGGGTTGGGCTTGCGTTACCAGTTGTCCGGCCCCTTGTCGGCAAAGGCGTTCACGAGGAAGTCGATGAAGGCGCGCACCTTGGGCTGGGTAAACCGGCCGGGCGGATAAACCGCGTAGATACCTTGCCTGTCCAGCGGCAGATCCGGGATCGCGTCTTCGACGAGGCCCTGCGTCAGCGCGTCGGAATAGAGGAAGCTCGGCAGGTAGGCGATGCCAAGCCCGGCGATGGCGGCGTTGAGCAGCGATTGGCCGTCGTTCACCGAAAGCCAGCCGGCGGTGCGCACCTGGCGCACCTCGCCCGACGCCGCAGGCAGCTTCCAGACGTTGCCCGAGGCCTGGCTCGAATAATGCAGGAGCTTGTGGTGGTTGAGATCGTCGATCCGCTGCGGCCGGCCGAATTTCTCAAAATAGCCGGGCGAGCCCACCATCCGCCGGGTTGTCTCGGCGATCTTGCGGGCGCGCAAGCTACTGTCTTCCATCTCGCCCACCCGGATCGCCATATCGAACCCTTCCGAGATCAGCTCCACATAGCGGTTGTTGAGCACCATGTTCACGGTGATATCAGAAAATTCCTGCAAGAACTCACCCAGCACCGGCGACAGGTGATTCACGCCAAAATCGGTCGCCACCGAAATGCGCAAAAGCCCCGAGGGTGCCGATTGCATCGAGGTTACCAGCGCGTCGGCCTCGCCGGCATCGTTCAGCACACGGCGGGCGCGGTCGTAATAGGCAAGGCCGATCTCGGTCGGGCTGACGCGCCGCGTGGTGCGGTTGAGCAGCCGGGCGCCGAGCCGGGCCTCCAGCGAAGACACGTGCTTGGAAACGGCAGACTTCGAAATCCCCATTTTCTTCGCCGCGTCCGTAAAGCCGCCCTGATCCACCACCGTGGCGAAGGCTTCCATTTCGGTCAATCGGTCCATCATGCATCTTTCTACAGTCGTCGCCCCAACACAAAATTGTATCGCTGCCAATTCAGGCAAGACTGTGGAGCGAACGCGACGATTGCGCGGTAATTCGGGGGATTGGTTGGGGCCGGGAAACGGCCGCGCTGCGGCTAC
>MNZL01000109.1 GCA_001873585.1 Rhodobacterales bacterium CG2_30_65_12 | reverse complement strand
TCGGCGGCGGCCAGCTTGGCCGGATGCTCTCGGTGGCGGCCTCGCGGCTGGGGTTCATCACCCATATCTACGAGCCCGGCGCGCATCCCCCGGCAGGCCATGTGGCCGACCGGGTGACCACGGCCGGGTATGACGACGAAGACGCGCTCAGGGCCTTTGCCAGCACCGTCGACGTGATCACCTACGAGTTCGAGAATATCCCCGAGCAGGTGCTTGATCTGCTCGAAGCGCTCAAACCCGTGCGCCCGGGCCGCGAGGCGCTCCGGGTCAGCCAGGACAGGCTGGTGGAAAAGGGCTTTCTCCAGCGGCTCGGGCTGGCCACCGCGCCCTTTGCAGCCGTCGCCACAGCGCGCGATCTCGACGCGGCGCTGGCAAAGATCGGCGCGCCGGCGATCCTGAAAACCCGAAAGTTTGGCTACGATGGCAAAGGCCAGGCCCGGATCAACGTCGATGAAGCCGCGCCCGAAGCCTTCGCCGCGATGGCGGGCACGGCGGCGATCCTTGAAGGCTTCGTCGATTTCGCCTTCGAGGTCAGCGTGATCGCGGCGCGTGGGCTGGATGGCACGGTGGTGGGCTTCGAGCCAGGGCAGAACGTGCACGAAGGCGGCATCCTCGCCACCACCACGGTGCCCGCCGCCCTTACTGAGCGCCAGCGCGAGCAGGCGCTGGACGCCGCGCGCAAGATCCTTGGCGCGCTCGACTACGTCGGCGTGATGGGGATCGAGTTTTTTGTAAAACCGGACGGCCTCGTGGTGAACGAGATCGCGCCCCGGGTGCACAACTCGGGGCACTGGACGCAGAATGGCTGCGTGATCGACCAGTTCGAGCAACACATCCGCGCCGTGGCCGGCTGGCCGCTCGGCGACGGTGCGCGCCACAGCGACGTGGTGATGACCAACCTCATAGGCAACGACATGGCCCGCGTGCCGGCGCTCGCCGCCGACGCGGCCAACGCGCTGCACCTCTACGGCAAGCAGGATGTGAAGCCGGGCCGCAAGATGGGCCATGTGAACCGTATCACCGGGCCGGCCAGGGGCTCACGGGGCTGACGCGCCCGGCCGGAACGGCTCAATCGCCGCTCACCGCCTCCTGCACCTCGTCCGTCACCCGGTTGAGCACGTCGCCGTAGGTGAGCGCGTGGTCGAACGCGCCGGTCTCAAGAAATTCCACCACCTGCGCGATCACCAGCGGACTCACCATCATGAAGGTATGCGTGACCGGCAGCACAATGTGGTCGGCCATGCCGGCGATCTTCGTGCTCTCAACCGAAACCTTGCCATCGTCCTCGCCCTTGATCAGCCGCGAGAACAGCGGGTTCATCGACTGGTTGCCGGCGATCACCCCAAGCTCCCAAGCCGGCAGCCCGGCCTGGTTCGGCACCGACCCCGGCCCGGTGCCAAGCTCCAGCCCGGCCGGGCCGTTGAGCCATTCGAACGGCTCAAAATCGCCAAGGTGGTAATCGCCGAACGCGTCCACCAGCTGCGAGCCATGGTTCGGTGGCGCGAGCATCACCACCCGGCCCATGTTGTTCGGGCGATATTCGTTGAGCCAGACGCGGGCGAGGATGCCACCCATCGAGTGGGTGACAAAATGCGTGCGGGCACTCCCGCATTTTTCCACCGCCGGCGGCACGGCTTGGGCCACGAGATCGTCGATCGGGGCGTCGGTCGAGCGGTAGCCATCGTTGATCACCCGGTAGCCGAGGCGGGTGAGTGCCTCTTGCATCACCCGCATCGAAGCCGGCGTTCGGGCAAGCCCATGCAGCAGGATCACGCAGTCAGGCTCAGCCGCGACGGCCGTGATTTTATCTTGCGGCATCGCCTGCGCTGGTGCGGTTATGTCTGGCACCGGCGTCTGCGATACCGGCGGCACACCCTGCGCGAGCGCCGCGAAGGCAAGCGCAAAAACAGCCACGAAGATGGCGAGCAGGCGTTTCATGGGTAATAGATAGGCGCGCGCGGCAGCGGTTGCGAGGGGCGCCACAGCCGTCGCCGGCACCCCTCGCGGCATAACATGGCGTCAGACCGTTTCGGCCTCGCCCCATTTCAGCATCCGCGCGACCAGCGCGCCGGCGCCGACGAAGAAGATCGCCATCACCGCGAGCCAGCCGATCCACGGAATCAACCCGATCAGCGCCCCGATCGCCGCGCCCACAAACGCGGCGGCGGCGCGTGCGCCGGTGCTCGCAGGGGCCGGACGGCCCGACATCAGCACCGCCCAGACGCCAAGCACATAGGCACCCACCACGTAGCCGCTGATACCCAGCAGCACGGCCGCGATCAACGAGACAGGAATGAGCACGATGCCGATCCCGGTCATCGCCAGAAACACCACCGAGCCCAGCAGCGCCGATAGGCCGACAAGGCCGATCACGCCGCTTTTCACCGGTCGCGCCAGCGCCCGCTCGCGCAAGGTCGAAAGGTAGCCGGGGGCGACGGCAGCAAAGATCGTGCCGAGCACACCGACCACCAGCACAGCGCCAAGCCAGCCGCGCAGCCGTTCAAACAAGCCCGGACGCTCCATCCCGGGCATGCCGGTGGCGTGATCGAAGTCCCTCATCTCGTGCCGGATCACCCGGTCGGCGCTGGCCACCCGTTCAGGCACGACGATATCGTCGGGGTTGTTGGCATAGACATGCAGCTCACCCCGCACCCGGGCGGCATCGCCCCAATCGACGGCTTGCGCCGCCAGGGCCAGATCGCCGCCGATCTCGGCGTCGAGCGCCACGCTTTCACCGCCAAGGATGGCGCTGCCAGCCACCGGCGCGGCGAGCGTCACGTTCGCGCCCATCGCCCGCAAATTGCCGGCTACCGGCTCGTTGATTTTCAAGGTGTCACCGGCAATGGAGACGTTGCCGGCCACCGTGCCGGACACGTCCACATCCATCCCGGCGGCATAGAGGTTCTGCCCCACACGGGCGTCGAGCGTTACATAGCGCCCGGCCATGTGGGCCGAGCCGTCGATATCGGCGCGCGCGGTGATCTTGTCGCCGGCCATGAACAGATCACCCACCGGCGCGCCGGCAAGATCGACATTTCGCCCGGCGATGTAGGCATCGCCGCCGAAGCGCCAACTGGTATCGTCCTCGGCCAGTGCCGGCAGGGCGAAGGATAGCAGCAGGATTGAAAGTAGTGCGTGTCGCATGGAAAAGCCCCCTGAAACGTCTAACCCGATATAATGCGCCGCCCGCCAAACTGTAAGACGACCCGGCGAATGGGCGCCGCTATTTTTCAGCCCCGCCGCGATCCGGGCCAGAGCGAAAGCGCGATCCCGCCCAAGACCAGCAGCGAGGCGAACACCAGCCGGGCCGTCAGCGGTTCGCCGAGGAAGGCCATGCCCCCGGCCACCGAAATCACCGGCACCGAAAGCTGCGCCACCGCCGCGATTGACGCCCCCAGCCGTGGCAATATCCGGTACCAGAGCGCATAGCCAAGCCCCGAGGTGATCCCGCCCGACACCGCCGCGAGCCCCGCGCCACGCAGATCAATCCCATCGGGCAGCAGCAGGAAAACCGCGAGCCCGAGCGGCAGCGCGAGAATGAAATTGCTGCCCGTCGCGCGGAGCGGGTCGGTTACGCGCCGCCCGAGCAACGAATACACGCCCCAGCCCACGCCGGCGGCCGCCATCAAGGCCACGCCGGTGAGGTCCATCGCCCCAGCCCCCTTGCCCGGCAAGAGCAACCATGCCAGCCCGCCAAAGGCCACCGCCGCGCCCAGCCAGCGCAGCAAGGGCACTGGCTCGCGCGCGGCGACGGCCCCGGCAAACATCGTCAGCTGCACCATGGCAAACAGGATCAGTGCCCCGGCCCCGGCGGGCAGCGAGACATAGGCAAAGGAAAACCCGAGCACATAGAGCGCCAGCATCGCCACGGCACCGGGCCGCACGGTGATCGCGGGCTGCCGAGACGCCGAAGCATTGCGCAGCACCAGTGCGCCCAGCACCAAAGCGCCGGCTGCGAGCCGGATCAGCGCAAAGGCGGCCGGGCCCGTCGCCCCGTCGACCAGCGCCAACCGGTTCAACACCGAGTTTGCCGCAAAGGCGATCATTGTGAGCGAGGTGAGCAGAAACAGACGCATGGACCTCGCTAGCGTCATTTTCCGTTCAAAGGAAAGTCACGTCTCGGCGAGGCAAAAGAAAAGGCCGCCAACTGGCGGCCCTTTCAAGACGTGAGCGGTGCGCTCTCGGCAACCGGGCCGGTGGCCCGGTGCCTGTGGCGAAAAACCTTTTCGGGCGAACCCGAAAGGGGTGTTACATCATGCCGCCCATGCCGCCCATGTCGCCCATGCCGCCACCAGCGCCGCCGGTATCTTTCGAGGGCAAATCGGCCACCATGGCTTCGGTGGTGATCAGGAGGCCCGCGATCGAAGCAGCGTCTTCCAGTGCGGTGCGCGTAACCTTGGCCGGATCGATCACGCCGAAGGCGAACATGTCGCCATATTCCTCGGTCTGGGCGTTGAAGCCGAAGGTCGGATCGTCGGATTCGCGGATCTTGCCGGCCACAACGGCACCGTCAACACCAGCGTTCTCGGCGATCTGGCGCAGCGGCGCTTCGAGCGCACGGCGGACGATGACGATACCGGCGTTCTGATCGGAGTTTTCGCCCTTCAGCCCTTCGAGCTTCTTGGCAGCCTGCACCAGCGAAACGCCGCCGCCAACCACGATGCCTTCCTGAACTGCGGCGCGGGTCGCGTTCAGCGCGTCGTCAACGCGGTCCTTGCGCTCCTTCACTTCGGTTTCGGTCATGCCGCCAACGCGGATCACGGCCACACCACCGGCGAGCTTGGCCACCCGCTCTTGCAGCTTCTCACGATCGTAATCAGAGGTGGTTTCCTCGATCTGGGTGCGAATCTGGGCGACGCGCGCCTCGATCTCGGCCTTGTCGCCAGCGCCGTCGATGATCGTGGTGGTCTCTTTCGAGACCGAGACCTTCTTGGCGGTGCCAAGCATGTCGATGGTGACATTCTCGAGCTTCATGCCGAGATCTTCCGAGATCACCTGGCCGCCGGTGAGAATGGCGATATCCTGCAGCATGGCCTTGCGGCGGTCGCCGAAGCCCGGGGCCTTGACGGCAGCGATCTTCAGACCACCGCGCAGCTTGTTGACCACGAGGGTTGCAAGCGCTTCGCCTTCCACGTCTTCAGCGATGATCAGAAGCGGCTTCTGGCTCTGGATCACCTGCTCAAGCAGCGGCACCATCGGCTGCAGCGACGAGAGCTTCTTTTCGTGCAGCAGGATATAGGCGTCGTCGAGGTCGGCGAGCATCTTCTCGGGATTGGTCACAAAGTAGGGCGAGAGGTAGCCACGGTCGAACTGCATGCCTTCGACCACTTCCACTTCGGTCTCCATGCCCTTGTTTTCTTCGACGGTGATCACACCCTCGTTGCCGACCTTCTGCATCGCGTCGGCGATGAAGCGGCCAATGTTGGCCTCGCCATTGGCCGAGATCGTGCCAACCTGGGCGACTTCGTCGGAGTCGGTCACATCGCGGGCGGCGGCCTTGATCGCTTCCACCACCCTGGTGGTGGCAAGGTCGATCCCGCGCTTGAGATCCATCGGGCTCATGCCGGCGGCAACCGACTTCAAGCCCTCGGTGACGATCGCCTGGGCAAGAACGGTGGCGGTGGTGGTGCCATCGCCGGCCTCGTCGTTGGTGCGGGAAGCAACTTCCTTCACCATCTGTGCGCCCATGTTTTCGAACTTGTCTTCAAGCTCGATTTCCTTGGCAACCGTCACGCCGTCCTTGGTGATGCGCGGTGCACCGAACGACTTGTCGAGCACCACGTTGCGGCCCTTGGGCCCGAGGGTAACTTTTACCGCGTCGGCAAGGATGTTGACGCCCTTGAGCATCTTGGTGCGGGCGTCGTTGCCGAATTTGACTTCTTTAGCCATCTTGCTGGCTCCTGTATTCTGAATTTTCGATTACGGCTGCGAGATCCGGGCGATCAGGAGATCAGGCCCATGATGTCGCTTTCCTTCATGATCAGCATCTCGGTGCCGTCGATCGTCACTTCCGTGCCCGACCACTTGCCGAAAAGGATCTTGTCGCCTTCCTTCACATCCATCGGGATGCGCTCGCCATCTTCGTCACGCGCACCGGCACCGACGGCCACAACCATGCCCTCGGCAGGCTTTTCCTTGGCGCTATCGGGAATGATCAGGCCACCAGCGGTTTTCTCTTCGCCTTCGAGGCGACGAACGAGCACGCGGTCATGCAGGGGAGTAAATGCCATTTTGAGGCTCCTCAAGTCTAGTTTTGTCCCAGGTTGCCCCCGGGGTCCGGGGCTTTGGCACTCACCAACGGCGAGTGCTAACGAGGGCATAGCTAGGCAGGGCTCAGCGGGCTGTCAACGGGGCGCGTGGGAAAAATCGCGTTGCACAGCCGCTGTCGCGCACCGGCGCTGGCGCTCGCGCGATCCCGGCGCGCGGCAATGGCGGCTTTCGAGGCGTTTGCGCCACGGTCAAACGCGATCAGACGCCGTCGATTCGCCCGTTGTCGGAGCGGGCAAGCTGTTCCCGGCCCGCGTCGCTGATCCGGTAAACGCCCGTCGCCACCTTCTCGAACCAGCCGTAATGGTTCACCCGCATCATCTCGGTGGCGCGCCCCACGTCCGTTGCCTTGGCCACCACCGCGCCCTTGCTCGGGCCATTGGCGGCAAGAAAGGCGGCGAGGCGGGTGGCGTCCTGGCGGTAGGCGGTGACGATCCTGCCGTTGGTGCCGCCGGTATTGGGATCGCCCGCGCGCCGGGCGAATTCGCCCAACAATCGTGCCCGGCGGGCCGGTGCCTTGCGGGGGCGGAACGGCACCGGATCGGCATGGGTTTGCACGAATCCGTCCTCCAGCCGCACCGAGAGCACGCCAACGCCCAGACGCTTGCACAAATCCACATTGCCCTTGAACGCGCGCCACCCCGCCCGCCCCTGCCAGCGCGGCACGGCAACGTAAACATGATCGGTGAGCTTCTGGCGCGCCACCGCCTGTCGCAACAGGGTGAGCGAAAACCCCGCCTTGAGCTCGACCACCACCAGCGCCTCGCCCATCACGCCGACCACATCGGCCGGGCCAACTTCGGCCTTCACCTCGTAGCCCGCGGCTTCGAGATGGGCTTTCACGGGGGCGTAGAGATCGGTTTCGCGGGGTCGGGGCAT
>MNZL01000153.1 GCA_001873585.1 Rhodobacterales bacterium CG2_30_65_12 | reverse complement strand
CGAGGCCGCCCGTGCCGATGGCGACGGGCCGGGGCCACGGCTGGTAACGAGCACGCGGCACGATCCACGCGAGCTGGTTCGCAGTGGCCGGTTGCGGGCGGAGCTGTTCTACCGTCTGCACGTTGCGCCAATCACGCTGCCGCCGCTCAGCGCCCGCTCAGGCGATATCGCCGCGATTGCCACGGAAAAGCTCGGCGAGTTTGCCCGCGCTGAGGGCCGTGGTTTCACCGGGTTCAGCGACGAGGCCCTGGTGTTGCTGCGCGGTTACGATTGGCCGGGCAACGTGCGCGAACTGATCAATGTGATCTGGTCGGTGGTGGTGATGCACGAAGGTGCGCTGGTCACGCCCGAAATGCTGCCGCCCGAAATCGCCGCGGCCGCGCCGCGTTTCCCAAGGCCCGGGCCGAGCGGGGTTGATGGTCTGGTGGGAATGACGCTGGAGGAGATCGAGCAGGCAGTGATCGAGGCGACGATCCGCGCCGAAGGCGGCTCGGTGCCCCGCGCGTCGCGGGTGCTGGGCGTCTCGCCCTCGACGATCTACCGCAAGCGCGAGGCTTGGGCGAAAAAGGCTTTGGTCTGACCGGGGTTCAGACGAACTGTTCGCGGATCAGCCGCTCTTCGAGCCCGTGGCCCGGATCGAACAACACCCGGTGCTCGATATCGGTCGCGGTTTCGACCTCGACGGCGAGCACATTGCCGGCGGGGCGGCCATCGGCATCGGCCATCACCGGGCGTTTGTCCGGCTCCAGCACGGTGATGCGCACCTTGGCGCGCTTGGGCAGCAGCGCGCCGCGCCAGCGCCGGGGACGGTAGGCGGCAATCGCCGTGACCGCCAGCACGTCGGCGCCGATCGGCAGGATCGGGCCGTGGGCGGAATAGTTGTAGGCGGTGGAGCCGGCGGGTGTGGCAACCAGCGCGCCATCGCAGATCAGTTCGGCCATGCGCAGCTTGCCGTCGACGGATATGGAAAGCTTCGCCGCCTGACTTCCGGCGCGCAGCAGCGCCACCTCGTTGATCGCCAGCGCCTCGCGGCTATGGCCGTCGGCGCAGTCCGCCCGCATTCTCAGGGGGTTGATCACGGCGGTCTCGGCCGCCTCGACGCGCGCTACCAGCGTGTCTTCGTCATAGGTGTTCATCAAAAAGCCGACCGTGCCCCTGTTCATGCCATAGACCGGCGTGGCCAGATGCTGGCTGCTGTGCAGGGTCTGAAGCATGAAACCGTCGCCGCCGAGCGCCACGATCACGTCGGACTGTTCCACCGGCACGTTGCCGTAGCGCGCCGAAAGCTCCGCCCGGCTGGCTTGCGCAAGCGGGGCATCGGAAGCGGCAAAATGCAGTTTCGGGGGCATTGTTTCCTCGGCGGGTCTTTGCGTTCGGATAAAGACCACAAGTTTCCTTCCGGCGCCAGTGTGCTTGCGTCTTGGCGGCCCCGGGTCGCGAAGGGGCTTCCCGCGCCGGGTGCAATCCTCTAGGAAACCGAAAATAGTACCCCACAGGAGAGATCCATGACCGATATCCGTGATGCAGGCTTTTTTACCGAGGGGCTCAAAACCCGCGACGCCGAGCTGTACGGCGCGATCGAGGGCGAGCTCAAACGCCAACGCGACGAGATCGAGCTGATCGCCTCGGAAAACATCGTCAGCCGCGCGGTGATGGAAGCCCAAGGCTCGGTGATGACCAACAAATATGCCGAAGGTTACCCCGGCCGGCGCTATTATGGCGGCTGCGCGTGGGTGGATGTGGCGGAAAATCTCGCCATCGAGCGGGCGAAACAACTGTTTGGCGTGGGTTTTGCCAATGTGCAGCCCAATTCGGGCAGCCAGGCCAATCAGGGCGTGTTTACCGCGTTGATCCAGCCCGGCGACACCATTCTTGGCATGAACCTCGCCTCCGGTGGGCACCTCACCCATGGCGCGCCGCCCAACCAGTCGGGCAAATGGTTTAACGCGGTGCAATACGGTGTGCGCCAGCAAGACAGCCTGGTGGATTACGACGAGATCGCCCGGCTGGCCGAGGAGCACCAGCCGAAGCTGATCATCGCCGGTGGCTCGGCAATCCCGCGTCAGCTCGATTTTGCGCGTTTCCGCGAGATCGCGGATGCGGTGGGGGCGTATCTGATGGTCGACATGGCGCATTTCGCCGGCCTCGTCGCGGCAGGTGAACATCCCTCGCCGTTTCCCTACGCCGACGTTGCCACCACGACCACACACAAAACCCTGCGCGGCCCCCGTGGCGGCATGATCCTCACCAACGATGAGACCATCGCCAAGAAGGTGAATTCAGCGATCTTCCCCGGCATCCAGGGCGGGCCGCTGATGCATGTGATCGCCGCCAAGGCGGTGGCCTTTGGCGAGGCGCTGCGCCCCGAGTTCAAGGCCTACGCCAAACAGGTGCGCGCCAATGCCGTGGCGCTGGCCGACCAGCTCATGCGCGGCGGGCTCGATATCGTCACCGGCGGCACCGACACCCATGTGATGCTGGTCGATCTGCGGCCCAAGGGCGTGAAAGGCAACGCCACCGAAAAGGCGCTCGGCCGCGCCCATATCACCACCAACAAGAACGGCATCCCGTTCGACCCGGAAAAGCCGACGGTAACGAGCGGCATCCGCCTTGGCACCCCGGCGGGCACCACGCGCGGCTTTGGCGAGCCGGAGTTTCGCCAGATCGCCGATCTGATCGTCGAGGTGGTTGACGGGCTGGCGGCAAATGGCGACGAGGGCAACGGTGCAGTGGAGGCGGCGGTGGCGGCCAAGGTGGCCGATCTCTGCGCGCGCTTCCCGATCTACCCCGGGCTCTGAAGCCGGGGCTGGCAAAGGTTGAAAAGGCCGGGGCAGGGGTTGTCGCCTTTTTTGCGCGATAGGCGAGGCGGCAGGGTAGACCGCTGCGCTCTGGGCGGCGTCCTGCCGCCGGGCTGAACTGGAAAAAGGTGAACGAAAGGTTGATCACACCGGGTTGCTGCAAAAAATTCCATTTCGCAGCAATATGATACCGGAAAACCGGAATTTCCAACGATCAAATGCCGCGTCCGGGTCCCGCAGGAGGCACCGTGGTTTCAGTCGCGCTTCATCGCCGCCTTGAACTCGGCCAGGCGGAACGCGCCGATAAGCTGGCCGATGCCAAAATAGCTCACCGCGCCTGCGGCCACCAGCAGCAGCACCGCGATCGGGCCGAGCCCCGAGGTGCCCAGCATCGGTTGCAACGGGATCGACACTGCCCAGATGATTGCGCCCATCGACCAGGCCGCCACGCCGATCCGCCAGAGCCGGGCGCGGAAGCGGGCGTCGAACCGGGCTACATCGCCCATCCGGCGGGTGCCGAGCCAGAGCAGCCCCGCCATCGCCCAGCCCGCGAGCGTGGTGCCGATCGCCGCCGCGATATAGCCGATCACCGGGGCGAGGCCGATGGCCAGCCCGGCATTCACCACCATTGACACCAAGGCGAAGTAGAATGGTGTGCGGGTGTTTTCGCGGGCGAAATAGACCGGTTGCAGCACCTTTTGCAGCACAAAGGCGGGCAGGCCGAGGCCGTAGATCTGCACCGCGACTGCGGTTGCCGCAGTATCGTCGGCGGTGAAGGCTCCGCGCTGAAACAGTGCCTGCACCAGCGGCATCGGGATCACCAGAAGCGCCACCGAGGCGGGCACGGTGAGCGCCAGCGCCATCTCGCCGGCCCGGCTGAGCGAATGGCGCCCGCCGCCTTCGTCGCCCGCGCGCAGGCGGCGCGAGAGGTCGGGCAGGAGCACCACACCAATGGCAATGCCGACCACGCCAAGGGGGAGCTGGTAGAGCCGGTCGGCGTAATTGAGCCAGGCGATCGCACCGTCGAAAAAGCTCGCCACCTGGCGGCCGATCAGCAGGTTGACCTGCACCACGCCGCCGGCCAGCGCAGCGGGCAGGGCGATGATCGCCAGGCGCTTGAGTTCGGGCGTCATTCGTGGCCGTTCCGGCACCAGCCGGAAGCCCGCCCGCGAGGCCGCGATCCAGACCAGCACCACCTGCGCAACGCCGGCCACCGGCACCGACCAGGCCAGCGTGAGCCCGATGTCCCACCCGGCCCATGCACCGAGGCTGAGCGCCGCGATGAAGATCAGGTTGAGCAGCACCGGCGCTGCGGCGGCGGCGGTAAATCGCCCGGTTGCGTTCAGCACACCTGAGAGCAGGGCGGCAAGCGAGATGAACAAGATGTAGGGAAAGGCGATCCGGCCATAGATCACGGCGAGGCCGAAGCGCTCGTCGGCAAGAAAGCCCGACGCCATCGCCAGCACCAGCGCCGGCATGAACACCTGCGCGGCCAGTGTAAACACGATCAGCACCGTGCCGAGCCCGGTGAAGGCATCGCGGGCAAATTCGTGCGCGCCCTCGCCTGCTTCCACCTTTTTGGCAAACATCGGCACGAAGGCCATGTTGAACGCGCCCTCGGCGAAGAACCGGCGAAACATGTTGGGCAGGCTGAAAGCGATCAGGAAGGCCTCCGCTACCGGGCCGGCCCCGAGCGCGGCGGCGATCGCCACATCGCGCACGAAGCCGAGCAGGCGCGAGGCCATCGTCCAGCTTCCCACCGTGAGAAAGCCGCGCACCAGCCGAATGCCTGCCATTAGCGCTCAGCCCTTTCGGCGCCGCGCTGGATTGCCTCATGCAGCTTTTTTTCGAGCGCCTTGCGCTTGGTCTCGGAATGGAATTTCAGCCCGAACATGTCTTTCACATAGAAGGTATCCACCACCTGTTCGCCATAGGTGGCGATCACGGCGGAGGCGATGTAGACGTTGTTGGCCGCCAGCGCCCGGGTGAGGTCGTGCAAGAGCCCCGGCCTGTCGCGGGTGTCGACTTCGATGATCGTGTAGATGTCCGAGCCTTCATTGTCGAAGCTGATATGGGTCGGCACCCGGAAGGCGCGCTCGCGTTTCTTGATCTTGTCGCGGTCGCGCATCGCCTCGCGCGCCACCACCTCGCCTTTGAGCGTCTTGTGGATCATGTCTTCGAGCCGCGTCAGCCGCGCTTGTTCAAACGGTTTGCCTTCATGGTCCTGGACCCAGAACACCGGCGTGGCCCAGCCGTCTTTCGAGGTATAGGTGCGCGCATCCACCACGTTCGCCCCCGCCAGCGCCAGCGCGCCGGCGAGCCGCGAGAAAATGCCGGGATGGTCGGCCAGCGCGAAGGCGGCGCGGGTGGCGTCGCGATCGGCGTCTTGGGTCAGATCAATGCGAATCTCGTCGGCGTCGAGCCCGCGCAGCAGGCGGGCGAAAACCATGTGCTCGTCGGTCGAAAGCCCTTGCCAGTAAGGATCGTAATGTCGGGATGTCTCGATGCGCAGGTCTTTCTTGTCCCAGTCGGCCAGCGCCGCGCGCAGCGCCTTTTTCGCCTTGTCGGCGCGCGCGCCAGACGAATAGGCCGCGATGCCGTCTTCAAGCGCTTTTCGTGTCTGGCTGTAGAGATCGCGCAGCAGCATCGCCTTCCAGTTGTTCCAGATGTTCGGGCCAACGCCGCGGATATCGCAGACGGTGAGCACCAGCAGGAGGTCGAGCCGGGTCTTCGACCCCACCGCCTTGGCAAAGCCGCGTATCGTGCGCGGGTCCGACAGATCGCGCTTCTGCGCCACGTCCGACATCAGCAGGTGATAGCGCGCCAGCCATTCCACCGTTTCGGTCTCTGGTTTCGTCAGCCCCAGCCGGGGGCCTACGGCGCGGGCAATCCGGGCGCCGAGGATCGAGTGATCTTCCACGCGGCCCTTGCCGAGATCATGGCACAGGAGCGCGATATAGAGCACCTTGCGGTTCACGCCCTCCTTGATGATCCGGCTCGCCACCGGCAGCTCTTCCAGCCGCTCACCGCGTTCGATCTCGGCCAGCGCCGAGATCACCTGGATCGTGTGTTCGTCGACGGTGTAGGAGTGATACATGTTGAATTGCATCATCGCCACGATCGGCGCGAATTCGGGAATATAGGCGCCGAGCACACCCAGCTCGTTCATCCGCCGCAGCGCCCGCTCGGGATTGCCATGCTTGAGCAGAAGGTCGAGGAAGATCCGCGCCGCTTCGCGCGAGGAGCGCACCTCCTCGTCAAGCATTTCCAGATGCCCGGTGGCAATGCGCATTGCGTCGGGGTGGATCAGCAGCCCGGTGCGCAGCGCCTCCTCGAACATCCGCAAAATGTTGATCCCGTGAGCGAGAAAGGCCGTTTCGTCGGCGATGGTAAGCCGGCTCTGGCGCACCGCGAAGGGTGCGCGCACCTTCTTTCGGCGCTTGAACAGCCCCACCAGCAGCGGCTCGCGCTTGACGTGAGCGGCCTCCAGCGCGGTGAGAAAAATCCGTGTCAGCTCGCCCACCTTGGTGGCATGGCGAAAGTAATCTTGCATGAAATGCTCGACGGCGCGCCGACCGGCGCGGTCTTCATAGCCCATTCGGGCGGCCACCTCGACCTGCAGATCGAAGGTAAGCTGATCCATCGCCCGGCCGGTGACGAGATGCAGGTGGCAGCGCACCGCCCAGAGAAAGTTGTCGGCCGCCGCGAAGGTGGCATTTTCGTCTTCGGTGAACATGCCCAGTTCGCGCAATTCCGCAACCCGGCTCACGCCGTGCACATATTTGGCCACCCAGAACAGCGTTTGCAGGTCGCGCAAGCCGCCCTTTCCCTCTTTTACGTTGGGTTCGACCATATACCGCTGGCCGCCCTGCTTTTTGTGCCGGTTGGCGCGTTCTTCCAGCTTGGCCTCGATAAATTCGGCCTCCGAGCCTTTGAACAGGCTCGACCAGAGCTGCTCGGTCAGCTCCACCGCCAGCCCGGCATCGCCACAGATGTAGCGGTGTTCGAGCAGCGCGGTGCGGATGGTGATATCGTCCTTGCCGAGCCGCAGGCAGTCTTTCACCGTGCGCGAGGCATGGCCTACCTTCAGCCGCAGATCCCACAGCATGTAGAGCATGCTCTCGATCACGCTCTCGGCCCAGGGCGTGATTTTCCACGGCGTGAGGAACAAGAGATCGACATCGGAAAACGGCGCCATTTCGAACCGACCGTAACCGCCGACCGCGAGCAGGGCGAGCCGTTCGCCGGCGGTGGGGGTGGGGAGCGGGTGCAGGTGCCGGGTGGCGACGGTGAATACGGTTTCCACCACCCGGTCGGTCAGCCAGGCATAGGCGCGCACGGCGGGCTGCGCCGCGAACGGACTTTCACCAAGCGCCTCGGCGATCGCGCTGCGACCACGTTCGAGCACGTCGCGCAGAACCGAGACGGTTTGGGTACGCAAGACCGCGCCATCGCCGCCGGCGGCTTCGGCGCCCGCCGCGATCTGGGCAAAAACGTCGGC
>MNZL01000101.1 GCA_001873585.1 Rhodobacterales bacterium CG2_30_65_12 | reverse complement strand
GCCGCGCGCGCCGTGTCGCGTCAGTGCGCCCCGTAGATGTCGAGCGCGGCCATGTCGGCCCCGCACTGCGCCATCAGCGATTGCGCCTCGTCGATCAGCGCCTGGCCATCCTTGCCCATCGCGTCCATCTCGCCAGCCCATTCGGCGTAGATCGGGTTGACGATCTCGCTCCAGGCCTTGGCGTCTTCCTGCGCGACGGTGATGATGGTATTGCCGAGGTCGACGGCGATCTGGCGCGCCGGCGCGTCGGCATCCTGCATCACGCCGCCGGCGAAGATCGAGAACTCCAGCCCGGAGTTGGCGTCGATCACCGCCTTGATGTCATCGGGCAGGCTCTCGTAGCGGTCCTTGTTCATCGCCAGCACGAAGGTGAGGTTATAGAGCGCCGGGCCTTCAAATTCGGTGTGGTTGGTCACCAACTCCGGCACCTTGAGCGAGGCGGTCACTTCCCACGGGATCGTAGTGCCGTCGATCACGCCCCGCGACAGCGCCTCTGGCACCGCCGGCACCGGCATCCCCACCGGGGTGGCGCCAATGCGCTCCAGGAGCTTGTTGACCAGCACCGAACCGCCGCGGATTTTCAGCCCCTGCAGGTCTTCGGGTTTTTCCACCGGAACGTTGGTGTGGAACAGGCCGGGGCCGTGCACCCAGGTGCCAACGATCTTGAGATCGGCAAACTCGCCGTCCTTCATGTGCTCGTCAAACATCTTCCAATAGGCGCAGGACGCCTCGCGCGCGTCGGTCACGCTGAATGGCAACTCGAACACCTCGGTGGTGCGGTAGCGACCGGGCGTGTAGCCCACCACGGTCCAGACCAGATCGGCGATGCCGTCGATCGCCTGGTCGATCAGCTCCGGTGGTGTGCCGCCGAGCGACATCGCGGCGTAGCGCTCAACCTTGATGCGACCGCCCGAATCCTTTTCTACGTTGTCGGCCCAGACATCGAGAATCTGTGATGGCACGGTGGCCTGCGCCGGCAAGAACTGGTGCATTTTCAGCGTAACGTCCTGGGCCAAAGCGCCGCCGGCGGCCAGCGCCGACATCGCAACTCCGACGGCAAGGCCGAGCATGGTGGTGCGTCTGGTCATTGATTATCCTCCCTGTTGACCCCGCGAATTGGTGTTCCCCAACCGGTCATCCAACACCCTGCCCGCCATGCGGGGCTTCACTCCCCGGCGGGCCTGCGCAACAGAATGAACCGAGCAACTGGCGGAATGGCTATGCGGCATAACAATCAGGCGCAAGACGTGTTCTCGGGATTTGTGGGGAGAATCGCCGAGCGTCGCGCCGGTGCGCGCATCACTCGGCCACGGATCGCCGGGCACTTCAAGCGCGACGTCACCGTGTCTCAAAAGGTTACGCGCGCCAAGGTCAACCGAATTTCGGCGGCAATCGGCCCAAAACCGCCCCGGCGCGCCCCACGCGGTGGACTCCTCGCCCGATCTCGATAGGCAACCCCGAAAGCGGGGCACCCGGCCAGCCGGGGCACACCCGCCCCGAACACCAGAACGGAGGCAGACATGCCCAATCTCATCCCCGGGGCGCCGCGCGCCCTGGCCGTTTCGTTGCTGCTCGCGCTCGGCGCGACCACCCTGCCGCAAGCGGCCCTGGCAGATACGACGATTTCAAACAAGGGCGAGCAGCGGCTCGATGCCTGGATCACCGGCTACACCTTCTGGGACAACACCCCGCCAGGCTCGGCTGCCATCGCCCGCCCGGTCATCCACGATGCGGCTGGCGGCGTCGGCACATGGCAAGACCCGATCACCATCGCCGTGGGCCGGGGCCATGCCGGCTGGCATTACGCGCCGGGCACGCGGATCTACCTCGAAGGCCTCGAAAAATACGCGGTCGTCGAAGACCTCTGCGGCGCCTGCGGCACCGGCCGCTCGGGCCGGCCACATCTCGACCTCTACATCGGCGGGCAAAACACCTCGGCGCGCACCGCCAACGCCTGCGCGATGAAGATCACCGCCGTGCAGGCGATCGTGGTCAACCCTGTGGCGGGCTACACCGTCACCCCCGGTGAGGTGGCCGAAACCTGCAGTGTGATGTGAGCGGCGCGGGCCGGTTCGGCGGGAGATCGCCGAAACAGCACCCGGAGGAAAACGGAAGAAGACGGGTTGATATTTTGCCGTTAAGTAATCCGCCCATTACCGCCGCTCCCGACTTCGGGAGCGCGCGGACCGGGTTATCGTTGCACCAACGCCAAGGAGGCAGGTTCATGCAGATTTTGAAACGCGCGCGCGCGGGCGCTCTCGGTGCGCTCATTTCCAGTATGGCGATCATCGGCATCACGGGCACGGCCGGGGCCGATACCGTGGTTTCGTCGAAGAACGAACAGCGCTTCACCGCCTACGTTACCGGCTACAGCTACTGGGACAACACCCCGCCGGGTTCGACAGCGATTTCCAAGCCGGTGGTGCACCGCCGCGCCGGTGGCAAGGGCACCTATCAAGACCCGATCACCATCGCAGTGGGCCACAGCCTCGAAGGCGGGCGGCAAACTCTGGAGTTTCCGGCCGGCACAAGGTTCTACATCGAGGCGCTGCGGAAATACGCCATCGTCGAAGACGTCTGCGGCGACGGCCCACAACCGCAGCTCACCGGCTGCGCCCGTGGCAGGGATGGCCGGCCCTGGCTCGATCTCTACATCGGCGGCGGCAAGGCCAGTGCCCGCAGTGCCACCGCCTGCGCAAATTCCATCACCCGGTTCCACACCATCGTGATGAACCCGGGCCCCGGCTACCCGGTCGCCCCCGGCGAGGTGATGGAAAGCACCTGCCGGAGCTGAGCCCGGCGCACCGCCGCACCAATTCCAGCTCGCCGGGGCCGCAACGAGCGCCCCGGCGTTTTCTTGCAGCCTGTCGCCTATTCGGCGGGCTGGCGCCGGTCGGCCTCCGGGGTCGGCGCGCTGCCCCCCTGCCCCGGCAGTTGCGCGCTGCCGGTGCGCGCCAGCTTGCCCCAGTGCGCAAGTTTGCCGATCACCGCGCGGATCATCGCCCGCCAGGCGGTGATATAGAGCAATTGGCGGTAGAAGAACCGCTGCAACGGGATCAGCAGCACGAGCCAGATGCTTTCGCTGCGATCAAAGCGCAGGGCGGCGAGGATGATCGCCACGTCGAGCAGCGGCAGGGCGGCGTAGCCGAGGATCATCCAGACCCGCGCATCGCCCGCCGCCGCCTGCGGCCGGCCCAGCACCACGTCAACCAGCAGGTCAAGGAGAGTTGAGACGAGGATCAGATCAGCCAATGGCGCAAGCGCCGCCAGACCAAAACCCACCAGCAACAGATCGGGCAGCATCACCAGCCCCACCGCCTTGCGCTGACGCATCGCGCCGCCAATGTGCTTTACCGCTGTCTGCAACATCCCGAAGCTCCAGCGCAGCCGCTGGCGCATCAACGCGCCGACCGTCTCGGGAGCCTCGGTCACAGCCAAAGCCGCCTCTTCGTAGACCACCCGGTAGCCGGCCCGGATCACCGAGACGGTGAGATCGGCGTCTTCGGTCACGGTCTGCGGCGAGTAGAGCCCCGCCGCGCGCACCGCCTCGGCCCGCCAGGCGCCGATTGCCCCCGGCACCACCAGCATCGCGTTCATCACCTCGGCGGCGCGCCGGTCGATGTTTTGTGCGGTAAGGTATTCGAGCGCCTGCAGGCGGGTCAGAAGGCCCACCCGGTTGCCCACCTGCACCTTGCCCGCAACGGCGCCCACCTTTGGATCGGCGAAGTGGCGCACCATCGCGCTGATCGCCTCCGGCGCGACCATGCTGTCGGCGTCTATCGCCACGACGATCTCGGTTTCCAGCGAGGAATACGCGAGGTCAAGCGCCGCCCATTTGCCGGCGTTGGCCTCGTGAACCAGCCGCAGACGCGGCTCCTGCGCGGCAACGCTGGCAATCGTGGAGAAGGTGTGATCGGTCGAGCCGTCATCAACCACGATCACCCTCAGATCGGGGTAGTCGGAGGCGAAGACGGACGCAACGCAGCGCAGGATCGTCGCCTCCTCGTTGAAGGCCGGTATCAGCACGGTAACGGGCGGCGCGGGGGCCCTTTGCGGCGGCTGGGCGGGGTGCGGGCGGCGCAGATGCGCCAGCAAAAGCACAACCAGCGCGCGCAGCACACCCGCCAGCACGATCACCCAGAACAATGCGACAAGCCCCCTGCCCATCACCCCGATCACGCCGAACGAGGCGAGATCGAGCAGATGAGCCGGACCAACCGCCGCCGGCATCACCGCCTCGGGCGATACGCCCAGCATCTCGGACAGCGACACGATCCGGTAGCCATCGGCGCGCAGCCGGTCGATCAGCGGCCCGAGCGCGGCGACGGTGGCCGAGCGGTCGCCACCGCCATCATGCAGCACGATCACGTTGCCGCCCTCGGTGGCGAGCCAGGTCATCGCGTAATCGACGATCCCCTCGGCGCCGGTGCTGAGCCAGTCGGGCGGCACCACATCGCTGCCGACGATCACATAGCCGCCGTCTTCGATCAGCTTCATCGGCGCGGCAGCGCGCCCGGTGATCGGCCCTTCACCACGGCCATAGGGATCGCGGAACAGCATCGTGCCGTGGCCCGTTACCACCCCGAGCAGGCGCTGCACCGCGTTCAGTTCCAAGGTTGTGCGCAGATCAGGCACCGTTTCGAGCGCGGGGTGCAGGAAGGTATGGGACCCGATCTCGTGGCCCTCGTCATGCATCCGCCGCACCAGATCGGGCGCGGCCAGCACTTTGGAACCAACCACGAAAAAGGTGGCCTTGGCATCGCGGTCGCGCAGCACGTCGAGCATCTCGGCGGTATAGTCCGGGCTTGGCCCGTCGTCGAAGGTAAGCGCCACCATCTCCGGCGACACCTCGCCAAAGCGCCGCCCCGCCTCGGCCGGCTTGACGAGTTTGTGGAACGCCCCCTTGCCCTCGTAGCTGACGAAATCCGACAAATCGATCCGGCCGATGTAGAGCGCGGCGAGCTCGGGGGTGATGTTGCGCGCGGCGAACAATGGCCAGGCCGAGGGGTCTTCGAAGCCAAGGCTCCACAGCCCGACCCGGCGCAAATCGAAACCGGTGAGCACGAGCATCTGGTTGTAGAGGCTTGCCGCGTCGAGCATCCAGACCTCGTGGTCATACCCGGCGCGATCCGCGTAGCGCAGCCGCAGGTTGCCCACCGCCTCGGGAAAGTCGAGCGAGCCGGCGCCCCGACCAACGCGTGCCATCGCCTCGGCGACCGGGATCGTCTCGGGCGCCGCGGTATTGCGCGACCAGTCGGTTGCGAAGCTGCCCAGCATCACCACCAGCCGCTCCCGCCCAACCGCGTCAAGCGCTGCCTCAAGTTCGGTGCCGAACCGGGCGGCGGGTGCCAGCGGCCCCGGCGGCTCGCCAAGCCAGGGCTCAGCGAACGCCTTGAACACCACCCGGTCGACGAGATTGCCAAACGCCGGATCGCCGATCAGGCCAGAGCCGGAGCCGGCAATCAGGCAGCTGGTCAGGCCCTGGGCGTTCAGGCCGGCATCGAGCCGGGCCAGCAGGTCGGCCAGCGCCGGGGCTTCGTCCGGCGCGATCCCCGCCGGCATCAGGCAAAAGCCCGACGCACCGTCACGCCCGGCGGCGGCGACGATTTCGCGCGCGAGCGTGGCGCGTTGGGTCGGGCCGGTGGCGCCGGTGTCGAGCGCTCCGGGCCCGACGGTGGCGACCGGCGCAATCCGCATACCCCCGCGCGCGGCGGCAATCAGCCCGGCAACACGGGTTTGCGCCTCGCTCGTGCGGTTGAGCATCGTCAGCCGGCCCTCGGGCGCAGATATGCGGAACCATTCTACCAGAAGTGTGTCGATGTGCCGGATCCCGGCGGCGAGCGAGGCGTAGCTATTTTCTGGCAGGTAGGGCAGGTAGGCCCAAACCTCGTCAGTCGGCAGGCGGATGAGATCGGCAGCGTCATCGCTGGGCGCCAGCTGCGGATAGGGGCTGGAAACGCAAACGCTGGGCAACAGCCCGCCGCGCAGCCCCCCTTCCGGTGGCGCGGCCGACATCGCGGTAATTTGCGACTCACCTTTCCCGATCAGCGCCGTGCCCGGCAGCTTTTCGACAAGGTAAAGATTGAAGGCAAACAGCACAAACCACGCTACCAACGCGCAGCCGACGGCCACGGCAATGGCGATGACGATGCGCCGCCGCCGATGGCGCGGGTCCTGGAAAACCTGCGCTTGATGACTGGCGTCTCGCCCTCTGTTGGCCTTGGCCGCAGGTTCCGGCGTGGGCCCCGGTGGCGGCCTGCCTTTGAGCAGCACCTTGTTCCCCTTTGTTGCCGCGATCGCTCGGCTCCCGAGTGAAAGGTCTTCCCACCATGATACAT
This sequence comes from Rhodobacterales bacterium CG2_30_65_12, assembly GCA_001873585.1. Classification (GTDB taxonomy): domain Bacteria; phylum Pseudomonadota; class Alphaproteobacteria; order Rhodobacterales; family Rhodobacteraceae; genus Sinisalibacter. The sequence continues at coordinate 1,008 of MNZL01000101.1, read as the reverse complement.
GAATAATATGTTATCAAAAGGGCTTGGCCGCAAGGGAGAGCGCCCGGTGCACCGCGCACAACTGAAACGACGCAGCCTGATCCAGGCCGCTGCAGGTGGCGCGGCGGCAATGGCCGTGGCGCGCCCGGGCTGGCTTTCGGCGCAGGGCCTGGTGCCCGCCACCCTGGTGGTGATGCTTCTCGACCGCAGTCCAGGCCCGGATGACGCCACCGTGCGCGAAGCGGCCATCGCCGCCTTCGCCAGCCGTGGTGTGCCGATCGGGCTGGCCCGCGCCGCCGGGGCCAGCGTCGATGCCCGCGGGTTCAAAAACGGGCCGGAACCGGCGCTTTGGCATGACACGGCATTGACCTTGCCGCGCTATTTTCAGGCCCGCGCCTTGTCCGACGCGCGTGCCGCGTTCGTTGCCGGGCTTGTGGGGCAGCCCCCGCCGCAGGTGATCGCCGGCCCCGATCCGCGCGGGGCCTTGGCGCTGTCGGGGCTGAGCCCGGCGGGCCTGCGCTGCGCCTGTCTGGTGCCGCAGGAGAGCGGCCCGGCCTGGATCGAGAGCCACCCGGCGCGGGTGTTTGCCGCGCGGGGCGGGCATCTCGCGCGGATCGGCCCAGACGCGGACGCTTCCGTGGCGGCGGCGCTGGTCTACCTCGCCGAGGCGGCGGGAGACCCGAGGCAGACCCATGCGATGCTGTTCGTCGACCTCACTGGCCCGGCAGACGCGGTGGCGACGATGGCCGGGGCCTTGGCGGCAGAGGTGGAAAAGCGCACCGCGCTCGGGCATTTAGTGCCACTCGCGCCTGGCGAACTCGGGGTGCGGCATGCCCGTGGAGTCGAGCGCCTGGTCGGGCTCCGGCTCGACCCGCCGCCGGATGCGCCCCTCGATGATCCCGCGCTGATCGGATTTGCCGCAGCCTTGGCCGGTGCCGGCATTGCGTTCTCGGTCGCGCGCGACGATCCCGCCAGTCTTGGCCCGGCCGATTGCCTTCGGCTCACTCCCGCCCGCGCGCGCACGTCGGG
>MNZL01000141.1 GCA_001873585.1 Rhodobacterales bacterium CG2_30_65_12 | reverse complement strand
CTCACCTCGCACCCCGGCCAGGCCGAAGACCTCGCCCGCGACTGGCTGATCGACCCGGGCCGCAGCTACGGCGATTTTGGCGAAATGGCGCGCGCCGAAGCGGCGCGCGACGACGGGATCGACGCGGTGGCCATCGTCACCCCCAACCACCTGCACGCCCCCGTGGCGCGCGCCTTCATCGAACAGGGGATCAACGTGATCTGCGAAAAGCCGCTCACCGCGCGGATCGAGGAGGCCGCCGCCCTGGCCGAGGTATCGGCGCGCGCGGGCGTGGTGTTCGCGGTGAGCTACCCCTATGCCAGCCACGCCATGGTGCGCCAGGCCCGGGCGATGGTGGCCAAGGGTGATCTCGGCGAGATCCGCCAGGTTCACGTCGAATACTTGCAGGATTGGGCGATCGAGATCACCGACCAGGGCGAGAATGCGCCGTGGCGGCTCAATCCCGAGCGCAACGGCCCAAGCTTTACCGTTGCCGATATCGGAACCCATGCCGAGCACCTCGCCCGCTTCGTGACCGGGCTCGAGATCGAAGCGCTCAGGGCCGAGTTCCACGTTTCGGGGGCGGCGAAGTCAATGGAAGATACCGCCTTCATGCAGCTCAGGTTCAGCGGTGAGGTGCCGGGAACGCTGCTGGTCAGCCAGGCCTTCGCCGGAGCCGAATGCGGCTTGCGTCTGCGGGTCGCGGGCACCAAAGCCTCGCTTGACTGGACGGCGGAAGCCCCCGAAACGCTGCGCCTTTGCCCAGTCGGCGCACCGGTTCAGATCCTGAGCCGCGGGCACGGCGCGGGGATCTACCGCGAGGCCGAACGGCTGGTGCGGATGCCCCGCGGCCACCCCGAAGCGCTCACGGATGCCTGGGCCAACCTCTACCTCGAACTGGGTGTGGCCATCGAAGCGCGCCGCCTTGGGCAAACCCTTGCCCCCGGCCTGCTGGCCTACCCGACGCTGGCGGACGGCCTCCATGGCATGACCTTCATCGACGCCGCGCTGCGCTCGTCTGAAACCCGCAGCTGGATATCGCTCGGGTCGCCCCGGAACACCGTTTGAAAAAGGCCGGGCGGCGGGCCGGGTGCTGGCCTCAGATGTAATCCGATCGCTGCAGCCCGTATTTGGCCATCTTCTCGTTGAGGGTGCGGCGCGGCAGGCAAAGCTCGTCCATCACCCCGACGATCGAGCCCTTGTGGCGGCGCATCGTATTGTCGATCAGCATCCGCTCGAAGGCTTCGACGTATTCCTTGAGCGGCTTGCCCTCGGTGGTCATCGTTGCCGCCTGCACGTCGTCATGGTCGTTCATCAAAAGCGAGCTGATCGTGCCCGACCCCCGGCGCGATTGCAGCACCGCGCGCTCGGCGATGTTGATCAGCTGGCGAATGTTGCCGGGCCATGGCGCCTGCAGCAGCTGCGCCGCCTCCTGCGCCGTCACCTGTGGCGCGGCACAGCCGTATTCGTCGGCAAACTGGTCGGCGAAGCCAGTGAAGAGCATCAGGATATCCTCGCCGCGCTGCCTCAGCGGCGGCAGAGTGATCTTCATCTGCGCCAGCCGGTAATAGAGATCGGGACGAAGCGCATCGTCGCAGGTGCGCCCGGCCTCCTGGACGTTGCAGATCGCCACCACCCGGGTTTCCGGCGGCGTGCCCTGGTCGTTGATCCAGGCCAGCAGCTTGGCCTGAAGGCCCACCGGCAGCGATTCGATATCTTCCAGCACCAGCGTGCCACCGCGCGCCTGTTCGACGTAAGGTTGCTGGCCACTGTCTTCGATCGGGCCGAAGAGCTTTTTGCCGAGATCATCTTCGTCCTGCCCGGCGCAGCGCACCACCACAAACTTGCGCCCCGCCTTGGCCCCGACCGCGTGCAGCGCGTGGGCCACCAGCGTTTTGCCGGTGCCGGTTTCGCCGTCGATCAGCACATGGCCATCGGCCTGGCCGATATCGAGGATATCCTCGCGCAGCCGCTCCATCACCGCGCTGGCACCGATCAGCTTTTTCATGATCGTGGTGCCATCGCCGAGCTCGCGGCGCAGCGCGCGGGCATCGAGCGTCATCCGGCGCGACATTGTGGCCTTCTTGGCAAGCTCGGTCATCCGGTCGGGGTTGAACGGCTTTTCGAGAAAGTCCCAGGCCCCGACCCGCATCGCCTCCACCGCCATCGGCACGTCGCCGTGGCCGGTGATCATGATCACCGGCAGCGCCGAATCGAGGCTCATCAGCTTTTTGAGGAAGGCCATCCCGTCCATTCCCGGCATGCGGATATCGGAAATCACCACGCCGGGATAATCGGTGCCCACGGATTTAAGCGCCTCTTCGGCCGAAGGAAAGGTCTCGGTATCGAAGCCCGAGAGCGCCAGCCACTGACTGATGGATTGGCGCATGTCCTGTTCGTCATCGACGATCGCGATTTTCATAGCCTGTGCCATTATCTTTACCCTCTGGCCCCCCTTGGGCCTGTCATTGCCGTGCCCATCCCGCCCGGCCAGACATCTGCGCCCTGTCACTCGGCCGCTTCAACATCCGTTTTTCTGTCACGACTCCCATCTTTCAAGATAGGCAATTCCACTTCAAATACAGCCCCCCCCGTGGTGCCGTTTCTCGCCGTGAGGCGCCCACCGAGATCGGCGACGATACCAGAGGAAATCGCAAGCCCCAGCCCAACCCCGTCGCCCGGAGCCTTGGTCGTGTAGAATGGCTCGAACAGCTTGTCGAGGTCGGCCGCGCCGGGGCCGTTGTCGCGCACCGAAATGCGCGCTACGTCGTCGGTGGTGAGCAGGATATCCACCTGCGGACTGCCGACCGACTTGGTGGCGTCGATGGCGTTGCGCAAGAGGTTGATCAGCACCTGCTCGACGCGCACACGGTCGGCCAGCACCATCACCGGCTCGCGCGGCACGTTGCGGGTGATTTGCACCTGGCGGCGCTTGAGCTGCGGTTCCATCATGCTGAGCGCGGCTGAGATCGAGGCCCGCAGGTCCATCTCCTCAAAGGCGTCGCCGCCCTTGCGCGCGTAGGATTTGAGCTGGCGCGTGATCGCGCCCATCCTGTCGATCAGATCGTCGATCCGCTGGAACGACGAAAGCGCCTCCTCCGGCCGCTTGCGCTGCAACAAGAGCTTGGCGCCGGCGAGGTAGGTCTTCATCGCCGCGAGCGGCTGGTTGAGCTCATGGCTGACGGCGGCCGACATCTCGCCGAGCGCGGCGAGCTTGGAGCTTTGCGCCAGCGTCTGCTCGGCCACCTGCAGGTTGGCCTCGGCCTTGCGCCGCTCTGCCACCTCGCGGCTCAGCGCCTGGTTGAGCTGGCGCAGCTCAGCCGATTCGAGCTGAAAAAACATCGACCGCGAGGTCGCCCGGCGGCTGATCACATAGAAGGTGAGCGCAAGCACGATGGCAAAGCCCATGATTTCGAGCGCCAGCACCCCGTTCACACGCTCGCGCACCGAGGCATAGGTGGTAAACGCGGTCATCCGCCAGCCCTGGAACGGGATGCGCGCATCCTGGCGCAGCACGTCTTCGCCGGCAAAGAAGGCTTCCGACGGCAGCGAGGCCCAGTTTGCGGTCGAACGAATCGCCCGCTCGATCGCGTTGGCGGGCGCGACCACGCCAATCGCCTCGGCCTCGGTAAGCCCGCGCCATTTCGGCTCTGTCGAGAGAATGATCTGGCCCTCGCTGTCGCTCACCAGCACCGCGTCGGAAATTCCCGCCCAGCTTTGCTCGAATTTGGCGAGGTCAACCTCGACCACGATGACACCAAGCAACACCCCGCCGGCTTCGATCTTGCGGGCATAGGTGAAGCCGAACGCCCCGGCCTCGGTGCGCGTGGTGGTAAACACGGTTTCGGCGGCGCGCAGGGCATTCACGAAAAATGGCTGGGTGCGCAGAGTGGCGCCGAGCCCCTCGCGGTCGGTCGCCGCAACGGTGCGCCCATCGGCATCGAGCAGCGTCAGCGCGACCGCGCCGATCTCGTCTCGATACGAGATCAGGCGCTGCGATGAGGTGGCAAAATCCTGAGAGTTCAATGCGTTGATAAGCGCCGGATCGCGCGCGAGCAGCAGCGGCACTACCGAATTGCGCTGCAGCTCGCTGATCAGGTTGCCGGAATAGAGAGCAAGGCGCAACTCGGCGCGCGAGCGGGTGGTTTCGGTATAGCGCTGGGTAAGCCAGTCGTTTGAAATCCAGACCACGGCCACGGCGAGTGAGAACAGCGCCAGCAGCACGGCGCGGGCACGCAACGAAAGCCGCTGCGGCACGGGCAGCGGCGGCGTGGCGGGCGCGGAAGCGGTGCGCGCTTCAGGCAGGGCAGTGGGGCGAGCCATGGCCAAAGGATACACCCCGCGCCAGCCCTGCCACAAGTCAGGCCGCGACCATCCCCTCGACGAGCGAGCGGAACATTGCCACCCCGTCGGTGCCGCCATGGGCCGGATCGACCGCGCGTTCGGGGTGCGGCATCATTCCCAGCACACGCCGGTTGGCCGAGAGCACCCCGGCAATATCGGCAATCGAACCGTTGGGATTGTCGGCATAGGTGAAGGCAATCCGGTCTTCGGCGCGCAGCTGCGCCAGGGTCACGTCATCGACCTGATAATTGCCATCGTGGTGCGCCACGGGAATCGTCAACCGCTGCCCCTTCGCATAGCCTCGCGTAAAGGCGCTGTCGGCGGTTTCAACAACAAGATCAACAGTTTTGCAGATGAACTTTAGGTTGGCATTGCGCATCAGCGCGCCGGGCAGCAGACCGGTTTCAGTCAGCATCTGGAAGCCGTTGCACACCCCCAGCACGTAGCCGCCGCGCCCGGCGTGGGCGATGATCGACCGGCTGATCGGGCTTTTCGCCGCGATCGCGCCGCAGCGCAAGTAATCGCCAAAGGAAAAGCCTCCCGGCACACCGACAATATCGGTGTGCTCGGGCAAGTGATCGTCCTTGTGCCAGACCAGCGTCACATCGGCGCCGGCCCGCTCGAAGGCCACTGCCATGTCGCGGTCGCAGTTGGAGCCGGGGAAGACGACGACGGCGGCGCGCATCAGCCCAGCACCTTCACGACAAAGCTTTCGATCACGGTGTTGGCGAGCAGCTTGTCGGCCATCTCGGTGGCCTCAGCCTCGGCGGCGGCAGCATCATCGGTGGCAAGATCGAGCTCGATCACCTTGCCCTGACGCACCCCCTCGACACCGGCGAACCCCATCGCGCCAAGCGCATGGCGCACCGCCTCGCCTTGCGGATCGAGCACCCCGGTTTTCAGCATCACATCAACACGGACTTTCATGCACGGGCGCTCCTTCAGTTGATCAGCGTGGGCTTGGTGGCGTGGGTCACGTTGGTGGGCAGCACACCGAGCCGGCGGGCGACCTCGGTATAGGCGTCGGTGAGCGAGCCGAGATCGCGGCGGAACACGTCCTTGTCGAGATGCGCGCCGGTCTCGATATCCCACAGCCGGCAGCTGTCGGGGCTGATCTCGTCGGCAACGATCAACCGCATGAAATCGTTATCCCAGACCCGCCCGATCTCGATCTTGAAATCGACCAGCTTTATGCCCACACCATACATCACGCCGGAGAGGAAATCATTCACCCGCAGCGCCAGCGCCACGATATCGTCGAGGTCCTGCTGCGTCGCCCAGCCGAAGGCGATGACGTATTCTTCCGGCACCAGCGGATCGCCGAGGGCATCGTCCTTGTAGGAAAACTCGATGATCGGGCGCGGCAGGGCCATACCCTCTTCGAGCCCAAGCCGCTTGGCCATGCTGCCGGCGGCGAAATTGCGCACGATCACTTCGAGCGGGATGATCTCGACCTGCCGGATCAATTGCTCGCGCATGTTGAGCCGCTTGATGAAATGCGTCGGCACACCGATGTTGGCGAGCCCGGTCATGAAAAACTCGGAGAGCCGATTGTTGAGCACACCCTTGCCCTCGATCGTCGCCCGCTTCTCGGCGTTGAAGGCGGTGGCGTCGTCCTTGAAGTATTGCACCAGCGTGCCCGGCTCGGGGCCTTCGTAGAGGATCTTGGCCTTGCCTTCGTAAAGCTTCTTGCGTCGTGCCATCGGGTGCGCCTTTTCGGTCTGCGGGCGGAATATGCGCCGATGGGGCGGATATAGAACAATGCCCTTGCTGCCGCAAGAAGCCCCGGTTGCGCACGATCATGGACGCAGCCCCGGGCTTGAGGCAGAATGGTTGCGCTCACGGGGTTGCCTGAATCGCATCGCGCGGGCATATGAGGGGTGAAAAGGAATTTGAGGGCCCAGTATGACCACCTTCGACGATCGTGAAAATGCCTACGAAAGCAAATTCGCGCATGATGCCGAATTGAACTTCAAGGCCGAAGCGCGCTGCAACAAGTTGCTTGCCGTCTGGGCCGCCGAAAAGCTCGGCAAATCCAAGGATGAGGCGGCGGCCTACGTGAAAGAGGTCATCAAAGCCGATTTCGAGGAAGCCGGCCACGAGGACGTAGTGCGCAAGGTCGCCGGCGATCTCGGCGGCGCGTCGTCAGCCGACGAAGTGCGCGCCAAGCGCGCCGAGCTGATCGTGCTCGCCCGCGAACAGGTGTTGAGCGAAGCCTGAGACCTTGGGGGATACGCGCTCCATGGGCGCGTTGACCGCTTGGGAGTAAGGCGCAGCGGCCTGCCGCGTGTGCCTTTTTCATGAACAATTCGAAATGTTAACCCGGCCTTGTGGGGGCCTCGCCTAAACCCTGGATGTGGGTCACAGGGGGGGTAGCATGCCGGATTGTCAGCACCAGGGCGAGGCCGCGGTCGTCAGCGTCAGCGCCGGAATGCGGGCGGCTTTGCCGGGCCTGCGGCGCGGGCTCATGCGCCAGGTGCCGCCGCTCGCCGTGGTCGCACTGCTTCTCTGGTTCACCCGCGAGCGGCTCGCGGCGCTCGATGCGGCCCGGATCGGCGCCGCTCTGGCGAGTGTGACGCCCGCGCAATGGGCGCTCGGCGCACTGTTCACCGGTATAAGCTTCTGGGCTGTAGGACGCTATGACGCGGTGGTGCATCGGCTGCTCGGCACGCCGGTTAGCGGCACGCAGGCGGTGCGCAGCGGCGCCAGCGCGATCGCCGTGGCGCAAACCCTCGGGCTCGGCGCTCTCACCGGCGCGCTGGTGCGCTGGCGGCTCCTGCCCGGGCTCACGCTACTTGACGCAATGCGGGTTTCGGCGATTGTCGCGGTCTCGTTCCTCGCTGGCTGGGCGGTGCTGGCCGCCTTGGCCGTGCTTGCCGTGCCGTTGCCGCTCGCGGGCGCTCGGCCACTTGCGCTGGCGGTGCTTGGCCTCGCCGCCGGGCTCGCCGCGCTTTCGCTGGCGCGGCCACGTTGGGCCCGCGCCTTGCCGATTCCGCCGCTCAGGGCGATGGCGGCGGTGCTCGGCCTCGCCGCGCTTGACACGCTCGCCGCCGGC
>MNZL01000037.1 GCA_001873585.1 Rhodobacterales bacterium CG2_30_65_12 | reverse complement strand
CCGAGCTCGCGCTCCCGGCGCGCGATTTGAGGCTGATGGCCAGTGAAGAGCCCGCCGATCTGTTCCTCGCCCGGCTCTCGCTCGGGATCAAGGGCGACGAAACCATCGCCTTTCGCAGCCCGGTGACCGACCGCCAACTCCTCGCCCTCCTCGCCCTCTACCGCGCCGGCTGGAACGACTGAGCCGCCGCTGCGGCTTGCCCCTTTCCACCGGCGGAAGACCACCGTAACGTCGGCCCCATGCTGCGCTTCGCCCTCTCTCGCGCGCTCTCGCTGGCGCTCAGTCTCGTGGTGGCCTCGGTGGTCATCTTCGCGGTGATCGAGGTGATCCCCGGTGATCCCGCGTCCTACATGCTCGGGCTCAACGCCACGCCCGAAGCGGTGGCGGCGCTGCGCGATCAGCTCGGGCTCACCGGCTCGCTGCCCGTGCGCTATTTTGCTTGGGCCGGGGGCATGCTCACTGGCGATTTCGGGATTTCCTACACCTACAAGGTGCCGGTGGCCGACCTCGTGGCGCAGCGGCTCTGGATCTCGCTGCCGCTGGCGCTCTACGCACTGGCGCTGTCAACGCTGATCGCCTTTCCGGTCGGCCTGATCGCAGCGGCGCGGCGCGGCAGCGTCACCGATTACGGCATCATGGGGGCGACGCAACTTGGCATCGCCGTGCCGAACTTCTGGTTTGCCATGCTGCTGGTGCTGGTCTTCGCGGTAAACCTGCGCTGGTTCTCGGCGGGTGGCTTTCCCGGTTGGGAGGGCGGGCCGCTGCCCGCGCTGAAGGCGCTCACCCTGCCCGCGATCGCGCTGGCCTTGCCGCAAGCCTCGATCCTGGCCCGGGTGACGCGCTCGGCACTGATCGAAACGCTCAGCCAGGACTACATCCGCACCGCCCGTGCCAAGGGCCTCTCGCGCCGTCAGGCCACCACACGGCATGGCTTGCGCAACGCGATGATCCCGGTTCTCACCATCATCGGGCTGCAATTTTCCTTCCTGCTCGCGGGCGCCATCATCATCGAAAACGTGTTCTTCCTGCCCGGTCTCGGGCGGCTGATCTTCCAGGGCATCACCCAGCGCGATCTGATCGTGGTCGAAAGCCTGGTGATGCTGCTGGTTTTCGCGGTGATCCTCGTCACTTTCCTCGTCGATCTCGCCTATGCCGTCGTCGACCCGCGCTTGCGGCGGCGGGCATGAAGCTGAATGCCCAGCTCTGGATCGGCGGGGTGCTCACCGCGCTGTTTATCGCCGCAGCGCTCGTCAGCTTCATCTGGACGCCGCATGACGTAACCGCGCTCACTATTGCCGACAAGCTCAAGCCGCCCTCGGCCCTCTACCTGCTCGGCACCGACCATTTCGGCCGCGATCTGCTCTCGATGCTGATGGTGGGCGCGCGCACCTCGATTGCCGTGGCGCTGTTGGCGGTGGGCATCGGAATGGGGCTCGGCGTGCCGCTTGGCCTCCTCGCCGCCGCCACCCGGGGCAGCCTCCTCGACGAGGTGGTGATGCGTGGCAACGACCTGATCTTTGCCTTTCCTTCGCTGGTGATCGCCATCCTGATCACCGCCGTATTCGGGCCCAGCGCGGTAAACGCGATCCTCGCCATCGGCATCTTCAACATCCCGGTTTTCGCAAGGGTCACGCGCGGCGGGGCCTTGCGCTTGTGGACGCTCGATTACATCCTTGCTGCGCGGGTGGCGGGCAAGGGGCGGCTGCGCATTTCGTTCGAACACATCCTGCCCAACATCACCAGCCTGCTGATCGTTCAAGGCACGATCCAGTTCTCGTTGGGCATTCTCGCCGAAGCGGCGCTTTCCTACGTCGGCCTTGGCGCGCAGCCCCCCACGCCTTCGTGGGGCCGGATGCTGGCCGAGGCACAGACGATGATCTACACCAACCCCGCCCTCGCCATCCTGCCCGGCCTCGCCATCGTCGCCATGGTGCTGGGGCTGAACCTGATGGGTGACGGCTTGCGCGATCTGCTCGATCCCCGGGTGCGGAGGGCGCGCGGGTGATCCGGCTTGAAAACCTCACGCTCGACATTCATGGGCAGGCGATCCTGCGCGATGTGTCGCTCGATATCGAGCCCGGCAAGGTGACGGGGCTGGTGGGTGAAAGCGGCTCGGGCAAGTCGATGACCGCGCTGGCGATGATGGGGCTGTTGCCGCACGGCGCGAGCACCACCGGCCACGCCTGGCTTGACGAGGGCGACGTGCTGGCGAAATCGGAGCGCGAAATGTGCGATCTGCGCGGCAACCGCGTGGGGATGATCTTTCAGGAGCCGATGACGGCCCTGAACCCGGTGAAACCAATCGGCGAGCAGGTGGCCGAAACACTGGTGATCCATGGCCGCGCCACGCGGCGCGAGGCGATCGAGATCGCCCGCGCCCGCCTCGCCCGGGTCGGCCTGCCTGAAGAGCGCTTTGCCCTCAGCCGCTACCCGCACGAGCTTTCCGGCGGCCAGCGTCAACGGGTATGCATCGCCATGGCGGTGGCGCTGAACCCCGAACTGCTGATCGCCGACGAACCCACCACGGCGCTGGATGTGACCACCCAGGCGCAGATCCTCGATCTGCTGAAGGGGCTGGTGGCGGAGGAAGGCATGAGCCTCCTGCTGATTACCCACGACCTCGCAGTGGTGGCCGGCCTGGCCAACCACGTTGCGGTGATGCAGGCGGGGCGGATCGTCGAGCAGGGGCCAACCGAGGCGCTGTTTCGCACCATGGCGCACCCCTATACGCGAAAGCTTTTTTCCGCCTCCCACCACAAACCGGACCGCGCCAAGCAGGCGCAGGGCGCACCTCTCCTTACCGTCGAGAACGCGGTGCGCGACTATCCCACCGCGCGGCGCGGGCTGTTTGGCCGCCCCGGCAGTTTTCGCGCCGTGAAGGGCGTGAGTTTCACCCTGCATCGCGGCGAAAGCCTTGGGCTGGTGGGGGAATCGGGCTGCGGCAAATCCACCCTCACCCGCGCGATCCTCGGCCTCGACGCGCTGCAAGGCGGAGCGATCCGACTGCAAGGGCAAGACATCCATTCCGGCCCCCGGCTTGCCAGTGCCATACGCCGCCGTATGCAAGTGGTGTTTCAAGACCCCTACGGCAGTTTCAACCCGCGCTGGCGGGTCGAGCGGCTGGTGGCAGAGCCGTTTCATCTGATGGATCAGCGCCCGCACGACATCGCCAACCGGGTGGCAAGCGCGCTTGACGATGTTGGCATCGAGCCTGCCGCCATGAGCCGCTACATTCACGAGTTTTCCGGCGGCCAGCGTCAGCGCATCGCCATCGCCCGGGCACTGATCACCGGCCCCGATATCATCATTCTCGATGAAGCGGTCAGCGCGCTCGACGTCTCGATCCGCGCCCAGATCCTCGATCTGCTCGCCCGCTTGCGGGCCGAGCACGGGCTGAGCTATCTGTTCATTTCCCACGATCTTTCCGTGGTGCGGGCGATTACCGACCGGGTGCTGGTGATGCGCTCGGGCGAGATCGTCGAGCGGGGCGAAACGGCGCAAGTGTTTGCCGCGCCCACGCACGCCTATACCCGCGAGTTGATCGCCGCCACGCCCACCATCCCCGCCGATTGGCAAGGAGACCTCCATGCTTGAGCAAACCCTGTGGTATGACCCCAGCAAATGTTTCATCAACGGCGCATGGGTCGCGCCGGCGAAAGGCGCGCAACTGCCGCTTGAAAACCCCTCGACCGGGGCCAGCATCGGCACCATCGCGCGCGGCACCGCTGACGATATCGACGCGGCCGTGGCGGCGGCGCAGGATGCGCTTGAAGGCGACTGGCGGCGGATGACCGCGCTGGAGCGTGGCCGCATCCTCGCCCGGATCGGGGAGCTCGTGAAAGCCCGGATAGAAGATCTCGCTTTGATCGAGGCAACAGACGTCGGCAAACCCCTCACCCAGGCGCGCAACGACGCCATCGCGCTGGCGCGCTACATGGAATTCTATGCCGGCGCCGCCGACAAGGTGATGGGCGAAACCATCCCCTACCTCGCGGGCTACACCGTCTACACCTTGCGCGAACCGCACGGGGTAACCGGGCATATCATCCCGTGGAATTACCCGATGCAGATCATCGGCCGCTCGGTGGGCGCGGCGCTCGCCATGGGCAACGCCTGCGTGTTGAAACCGGCGGAAGAAGCCTGCCTCACCGCGCTCGCCTTCGCCGCCCTGGCCGATGAGGCGGGGCTGCCCAAGGGCGCGCTCAACGTGGTGCCGGGGCTTGGCGAAGAGGCGGGCGCGGCGCTCACGGCGCATCCGGGCATCAACCACATCTCTTTCACCGGATCGGTGGCGGTGGGCAAGCTGGTGCAGAAGGCAGCGGCGGAAAACGTGGTGCCGGTTACGCTGGAGCTTGGCGGCAAGAGCCCGCAGATCGTGTTTGACGACGCCGATCTCGATGCCGCCCTGCCCTTTCTCGTCGGCGCCTGTATCCAGAACGCCGGGCAAACCTGCTCGGCGGCGTCCCGCGTGCTGATCCAGCGCGGCGTTTACGAGCGGCTCGTGGCGCGCATGGCCGACAGCTACAACGGCATGATGTCGGCCGAGGCGCTCCGCGACGCCAACCTTGGCCCGCTCATTTCAGCCCGCCAGAAAGAGATCGTCGAGAGCTACCTCGCAAAGGGCGCCGATCTGCGCATCGCAGGTCAGGGCAAAGTGCTCGATGACGTGCCGCCGGGGGGGCACTACCTGCCCGCCACCCTGTTCGCCGACGTGCCGCCAAACCACCCGCTGGCGATGGAAGAAATCTTCGGCCCGGTGCAGGTGGCGATCCCGTTCGACACCGAAGACGAGGCGGTGTCCATCGCCAACGGCACCGGCTTTGGCCTCGTTGCCAGCGTCTGGACCGAAAACGGCGCGCGCCAGATGCGCATGGCCAAACGCCTGCGCGCGGGACAGGTCTTCATCAACAATTATGGCGCGGGTGGTGGCGTCGAGCTTCCCTTCGGCGGCGTCGGGCTTTCCGGCCACGGCCGCGAAAAGGGCTTCCAAGCCCTTTATGGCTTCTCCAGCCTCAAGACCGTCGCCGCAAAACACGATTGATCCTTTTCCTGGCCAAAATACTCCGGGGTTCCGGGGCAGCGCCCCGGTCCCGCACTCGCCGCCGGGCTAGCTGTGCGGATCTTGCCCAGTGGCCATCATCCAGTGATGCGCCTGATGGTGCATGCCTTGGGCCAGGACGCCGAAAAAGCCGAGCCCCCTGAGCTTGGCCATGTCAGCGTCGGGCACGCGCACCTCGAGCACCGCGCGATCTGGCAAAGTGCTGGCGCGCACCTGCCAGCCGTTCTCCCCGTCGATGATGCCCGCATGCGCCACGACCATCCGCTGCGCCGCGCCGACCACGTCGCCGGTTCCGGTTACGGTAAAGCGCATGCCGCCGTCGATGGCCTCGACGGTTGCGCTGGCCCGGGTGGTAACCAGGTCCATGTCGACGAGATGGGCGCGCAGTGCATTGATATCGACCAATGACCAATCGGTCTCAGGGTCGGCCGAGAGCGCGGCGACGATCTCGGCAATCGCGGCGAAGGCCCCCTGCCCGGGCTCGCGCACCGGTGCAATGCCAGTTGACGCAGCGTGATCCATGGCCGCCGTATCGTGGCCCATCACGCCGTTCATCGTCGCCCCCATGTCGTCGTTCATGCCCGCCTCTGCAGCCATGTGATCGGAATGATCCATCGCCGTTGTCTGAGCCGTGGCAGGCACGGCCACGAGCCCCGCCAGTGGCACCAACCAAACCCCAATGTTCCCGATCCGCATCGCGCTCTCCCGTCTGTTTGTTTCGGTCATTCCAGCTTGCCTGCCTGAATCGGGCCATGATATGATTACGATCATGTCTACACTGTTTGTTGATCTTCTCTCCACCCTGCCGTCGACCAGCCTGACGCTGCCACAGGGCGCACATCTGTTTGAGCGGGACGATCCGGTGCGCCATGTCCATGCGGTTGTGCGGGGAGAGGTGCATTTGTTGCGCCGCCAAGCCGACGGCGCGGCTTTCGTTCTGCAGCGCGCCGGGCCCGGGGCGCTGCTTGCTGAGGCGTCGATCCTGAGCGCGCGCTTTCACTGCGCTGCGGAATGCGTGACCGCAGCCGATATCACCCGGTGGCCGCGCGAGGATGTACGCCAGCTCATTGCCACGAGCCACGCCGTCACCGAGGCCTACGCCGCCCACCTGGCCGCCGAGGTTCACGCCGCGCGCGCGCGTGCCGAGATCGTTTCGCTGCGCCGGGTCGCCGACCGCCTCGACGCCTGGCTGGCCTGGCAGGATGGCCGCCTGCCAGGCAAGGGGCAATGGCAAGGGCTCGCGCGCGAACTCAACGTCACGCCAGAAGCGCTCTACCGGGAATTGGCGCGCAGGCGCCAAGCATGAGGCCTCTCACCCTTTCCAACCCCGATGCCCGCCGGCTCTGGCTCACCCAGACCCTGATCGGCACAGATTTGCGTGATCCGCTGCAGATCATCCGGGCGCTCGGCTTCCTGCAGATCGACACGATCCGCAACGTTGCCCGGGCGCAGGATCATATCCTTTGGACGCGGATGCCGGGTTACCGCGAAGAGCAGGTCTGGCAGCTGCTGAAATCGCGCGCGCTGTTCGAGCACTTCACCCACGACGCCTCGCTGATCCCGGTGGAGGTGCTGCCGTTCTGGACCCGCCGCTTTCGCGTCTTGGGCGCGCGCGCCGCGCGCTCGTCGTGGTATCATTCCGGCCTCGGGCAGGCCGAAATCGCCGCCATACGCGCGCGTATAGAGGCCGAAGGTGCGCTCTCGACTCATGCCTTCGACACCCGCCACGATGGGCCGAAGGAGATGTGGGCGCGCCCGCCGCACAAGAAGGCGCTTGACCAGATGTGGTATGCGGGCACCCTTGCCACCTCGCACCGCGCGCGTTTCGTGAAATTCTACGATCTGGGCGAACGGGTGTTTCGCGGCGGGCTCGACCACGGCAAGAGCGAGGACGCGCAGATCGCCTGGCTCCACGCCCGCGCGATTGACGCGCTCGGGCTGGCCACGCCCTCCGAGCTTTACAAGTTCTGGGCCGCCACGACGCCGGCGGAGGTCAAGCGCTGGACGGCGCGCGCGGAGTTGGTGCCGGTCGAGATCGAGACCGCCGCGGGCGCGCACTACACGGCCCTCGCCGCGCCGGATATCGAGGCCCGCCTCACCGCCGCACCGGAGCCGGGGCAGCGGGTGCGGCTGATCAACCCGTTCGACCCGCTGGTGCGCAACCGCAACCGGCTGGAGCGGCTCTTTGGCTTTGCCTACCGCAACGAGATGTTTGTGCCAAAACCGCAGCGCGTGTTCGGCTACTACGTCTATCCGCTGCTTGAAGGGATGCGCTTCATCGGCCGGATCGAGCTCAGGGCCGACCGCGCGGCGGGCGCGCTCTGTGTT
>MNZL01000032.1:7367-7660 GCA_001873585.1 Rhodobacterales bacterium CG2_30_65_12 | reverse complement strand
AGCATGATCACCACCGGGTCGGTGCGCGGAAAATGCTGCGCGCCGCAGGCGGGGCAGCCGCGCCGCCAGCCGCCGTCCTCCGCCGCGCTCGCCGCGCCGCAGCGCGCGCAATGGCCGTGGCTGCGGTGCCATTCGATCACGCCCTTGGCGGTGGCGGCGTCGCCTGCGTCGGCGGGGCCGAGCGCGCCCATCACGCCGCCGGGCTCCATGAACCCCGCCAGCAGCGAATACATCTTCTCCGGCCACGCCGCCTGACGCCCCAGCAGCGCGCGCCCCTCATGCAGCACCAGCAT
>MNZL01000032.1:0-7347 GCA_001873585.1 Rhodobacterales bacterium CG2_30_65_12 | reverse complement strand
GCGGAAAATGCTGCGCGCCGCAGGCGGGGCAGCCGCGCCGCCAGCCGCCGTCCTCCGCCGCGCTCGCCGCGCCGCAGCGCGCGCAATGGCCGTGGCTGCGGTGCCATTCGATCACGCCCTTGGCGGTGGCGGCGTCGCCTGCGTCGGCGGGGCCGAGCGCGCCCATCACGCCGCGCAGCTCCATGAACCGCCGCGTCGGCGTCAGGTCGAGCGTCACCGGATCGGCGAAACCCTCCGCGCTCTGAGGCCCCGGCATGTGCGAGACGTCGAGCGCGAATCGCGCGCCCCCCGGCGCCATGCCCAGAAACACCGGCGGCTCGGCGGCGCCCTGCGTCACCGGATCGTCGGCGCCCAGCCACGCCAGCCGGGGCGCGGGGTCGTCGTCGATCAGCGGCTTGCCGCGCCATAACGGCAGGATTCGCGCGGCGGGGTCGGCCAGCAGCGTCGCGGCGTCGCGGCGCAGGTGGGTGGCGCGGTCGATGGCGCCGCCCGCGAAAGTGGGGTTGAGCATGAGATGGAAAGCCTCGCTGTCGCAGGCGACTATGATGCGCCAGCCCGGCGCGCGGGGCAACTTGCGAAACCGTCGCCGCGCTGTTATCTCCGCAATCGAGAGGTTGGCGCGGGCAGGCGCCTCGCCAACCCGGTCAGGTCCGGAAGGAAGCAGCCGTAACGAGCCCCGCTTGGGTCGATGTCCAGCCTCTCACCCTACTCCCCCAGCACAGTCACCGCCGCCACGTCTTCAGCGGCAAGTGCGTCGCGCATCTCGGCAATGGTCTGGCCGGTCAGCGGGTGAACCCAGCCGGGCGCCACATCCGCCGCCGGCACCAGCACGAAAGCGCGCTCCTGCAGCCTCGGGTGCGGCAGGATCAGCCCCTCCGGCACGGCGCGTTTCTGCTCCTCGAACGGCAACGCCATCCAGCGCGCGAGCGTTTCGCGGTTTGGCAGCACGAGGGTGCCCATCGCCACCAGATCGAGATCAAGCGTCCGGTCGGACCAGCGCACGCCCCGAGCCCGGTCAAACTCGGCCTCGATCCGGTGAAGCTCGGCCAGCAGCGCCTCGGGGGCGAGCGCCGTTTCGACCAGCGCGATGGCGTTGACGACATCGGCCCCTGCCCCCGCAGGCACGAAGGGCGTGAGGAACATGCGACTTATTGCCGCAAGCGAAAGTGGATCCCGATCCAAGGCGTGCAGCGCTTTTTGAACGGTTTCACGGGGGTTGCCGTAACGTGACGTTGCGTTACTTCCCAGCGCTATCAGTGCTTTCCGGCCTGATTTCGATCCGATGATTGCTTGCGTCACCCGTGCATTTCCTTATGTTTTGTCCACTTTCGCCGGAATAATAATAATTATACACCACTCACTCACCTCCCGGCGACTGGTATTCGGAAGGAACCACCATGTTTTACAGGGACGAACGTCTCGCGCTGTTTATCGACGGCTCGAACCTCTACGCCGCCGCGCGCGCGCTCGGGTTCGATATCGATTACAAGCTCCTGCGGCAGGAATTCATCCGCCGAGGCAAACTGCTGCGCGCTTTCTATTATACCGCGCTTCTGGAAAACGACGACTATTCGCCAATTCGTCCGCTGGTGGACTGGCTGCACTACAACGGTTTCACCATGGTTACGAAACCGGCCAAAGAGTTCACCGATTCAAATGGGCGGCGCAAGGTGAAAGGCAACATGGATATCGAGCTTGCTGTCGATGCCATGGAGATCGCCCAGTTCGTCGACCATATCGTGCTGTTCTCCGGCGATGGCGATTTCCGCCCGTTGGTGGAGGCGCTGCAAAGGCGGGGCGTGCGGGTTTCGGTGGTGTCGACGATCCGCAGCCAGCCACCAATGATTGCCGATGAACTGCGCCGCCAGGCTGACGACTTCATCGAGCTTGAAGATCTGCGCGAAGTGATCGGCCGGCCGCCGCGCGAACCGCGTGACGATACCCGGTTTGTCGACCGCGCCGAAGATATCGAAGCCTGAACCCGGACGCGACCATGCCAAAGCCCCCGGCCCCTGCATGGGACCGGGGGTTTTTCCTTTGCACCACGCCGTGATCGCCGGCCTCTGGACGCGCCGGCCGGCAGCGAATACTCATGAGGCGAACAGGAGGCACGCCATGCCAAAGCCCGCCCTAACCCTCTATCTCGCGGCCCCGCGCGGCTTCTGCGCCGGAGTCGATCGGGCAATCAAGATCGTCGAAATGGCGATCGAGAAATGGGGCGCGCCGATCTATGTGCGCCACGAGATCGTGCACAACAAATATGTGGTCGACAGTCTGCGCGCGAAGGGGGCGGTGTTTGTCGAAGAGCTTGACGAGGCGCCAACCGACAGGCCGGTGATCTTCTCCGCCCATGGCGTGCCCAAGGCGGTGCCCGCCGAAGCCGCCCGGCGCAAGATGATCTATGTCGATGCCACCTGCCCCTTGGTGTCTAAGGTGCATGTGGAGGCCGAACGCCACCACGATAACGGGCTGCAAATGGTGATGATCGGCCACGCCGGCCACCCCGAAACCATTGGCACCATGGGCCAGTTGCCCGAGGGCGAAGTGCTGCTGGTGGAAACCGCCGAAGACGTGGCCAACCTAACCCCCCGCGATCCCGAGCGGCTCGCCTATATCACCCAGACCACACTTTCGATCGACGATACCGCCGATATCATCGAGGCCCTGCGCGCGCGCTTTCCCGCCATCGACGGCCCGCACAAGGAAGATATCTGCTACGCCACCACCAACCGCCAGGAAGCGGTGAAGGCGATCGCGCCGAAGGTGGAGGCGCTGCTCGTCATCGGCGCGCCGAACTCGTCGAACTCGCGCCGCCTTGTCGAGGTGGCCGGCTCGGCGGGGTGCGACTTTGCGCAACTGGTGGGCCGCGCCAGCGAGATTGACTGGCGCGCGCTCGATGGCGTGCGCACGGTTGCCGTCACCGCCGGAGCCTCGGCGCCGGAGGTGCTGGTGGATGAAGTGGTGGCGGCATTCCGTGACCGCTTCGACGTGACGGTGGACACGATCGAGACAGCGCAAGAACACGTGGAATTCAAGGTGCCGCGGATCTTGCGCGGACCGGCATGAGCGCAAGTCCGCAACCGGACCCGGGCCGAAGGCTTGGGCGATTTCGCGCCAAACTTGAACTGGAGGCAAACGCATGGTTGAGCTCGTCGCCCATACCGATGGCGCCTGCTCCGGCAACCCCGGCCCCGGTGGCTGGGGCGTTCTGCTTGAAGCCAAAGAAGCAGACATCGTGCGCAAGACGCGCGAGTTGAAGGGGGGCGAAGCCGAAACCACCAACAACCGCATGGAGCTGATCGCCGCGATCATGGCGCTGGAAGTGTTGGAACGACCTTCCGCGATCACCATCGTCACCGATTCGGCCTATGTGAAGAACGGCATCACCGGCTGGCTTCATGGCTGGAAGCGCAACGGCTGGAAGACCGCCGCAAAGAAGCCGGTCAAAAACGCCGACCTCTGGCAGCGGCTGGACGCGGCCCAATCCCGCCACAACGTGACCTGGACATGGATAAAGGGCCACGCCGGGCATGACGGCAACGAGCGCGCCGACGAGCTGGCGCGCGCCGGCATGGCCCCGTTCAAGCCAAGGGCAAAAGCCGCACCCAGCAGATAAACGCGCGACCGATCCGCCCGGCGGCGATGCAGGCGCAGATCCCCGCGCCTACCCGCTTTCATGCGGCCAAATGCCGCGAATCGAAAATTCGTGAAAACCACCGTTTGCCAGGCGCGTGTCGGGGACGGATCGCAAGGTCAGGCGAATCAGCCGGCGTTTATGTCTTATAGACCTGCCAAAGCCAGATCAGCAGCACCGCGCCCAGCACCGCGCCAACGAACCCCGCAGCGATCCCGGTGAGGGCGACGAGAAAGCGCAGCACCAACCCGCCGATAATCGCCCCCAGCACACCGATGGCAATGGTGGTGAGCAAGCCGGTTTCCAGCTTCATCGCACGGGTGGCGATAAAGCCGGCGGCAGCGCCGACGATGATGAGAAAGACCACCTGCATGGCACGTTATATGGGCGCACGCCGCGTTGATGCAAAGCTCAGACCAGCCGCGCCACCACATAATCGGCGATATCGGCGAGCATGTCGCGGATCGGATCGTCAGGCAGACCGGCAAGCGCGGCCTTGGCCTTGGCCGACCAGCCCAGCGCCTCGGCCCGGGTGGCCTCCAGGGTGCCGTGCTTCTCCATCAGCCCGAGCGCCACGTCGAGATCGCCCGGCTCCTGCCGGCCCTTCTCGATCGTGCGCACCCAGAACGCCCGCTCCCCGGCATCGGCCTCGGCAATAGCCTTGATCAGTGGAAGGGTGAGCTTGCGGTCGCGGAAATCGTCGCCCTTGTTCTTGCCGATCCCGTCGCCGCCCCAATAATCAAGCAGATCGTCGGCAATCTGGAAGGCAACCCCCATCGCATCGCCATAATCATGCAGCGCCTGTTCAGCCTCGGCCCCGGCTCCTGCGATCACCCCGCCCACCTCGCAGGCGGCGGCGAACAGCGCCGCCGTCTTGCCGCGCACCACCTTGAGATAGGTGGCTTCATCGGTGGCGAGGTTTTGCGCCGCGGTAAGCTGGAGCACTTCGCCCTCGGCGATGGTGGCCGAGGCATCGGCGAGAATGCGCAGCACCCGCACAGCGCCGGTATCGGTCATCAACTGAAACGAACGGGCAAAGAGATAGTCGCCCACAAGCACCGAAGACTTGTTATCCCACAAGAGGTTGGCCGTTGGCCGCCCACGCCGCTTTTCCGAGCCGTCCACCACATCGTCATGCAGAAGCGTGGCGGTGTGGATAAACTCGACGGCGGCGGCAAGGTGCAGGTGATAGGGCCCGGTGTAGCCAATGAGCCGCGCCGCCGCGAGCGTGAGCATCGGCCTGAGCCGCTTGCCGCCAGCCTCGACCAGATGCGCGGTGACCTCGGGAATGCGCGGCGCGTGCTCTGATGTCATCCGCGCGCGGATCAGCGCGTTCACCCCCGCGAGGTCTTCCGCGAGGTGGTTGGCCAGCCGTTCATGCGGCTGGTGGGCAATCTCGTCGCGCATCGTCACCGTTCCGTGTTCCCGTTGCCATCCCTACCCCCTCGCTTTTCCGGTTCGTTTCCGGTAAACCCTTGGGGATGCAAGAGCTTCTTCGCACCAATGACCCGACGATCATCGCCTTCGCCACAGCGCTTCTGGACGGCGAAGGTATAACGGCCTTTGCCATCGACGTCCATATGAGCGCGCTGGAAGGTTCAATAGGAATTTTGCCACGCCGGCTTATGGTTGCCGCCGAAGATCTCGCCCGCGCGCGCCTTGTGCTCGCCGACAATGGCATCGAGGTGAAGGCCAAATGAGCATGGCATTTGTCCGCGCCGATCTGACGGAAGATAAGTTTCTCGGTGGGCAGCTCAGCCTGATACAGCCGCGCGAGGGCTATCGTGCCGGGCTGGATCCCGTGTTTCTCGCCGCTTCGATCCCCGCGCGCGCGGGCGAGAGTGTGCTTGATCTGGGCTGCGGCGTGGGCGCTGCCGCGCTCTGCCTCGGCACACGGATGAAGGGCCTCAAGCTCGTCGGCGTCGAACGGCAGGTGGCTTATGCCGACCTCGCCCGGATGAACGCCTTCGACAACGATATCGACATTGACGTGTATACCGCCGACATCGTCTCGCTGCCGGCGGAGGTGACGGAGCACAGTTTCGATCACGTGATGATGAACCCGCCCTACCACCTGCGCGGACGCTCCACCCCCTCGGCCGATCCGGGCCGCGCCGAGGCGCTGTTTGAAGATACGCCGCTCGCCGCCTGGATTGATGCCGCCACCCGAAGGCTGAAGCCGCGCGGGTATCTGACGATGATCCAGAAGGCCGAGCGCCTGCCGGAAATCCTCAAGGCGATGGACGACCGTCTCGGCTCGATCCTCGTCAAGCCGCTCTCCCCGCGCGCGAGCCGCGCCGCCGTTCTGGTGCTGGTGCAAGCGCGCAAAGGCGGGCGCGGTGCGTTCCGCCTCGCCACGCCGCTCATTTTGCACGATGGCGCCGAACACACGGGCGACCGCGAAAGCTACCGCCGCGAGGTCTCGGCGATCCTGCGCGCGGGCGCGCACCTGCCGTTGTGGTAAGCGGCGCGCCAAGGCTTCCTTCCTGACCGCGGCGCAGGGCGCTTGAGCCCCGCCGTTTTGCAACGATTTCGTGACACGACTCGAATTCTGTGGTGCATTGATTACATGAGGATTTCAGGAACCGACAAGGAGACGGCCATGAGCGTTGACGCGCACATCCAAGAACTTCGCAAGAAACACGAAGCCCTGTCCGCGCAAGTCGAAAAACTCCAACAAACCCTGTCGAGCGACGATCTGAAAATCGCCAGTCTCAAGAAGGAAAAGCTCCGCCTGAAGGAAGAGATCGAGCGCCTCGGCCAAGACTGAGGCAAACCTGCCTGCTCAGCGTGTTGCACGCGCGGCCCTGCCCGTGTGCGCTGCGAGCGCTGCGCCTGCGGCGATCAGCACCGCTGCGACGATGATTTCGCGCCGTGGCTCGGCGCGGGCGGCGAAGATCAGCGCGAAGGTGGAAAGCAGTGGCGCGGCATAAGAGGCGGTGCCAAGCAATTGGATGTCGCCCCGTTTCACGCCTACGTCCCAAGTGTAGAAAGCCAGCCCGACCGGGCCAAGCCCAAGCCCGAGGATGGCCGCCCAGGCAATGCTGGTCTCTGGCCATGCGGTGTTTTCAAAGGCAAAATGCGCGCCCGTCGAGAGCGCCGACGTGGCCAGGCAGAACACCGCGACGCTCGCGGTGGGCGTGGCCCCGAGCCGGCGCGACAGCACCGAGTAGCCCGACCAGGTGAGCGCGCAGAGGGCGGCGAATCCATAGCCCGCCAATGTGCCCTCACGACCGGCGGTGATCCCGCCGACGAGGATCAGCGCCGCCCCGGCGAAGGCGATCCCGGCGCCGATCACGTGGCCGCGCCGCAATGTTTCGCCCGGCAGCAGCCCGGAAAACAGCACGATCAGCAAGGGCCAGAGATAGGCAATCAGCCCCGCCTCGGCTGGCGGCGCCAGCCTCAGCGCGGTGAAATAGAAGGCGTGGTAGCCAAACAGCCCCAGCGTGCCAAAGGTATAAACCCGCCAGCTCACCCGCGCGAGCTGTGGCAAGCCCCCGGTCGCGGTCAGCCAGACAAGCCCCACCGCACCGCCAATGGCAAAGGCCATCGCATTGAGCTGAAATGGCGGCACCGGCGCGGTTTCCACCGTGAACAGCGCGAGCAGGCTCCAAAGGAGCACGGCAGAAAATCCGGTAAGCGTGGCGGTCTTGCGTGTCATGGCGGGGGTTCTGGCACGAATGAACTGGCCCCGGAAGGCCGGATGTAAATCT
>MNZL01000046.1:7656-11956 GCA_001873585.1 Rhodobacterales bacterium CG2_30_65_12 | reverse complement strand
GGGGCACCCGCACCAGATTTGTCAGGTGACACCATGTCGGACCAGAGCCCTAACGACCAGTTCAAAGCCAGCTCCTTCATGCAAGGGGCGAACGCAGCCTATCTTGAACAGCTCTACGCGCAATATGCGGGCGATCCAAATGCGGTCGACGCAGCGTGGCGGGCGTTCTTCGCCGAGATGGGCGATGCCGAGACCGACGTGAAGGCCGAGGCGCATGGCCCCTCCTGGGCACGCACCGACTGGCCGCCGACGCCGGGCGGCGATCTGGTGCATGCGCTCGATGGGCAATGGCCGGAAGAGGTCAAGCCCGCGCGCGTGGCCGAGAACGTGAAGGAAAAGGCCGCCGAAAAGGGTGTGGCGATCAGTGAAGAGCAGGTTCGCCGTGCGGTGCTCGATTCAGTGCGCGCGCTGATGATCATCCGCGCCTACCGCATCCGTGGCCACCTTGCCGCCGATCTCGATCCGTTGAAAATGCGCGCCTCGGAAAAGCAAACCCTGCCCGAGCTCGATCCCGCCTCCTATGGCTTCACGCAAACCGACATGGACCGGCCGATCTTCATCGACCAAGTGCTCGGGCTCGAAATTGCGAGTATGCGCCAGATCGTCGACATCGTGAAGCGCACCTATTGCGGCACCTTCGCGCTGCAATACATGCATATTTCCGATCCCGAGCAGGCGGGCTGGTTGAAGGAGCGGATCGAAGGCCTCGGCAAGGAAATCCAGTTCACCAAACGTGGCCGCCGGGCGATCCTCAACAAGCTGGTCGAAGCCGAGGGCTTTGAAAAGTTCTGCCATGTGAAATTCATGGGCACCAAGCGGTTCGGCCTCGATGGCGCCGAGGCGCTGGTGCCGGCAATGGAGCAGATCATCAAGCGCGGCGGTCAACTGGGCCTTAAGGAAATCGCGATCGGGATGCCGCACCGGGGGCGCCTTACGGTGCTCGGCAACGTGCTCTCCAAGCCCTACCGCGCGATCTTCAACGAGTTCCAGGGCGGCAGCTCCAAGCCCGAAGACATCGACGGTTCGGGTGATGTGAAATACCACCTCGGCGCTTCGTCGGACCGCGAGTTTGATGGCAACAAGGTGCACCTGAGCCTCACCGCCAACCCTTCGCACCTCGAGGCGGTCAACCCGGTGGTGCTGGGCAAGACCCGCGCCAAGCAGGCGCAGTTTGGCGATACCGACCGCACCCAGGTTCTGCCGGTCTTGCTGCACGGCGATGCCGCTTTTGCCGGGCAGGGCGTGGTGGCGGAGGGCTTTGGCCTCTCCGGCCTCGTCGGCCACCGCACCGGCGGCACCATGCACATCGTGGTAAACAACCAGATCGGTTTTACCACTGCGCCAAGCTTCTCGCGCTCGTCGCCCTATCCCACCGATATTGCGCTGATGGTGGAAGCGCCGATCTTCCACGTCAACGGCGACGATCCGGAGGCGGTCGTGCATGCCGCGAAGGTGGCAACCGAGTTCCGCCAGAAGTTCCACAAGGACGTGGTAATTGATATCTTCTGCTACCGGCGGTTCGGCCACAACGAGGGCGATGAGCCCATGTTTACCAACCCGCTGATGTATAAAAGCATCAAGACACACAAGACCACGCTGCAGCTCTACACCGAGCGGCTGGTGGCCGATGGGCTGATCCCCGAAGGCGAGATCGAGGATACCAAGACTGTCTTCCAGGCCACGCTGAACCAGGAGTTCGAGGCGGCGAAAGACTACAAGCCCAACAAGGCCGACTGGCTTGACGGGCGCTGGGCACACCTCAACCAGCAGGGTGAAGACTATCAGCGCGGCCAGACCGCCATCGGGCGCGAAACTTTCGACCAGATCGGCGCCGCGCTCACCAGTGTGCCCGAGGGCTTCGATCTGCACAAGACGGTGGGGCGGATGCTCGACGCCAAGCGGCAAATGTTTGAAACCGGCACCGGGTTCGACTGGGCGACGGGCGAGGCGCTGGCCTTTGGCTCGCTCGCGCTGGAAGGCTTTCCGGTGCGGCTCTCGGGGCAGGATGCAACGCGCGGCACTTTCAGCCAGCGCCACTCGGCCTTCATCGACCAGACGACGGAGGAGCGCTTCTACCCGCTCAACCATATCCGCGAGGGCCAGGCCCGCTTTGAGGCGATCGATTCGATGCTCTCGGAATACGCGGTGCTGGGCTTCGAATACGGCTACAGCCTCGCCGAGCCCAACGCGCTTACGCTCTGGGAAGCGCAGTTTGGCGATTTCGCCAACGGCGCGCAGATCATGATCGACCAGTTTGTTTCCTCGGGCGAAGCGAAATGGCTGCGCATGTCCGGGCTGGTGCTGCTCTTGCCGCATGGTTACGAGGGGCAGGGGCCCGAGCATTCCTCGGCCCGGCTAGAGCGCTACCTGCAGCTTTGCGGCGGCGAGAACTGGATCGTTGCCAACTGCACCACGCCGGCCAACTACTTCCACATCCTGCGCCGCCAGCTGCATCGCAACTACCGCAAGCCGTTGGCGCTGATGACGCCCAAATCGCTCCTGCGCCACAAGCTCGCGGTGTCGAAAACGGAGGACTTCATCGAAGGCTCCAGCTTCCACCGTGTGGTGTGGGACGATGCCGACAAGGAGATGGCCACCGGCAAATCAGCCGCCGAGCTGAAGCCGGATGCCGAGATCAAACGCGTGGTGATGTGCTCGGGCAAGGTCTACTACGACCTGCTGGAGGCGCGCGATGAACGCGGGATCTCTGATGTCTATCTCTTGCGGGTCGAGCAATTCTACCCGGTCCCGGCGATGAGCCTGATGAAAGAGCTGGGCCGCTTCCCGAACGCCGACGTGGTCTGGTGCCAGGAAGAGCCCAAGAATCAGGGGGCGTGGACCTTCATGGAACCCAATATAGAATGGGTTCTGACCCAAATCCGGGAAGAAAAAACCCGGCCCGTTTTCGTCGGTCGCCCGGCTTCGGCCTCGCCGGCTACCGGCCTGATGAGCCAGCACAAAGCACAACAAGAGGCGCTCGTGACCGAGGCGCTTACGATTGAAGGGAACTGACCCATGAGCATTGAAGTTCGGGTGCCCACCCTGGGCGAGAGCGTGACCGAGGCCACCGTGGCGACCTGGTTCAAGAAACCAGGCGATGCCGTGACCGCCGACGAGATGTTGTGCGAGCTGGAAACCGACAAGGTGACGGTGGAAGTGCCCTCGCCCGCATCCGGCACGCTTGGCGAGATCATCGTGGGCGAAGGCGAGACGGTGGGCGTGGACGCGCTGCTGGCAACGCTGAACGAGGGTGCTGCGGTCGAGCCCGCTCCGGCGCCGAAAAAAACGGCAAAAGCCGAAACCGCCCCTGCCGAGGCTGGAGCCCTGGTTGATGTGATGGTGCCGAGCCTTGGCGAAAGCGTGACCGAGGCGACGGTGTCGAGCTGGTTCAAGCAGGTGGGCGATGCCGTCGAGGCCGACGAGATGCTCTGCGAGCTCGAAACCGACAAGGTTTCGGTCGAGGTGCCGGCACCAACTGCGGGCGTGATCGCCGAGATCCTGTTCGAGGAAGGCGCTAGCGTCGAGGCGGGCGGCAAGCTCGCCGTTCTCCGCGAAGGCGAGGGCGGGGCCACCGCCGCCCCGGCAAAGGCCGAAGCTGTCGCCGCGCCCGCGGCAAAGGCACAAGGCAAGGATGTCGAGGACGCACCGTCGGCCAGGAAGGCCATGGCCGAAGCCGGGATTTCGCCCGACAAGGTGCAGGGCTCTGGCCGCGATGGCCGGATCATGAAAGATGACGTGCAAAAAGCCGTGGTCGCCAACGCTTCTGCCGCTCCGGCACGGTCGGCCCCTGCCGCCGCGCCCGCGCCGCGTGCACCGGTTCCGGCTGAGGACGCCGCCCGCGAAGAGCGGGTGAAGATGACCCGTCTGCGCCAGACCATCGCCCGCCGCCTCAAGGACGCGCAAAATGCCGCCGCGATCCTGACGACCTATAATGAGGTCGACATGTCGGCGGTGATGGCTCTGCGCACCCAGTACAAGGACGAATTCGAAAAAAAACATGGGGTGCGGCTTGGCTTCATGTCGTTTTTCACCAAGGCCTGCGTGCATGCGCTGGGGGAGGTGCCCGAGGTGAACGCCGAGATCGACGGCACCGATGTGGTCTACAAGAACTTCGTGCACATGGGCGTGGCCGCCGGCACCCCGCAGGGCCTCGTGGTGCCGGTGATCCGCGACGCCGACAGCATGAGCTTTGCCGAGATCGAAAAGGCGATTGCCGAAAAGGGCCGTCGCGCGCGCGATGGCAAGCTGACGATGGACGAGATGCAGGGCGGCACCTTCACCATCTCCAACGGTGGCGTTT
>MNZL01000046.1:0-7648 GCA_001873585.1 Rhodobacterales bacterium CG2_30_65_12 | reverse complement strand
GTCGGCGCCGATCCTGAACCCGCCGCAATCGGGCATCCTCGGCATGCACAAGATCCAGGACCGCCCGGTGGTGGTGAACGGCGAGATCGTGATCCGTCCGATGATGTATCTGGCGCTGAGCTACGATCACCGCATCGTTGACGGCAAGGGCGCGGTGACGTTCCTCGTCCGCGTCAAGGAAGCGCTGGAAGACCCGCGCCGGTTGCTGATGGATTTGTGAGATGAGCGACGAAAACAAGGCTCCGGGCACCGGCTTCGCAGGCTGGATGCCGAGCCGGAAGAGAAAACTGACGATCTGGGCGATCCGCTCGCTGATCGTCGTGCTGGCCGCCTATGGCATCGTGGCGATGAACGGCCCGGCTTGGCTGATCTGGGTGGCGTGGGCTTATGTGGCCCTGACGCTGGTACTGGCCTTCGTGCTCACGCGCGGGGCCGGGGCAGCGAAATAGGATCGCCGCAACAATCTGAAAGACGCCCGCGTGGACAAGGAGAAGACTATGGCAGAGTATGATGTGATCGTGATCGGCGGTGGCCCCGGCGGCTATGTCTGCGCGATCCGCGCGGCGCAACTGGGGCTGAAAACTGCCTGCGTCGAAGGGCGCGGGGCACTGGGGGGCACCTGCCTCAACGTCGGCTGCATCCCGTCAAAGGCGCTGCTGCACGCCTCCCACTCCTTGCACGAAGCCGAGCACAACTTCGCCAAGATGGGCCTCAAGGGCAAATCACCCTCTGTCGACTGGGCCGAGATGCAAGCCTACAAGGACGACGTGGTGGCGCAAAACACCAAAGGCATCGAGTTCTTGTTCAAAAAGAACAAGGTCGACTGGATCAAGGGCTGGGCCTCAATTCCGGAGGCGGGCCAGGTGAAGGTGGGCGACGAGAGCCACAGCGCCAGGAATATCGTTATCGCCACCGGCTCGGAAGCCACCAGCCTGCCCGGCGTGGAGATCGACGAAAAGGTGGTGGTCAGCTCTACCGGTGCGCTCAGCCTGCCCAGGGTGCCCAAGAAGATGGTGGTGATCGGCGCCGGCGTGATCGGGCTCGAACTGGGCTCGGTCTACGCGCGCCTCGGCACCCAGGTGACGGTGGTTGAATACCTCGACCAGGTGACGCCCGGGATGGATGACGAGATTGCCAAAACGCTGCTGCGCACGCTCAAGAAGCAGGGGCTTGAAATCATTCTCGGCGCGGCGGTGCAGGGGGTGGACGCGAAAAAGACCAAGGCCACCGTCAGCTACAAGCTGCGCAAGGACGACAGCGAACACACCCTCGACGCCGACGTGGTGCTCGTGGCGACAGGGCGCAAACCTTTCAGCGATGGCCTCGGGCTCGATGCGCTGGGTGTGAAGATGACCCCGCGCGGCCAGATCGCCACCGATCACTGGCAAACTTCGGTGCCCGGGATCTGGGCGCTCGGCGATGTGACCGAGGGGCCGATGCTCGCCCACAAGGCGGAAGATGAGGGCATGGCCGTGGCCGAGAGCATCGCCGGCCAGGCGGGGCACGTAAATTACGACGTGATCCCCGGCGTAATCTACACAAGCCCCGAGGTGGCTGCCGTGGGCAAAACCGAAGAGCAGCTCAAAGAGCAGGGCCGGGCCTACAAGGTGGGCAAGTTTTCCTTCATGGGCAACGGCCGCGCCAAGGCGATGTTTGCCGGCGAAGGCTTTGTGAAGATCCTTGCCGACAAGCAGACCGACCGGATCCTCGGTGTGCACATCATCGGCCCTTCGGCGGGCGACCTTATTCACGAGGCCTGTGTGGCGATGGAATTTGGCGCTGCGGCGGAAGACCTTGCGCGCACCTGCCACGCCCACCCGACCGTTTCGGAAGCGGTGCGCGAGGCGGCGCTCGCCTGCGGCGACGGCGCAATCCACGCCTGAGCCGGGGCCGATCGAAAAAGGAAACGGGAAGCCGGGCCAGGTGCCCGGCTTTTTCGCGCAAGGGCCTCGGGCTTTGATGGCACAGCCACAAACCCGATAACGGCGGGGTGCTCAATGCCGTGGCCGAGGCTTCGGCAATCCAGGTTTACCAAGGCCACATCACGCCAAGGCAGTCACCGAGATACCCAACATGCGCCGCGTTTGGTCGGGCATCGCCGCATCGCCCACGGTTTTTCTGTGGCAGGTGGCCAAGATGCCCAATGCCGGCCCGATTTGCACCACTTTTTTCGTGTAGGACGGCTCCAGGTGTGATGAGCTAATTTAGAGGCAGACTGGAAATGGCTTTCCTGGATGACCGGGCTCCGAATTGGACCGAGTGGTTCGGAACGGATGACCTTGACGAGCGGATCAAGGATTACGTCCTTGCGATCTCGAAACTGGTCTGGCAGCGACAGATGATCTTCATCGCCGCCGCGATCCTGTCTGCGTTCTACTTTGATCCGGTTACCACGTTCGCGGGCTATTCGGCCGTGCTCTTCACCGAACTGCTCGATCTGTTTCTGGCGCGGCGGGTGATGAACTGGACGGAAACAGACCGCCGCAAGACCCGGCTCTTTCTCCTCGGGGTTGTTGCCAACACCGTGCTCAGCGCCTCTGCGATCAGCTTTTTCGTTATCAGCGTTGCCTTGCAGCAAGTTGGGGGCGGGCATTTCACGCCGCTCTTCTTCCTTTTTGCCGCTTCGCTGTTTGCCGCGATGAACAACAGCCAGATGATCGGTGTCTTGCTCGTGCGGCTTGCGATATATGGCTGCACGTTCATCTTCATCGCGCTCTATGATGTTATACTATTCAAGCCACCTTTAGGGTCGGCGGCCTGGCTGGAATTTTTTACCATCGTATTTGTGCTCTATTTCATCGTCGACGTCTCCTTGGTGTTCTATGGCCAATACCAGGAGCGTTTGCAGCAGATGCTTAAGATCAAGGAAGAAAACGAGCGCACAAAGGCGGCCTACGAGATCAAATCGCAGTTCCTGTCGACGGTCAGCCATGAGTTGCGCACACCGCTCACCTCGATCAAGGCTTCGCTTGAGCTGATCAATGCGGGCGCGCTCGGCGAGGTACCGCCAGCGCTCGAACCTGCAATGAACATCGCGGCGAAAAACGCGCGGAGATTGTCGAACCTCATCGACGACCTGCTCGATTTGCAAAAGATCGAGGCTGGCGAAATGGTGTTTCATTTTGAACGGATCAACGTGCGCGAGTTGGTGGAAGAGGCGATCGAGTCGACCAAAGGCTATGCCGACCAGCTCAAGATCAACATGATCACCGTATTTCCGAAGGATGATATCTTTATCGCAGGCGATCATTCGCGGCTGATGCAGGTGATGGCGAACCTGCTGTCGAACGCGCTCAAGTTTTCTGACGAGGGCGGCACCGTGCAGGTCAGGATAGCGATGCATGGCGCCCGCGCCCGCATCTCCGTGCGCGACGAGGGCGTGGGCATTCCGGAAAACTCGAAAGACAAGGTGTTTGGCAAGTTCAGCCAGGTGGATTCGTCCGATGTCCGCCGCATCGGCGGCACGGGTTTGGGTATGAGCATTACCAAGCAGATCGTCGAACGCCACGAGGGCACGGTCGACTACGAGAGCGAATTCGGCAACGGAAGCACGTTCTACGTCGAGTTCGATTGCAAGTTGCCGGGCAAGGCTGCCAATTCCAACGAGACGGCGCTGGACGAACAGAAGGCGGCAAATGCCTGAAGAAAAAGCGTATTGCACCCGCCCGCAAGAAAAAGAGGTGTGAAACCTCTTTTGTTCCTATAAGCTGTTTTGGATGTGACGTTAGGTCAACCAGTTTTCAGACCCGATGTATTGGGAAAACGGCGAGCGTTGCGCTGGGGATTTCAAGATTGCCCTGTTAGCTGTAGACCCAGTGGGATGCCCGGCTTGGACGGAGCTGATCCATATGGAAGCGCTGAAGCGGATTTTACATGTCGATGACGATAGCGATATCCGGATCATCACCAAGATGACTCTCGAACTCGTTGGGCATTACGACGTGGTGCAATTCGCATCAGGGGAAGAAACGCTGCGAGCTGCTGAAACGCCGCCGCAGCTTCTTCTGCTCGACGTGATGATGCCGGGAATGAGCGGGGAAAACCTTTGGCACAAGCTGAACGCGCTGCCGGGTTGGGAGGATGTGCCCGTAATTTTCATGACCGCAAAAACCGAACAGGCCTTCGCGCGACATCTGATAGAAGCCGGTGCGCTCGAAGTGATCCTGAAGCCGTTCGAACCGATTGATCTGTGTCGGCAGATCGAGGCTGTCTGGGCGCGCCATCACGACGCCGGTGGCGGGCCGACCGAACGGAATGGAACGGGCGCGTGACCTTTGGCGCCGGGCGTTGTTGGTGACAGCCGCCGCCTGGCCTCAAACCGCGTGGTTGCGGAAGCCTTGATGCGAGAGCTCGCCGCAGACGTCAGCTGAGAAATCCGCGAGGATGCTGATTTTTTCAGTCAATGCGACGATATCCACCTCGCCCTCTTCGTTGGAGAGGAACGCCGAAATCGCCGTATCGGTATACTGCGCGATACGGCCCAGTTCGGTATAACCGAAGATGCTCGCAACGCCGGCGATCCGATGCGAAATATGGGCGGCTTCTTCAATGCCTGCCGCCGGAGCACTGGCGGCGATCAACGCCTCAAGAATGCCGTCAAGCTGCTCAACGTATCCCTCCAACCTGCGGATGAAGTCAAACCGAACTTCGTTGATCGCAGCCTCGACCCCGGCCAAATCTTTGTTTTGTGCACCACGCGGCATATTCGTTACTCCATTCAAACTTCAGTTTTCTTGTCCTCAAACCAACCGGGCAACGAAGCCGGCCAATAGCATACATGTGGGCTGCCAGACACAGGGCTTGATGCCGAAACGCGCAGCGGCGATCACATTTGGCGGCCCCCCCGTTCGTGATCGGCATATCCTGTCATGTGTTTGTGCTGTGGCTGACTTCGGCCGCTCACTCCCCGTTGTGGCGGTTCTTTTTCGTATCCGCACTCAGATCGTTCCCAGGTGCGGTTGTGGCCTGCGCCAGCGGCTCGCGCTCGGGAGTGCCGGCGCGGGAAAACAGCGCCTTCTCTCTGCCGCGGAACAGTCTTTGGTGGTGCTTCTGGAAACCGAACAAGCTGCTCTCGGCGCGCTGCATACGGGTCGGGCGGCGGCCATGCTCACCGACTTCGGTGCGCAGTTCATGCTCGAGAAGCCTCTGGAACTCGTCCCTGAGGTGCTGCTCCTGCGCCTCTTTCTCCTGCGACAGATCGGTATGAGAATGTCGGGCGGCGTCTGTTCCTTCGACGCCAGCGAACAGGTTTTTCTCCGCTTCCGTCTTTTCGCGGACATTGTCCAGCGAAGACCAGATGCTTTTCAGGATCCCGCCGCGCGTGGGCAGGCGGGTGGGAATCGGGTCGCCAATTGTCAGTGTCACGGATCGCGGGAGGACCGCGCCGAACCTTCCTTCGCTTTCCCGGATTCCGAAACTGATCGACTCGCCGATCAGCTTCAGGGCACGGGTTCCGTTGCGCGGCACCACGCCGACAAATTCGCCGCTGCCTCGATAGGTGAGAAAGATCCCGTGGTCTTCCAGCGGCGAAATGATCTCGCTCGCCGACTGGCGCAACAGGTCCTTGAATTCCAGCGGCGGCAGTTTCTGGTGCCACATCTCCGCCTTGCGCACCTTCACCGCAAAAACCGTTGCGAGAAACATCACGCTGCGGCCGGATTGGTAAAGATAGTTTTCAAAGGCGGGGTAGCTCAGGAGCCCGTCCATCTTGCCCAGGTCAATCGCTTCGCCGAGATCGTGTCGGGTGGTCTGTTCAAGCACGTCGATGAACGAATCGATGATTTCCGCATTGTCCGAGATCGTCTTGCGCTCGGCAGCAAGTTGGCTTGCCAGCCCAAGCCGCATGGCAACGGTTGTGGCATCGAACGGCTTGGTCATGTAGTCCGTCGCGCCGGCCGAAAACGCACTATCGACGTAGGCCTTTTCGGAAAGCGCCGTCAGCATAAGGATCGGCGTGCTTCGGTAGGCCGGCATTCGGCGGATTTCCTGGCACAATTCGATACCGTTCATGCCGGGCATCTGGATGTCGAGCAGGAAGCAATCGAACGGGGTCGCTTCGCGGCGCACGATGTCGAGCGCCGTCTGCGGCGATGTGCAGGTGCGAACGCCGGAGTAGCCGGCGCGCGTAAGCATGCCTGAGAGAAGGCGCAGGACGATTTCGTCGTCGTCAACAGCGAGTATCTTCATTGCGACCATCCGTGTTTAACGCATTCCTGCATGAGGGCGCCTGAAACCGTTGTTGACGGCAACAGCAAGCCCGAAAGAAATCTCATTCATTATATGTAAATGAGTCTGGCAGGTGCGTGGCAACATTGGGGCCGAGTTGTGTCGCCAAGGGTCTCGCCGGAAAAATTCCGTTAAACTGATGATTCTAAGGCACTAATTCAGAATTGTTCGCTGTCAGTTTGGCATTCGGCTCACGTTGAACAACGCGGCCTGACTATGAGTGCCGTCGATCGCGAATCGGCGGCCCACCGGCACCGCGTCGAGGCCAAGCCGCCGTAACCAGCGCGTGAACACGGCCGGCACAATGCCGATCACGTGGGTGGCACTGCGTTCGCGTGCCGTTGCCGACATCTGCTCCATCAGGACGGCCTGCACCTTGAGTCGGCGTTGTGCCGGCACCTCGTCGGTGATGAACAGGCGCGACGCCTCCCAGACATTTTCGAGCACCGGCGCCTCGAAAAAAAGCACGTCGGACGGGATGTCCGACAGCAGGCCTTGCTGGGCATCCCGCAACATGTAGGAATAGACCCCGCATTTCGCGGTGGTCGGGGATAGGCGGACACCGCCGAGGATCTGGCCGAACTCGTGGATGGCGATCCAACGCGCCTGTGGCGTGTCGTATTGATCGAATTCCATGCCATCGGTGTGCGGAAGCGACCAGTGCAGGTTGTCGATGAACACCCGCTTGCGGGCTTCCATGAAGTTCACCAGCAAATCGCCGTGCTGGGTGATGGTGCGAAAGGTGATCGTCGTTGCCTTGATGTGGCCATCGGTTTTCGGCGCCACGCGTATCGCGCCACCGGGCGCTCGCGGCGCACTTCGGGTGGCCAGAAACGACCGTGCCCCGGCAACCGGCGCAAGCTCCGGAAAGGCCCAAGCCTTGCTTTTTCGCTGTTCGCTGAGAACCTGCAACGCGCCTGCTTCCTGCCAGAAGTTATTGTATTGTTTTTTATGTTTATTGGCGGATGATCACATAATTTCAACAGAAAACCAATATTTCGACAAAAATATGACGAAAAGTCCCCAACGGTTCCCGCTCATCGTGCCGTTTTCTGAAGGAAATCCGCAAACGCCGGGTGATGGCCTGCGGCTCGGGCGGCACTGCGCAGTGCGTGTTGAGGTCGCGCAAAAACTGCAGGCCTGACCCATGACGAGGGCACATGGCGCCAAGATCACGAAGATCGGAGGGCGAGACGCGCGAAATGCCCTTTTGCGCAACATCGCAGCAATCGGCGCGTCAGACTTCTGAGCCTGGGGTTTGACGGATTTACAATTTGGCTTTGATAGCTGGCGACCCCTGAAGGACGTCTAGAATTCAGGGAAAGCAAAGCCCTAGGCGCTAAACCGTCTTCACCCGCCCTCATTGAAAAGCAAGGACAATTTTCTGTCCGAGTAAACCAGATATCCGCAAACGAAAACCCCG